>DASWME010000039.1:0-9099 GCA_036399915.1 Thermoanaerobaculia bacterium
CGACGATGTAGTGGGAGCCCTCCTCGATCCGTGCGATGTTGGTGAGGCGGACGCTGATGTATCCAGGCGCCGAGATGACCAGGTCCGCGCAGCCGGGAACGGGCTGCGGGGTTGCCACGCAGGGGGCCTTGGCATAGATCAGGAAATAACCCTCCTCATCGGTGGTGGTCCTGATGTCGGTACCCGCCAGGCGCACGCTGGCGCCGGTCATAGGCCTGCCCGACCCGACGCTTACTACATAGCCGTGGAGCAGCGTGGTGCCAGGCAGCCTACGCGCCGCGATCACGTCGGGGCGCAACGCCATCGGCCGCTTCATCGGCATCAGCCAGACGGTCGTCGTCGGGCCGGCGACGGGCGATGGCGCCACCGTCGCGGAGTGGTACCCGGCAGCGAAGACGTCGATCCTCTCCAACCGGGCACTCGGAAAGAGGCGCAGCCGGCCGGAAGGATCGGCCCATGCCTGGGTGGCGAGGCTCCTTACCCGGCCGACGGCGATGGCGCGTGCCTGCGGGACCGCGACGCCGGTCAAGGCATCGCGAACCCAAAGTCTCTGCAGCGGCGGCCCGGGTGTCACGAAGGAGGAAGCCCGCACCCGTGGCGACGGCATGAGGGCGAAGAAGACCAACAACGTGACGAGGTGGACAACGGGCGTTCGTTCCGTCATGACCTGGCATGCCCTCCTTTCTCAGGTTCCGGCGCGGCCTGAGATCAAAGACGGTGCCAGCGTCCCTGTTCTGCTGTAAGTTGTTATAGGAGATAGACTTGGCGCTCGAGCCGCGATGCGCCTTACGGGCCTCGGTGTCAAGGGATTTGGCGCCTGTGGCAGCCTCGCGGGCGGTATCTGCTTCTCTCCTCGTGAGTTGGTCGCACTCGAACGCCTGTCAAGCGATTTGGCGGCCGGCCAAATCCTTTGCGGTCCGAACCGGCCGCTCCTGGTTGCTAGCGGGGCAGGACCTTCAGGTATACCGGCTGGTCGCGGTCCAGATAGGTCTGACCGGGCACGGTCGTGCCGGTGGCTTGGTAGTTGCGGTTCGCCCCCGCGCCCCAGATCTCCAGGAGCAGAAGGACGATCGCGATGCTCCCCAGGAGTTGCAGGAGGCGCCGGGGCGGATCGATCGGGGTCAGGGTGAAGCCGGAGGTGCGGTTTACGAGCCGCTCGCCGATCCAGACCAGGGCTGCGGCAGCGAGCGTCAGCCAGAAGGGGAGCAGCAGCAGGCCGTGGCGGACATAGCCGAAGAAGAGGCCGGTCGTCGCCATTCCGGCGGCGGTGAGGAGCAGGACGATCGCGGCCCATCGCCGCGGCCCTCCCGCGGTCGCCAGACAGCAGAGGAGCCCCAGGATCGCGAGCGGCGGGCCCAGCCCGTAGCCGGCTCCCGAATCGGGAGTGAAGACGTCCACCGGCTGTCGCACCCCGTTGAGGCCGCCGGGCCAGTCCCACTGGGTCCAGCCGAGCTTCCAGGCGGAGAAGAAAAGGCTCCACTTGCGCAGGACCAGACGGGCGAAGTCGCCGGGGTTCGCGAGGATCCATTGCCGGGCGATGCGGTCGCCGTGGAAGATGAACTCCAGGTGCTGGGGATTGGTGAGGTCCAGGACGCCGGACTGGGCCTGCGAGGCGAGGAACTCGCGCGAGAAGGTGCCGTCCGCCCGCGGGTTGTTCGCCAGCGCCAGGTTGACCGGTCCATAGATCGTCAGCGGCACGAAGGTGGGGAGCGGCTCGGCAAGTTGGCCGGCCAGGCGCTCGTTCATCTCCGACAGGCGGACGGCGTTGCGGACCGTCCATGGCGCCACGGCGAGAACCCAGCCGAGTCCCACCAGGAGCCAGGGGCGGAGACCTCGTAGGGGCGGCCCTGCGTGGCCGCCCTGTTCCCGAGGGCGGCCACGCAGGGCAGATCCCAGGAGACCGGCTCCCGCCAGGATCGCCGCGATCAGGACAGACTCGGCACGGATCAGCGCCAGGAATCCCAGGAGCAGGCCGAGGAGCAGGGCGGATTTCCAGCCCCCCGGCACCGCGTCCGGAACGGCGAGGGGGTGCTCGCGGTGCCGGCTCCAGATCAGGAGACAGAGCATCAAGACCGTCAGGTACGTTCCCTCCGTCACCGGCGCGACGCCGATCACGTACAGCCCGAAGTGCCAGGCGCACAGGAGCGCGGCGACGAGCGCGACGGCCCGCCCCAGGTACGGCTTTACCAGCAGGTAGAGGATCCCTACCGGCAGGCTGCCGATGAGGGCGACGACCACCTTGACGGCGAAGTACGGCACCCGCGTCTCGCCGGGTCCTGCCCCCACCAGGGTATGGACCGCGGCCAGCACCCAGGCGAATCCGGGAGGGTGGAAGGGGATGCCGTTGTCGTACAGCCGGCCATCGAGAAGGGCGCGGGCATAGTCGAAGAAGGTCTCCGAGTCCCCCTCATAGAACATCGTATAGGGCCAGCTCCAGTCGCGGTTGGAGCGCAGGAAGGCCAGCCGGTGCGCCCAGGCGAGCAAGGTGAGCCCCAGCGCCCAAAGAGGGTCGGCGCGGACGCCGGGACCGGCGGGGCGCTCCGTCTTCTTCCGCTGCCGCCCGGCCTCGCGCCGCACCTGCCGCGGACGCTGCCTGGAGGGTTCGCCCTTGCGCCGGCTCATCGTCTCCTCGAATGGGCCGGTGGAGGATAGCAAGAAAAAGGGCGGCTGAGGCTGCGATCAAGCTGTCCGCCAAGAGCAGTCCATGCGTCAGCCGGAACCGACGAAGGAGATCCAGTGCGAGATCGGAAACCGGCTCGCTCAGCTTGAAGATCCTGAAGCCTTGGAGGAACGCTTCCAGGGTACGCAACTCGCGCCGGTTGCGGCAGCCACGATCAGCGACTGCAGAGGTTTGACCTGGGGAACTGCAGGCCGGATTCGGACGGCGTTGCCCTCGACTTCGAGGATGACCTCGGAGTTGGGAGTCAACCCGAGCTGCTCGCGGATATCGCTGGGGATCGTGATCTGGCCTTTCGAGGTGATTCGCAGGGGGGCCTCCGACAACTAGTCTATTCTATCTTCTAGTATGACCCTCATCGGCCTCATCCCCGCCGCTGGCCGGGCCGAGCGGCTGGGGCCGCTGCCGTGCAGCAAGGAGCTGCTCCCCATCGGCTTCCGGGAGACGGAGCGGGGACCGGCCCCCAAGGTGGCGGGGCACTATCTGCTGGAACGGCTCCGCGCCGGCGGAGTGCGCCGGATCTTCATGGTGCTCCACGAGTCGAAGTGGGACGTCCCCCGCTACTTCGGCTCCGGGGAGATCGCGGACGTGGACCTCGCCTACCTCGCGATCCCAGGCTCTCGGAGCGTCCCGGAGACGCTCGACCGTGCCTACCCCTTCGTGCAGGATTCGATCGTCGCCCTCGGCTTTCCCGACGTGATCTTCCAGCCCGTGGACGCCTACGCCCGGCTCGTCGAGCGGCAGGCCGCGACCGGGGCCGACCTGGTTCTCGGACTGTTCCCGACGGAGCGGTGCCGGACCACGGACATGGTCGAGCTGGGGGAGGACGGCCGCGTGCTCCGCGTCGAGGTGCGGCCGGAGAGCACGGCGCTCCGCTGCAACTGGCTGATCGCCGTCTGGGGGCCGGCCTTCACCCGCTTCCTCCACGAGGCGGTGCGGAGCGCTCCAGTGGAGGAGCGGGAGCTCCAGATCGGCGCCGTGGTCCAGGGCGCGGTCGCCGCCGGTCTCCACGTCGAGGGCGTGGAGTTCCCGGCAGGCTCCTATCGCGACATCGGCACGCCCGCCGAGCTGGCGGCGGCGATGCGCGAGCACGCATGGATCGGTCCGGAGTGATCCGGAGGGCTCTGGTAACATACGCCGCCACTCCGGCGCGTCCGATCCCGAGCACTCTGGATGAAGGAACCGAAAGAACCCAAGCTCCGCCTCGCCGTGGTGGGCTGCGGCGCCATCGCGACCCTCCACCACCTGCCCGCCATCGCCCTGTCCGAGCGGGCGGAGGCGGCCGTGCTGGTGGACGCGGACGAGGGCCGCGCCCGGTCTCTCGCGGAGCGCTTCGGCGTCGCCGAGGTCACGACCGACTACCGCGGCCTGCCGGGGCGCGTGGACGCCGCCATCGTGGCGCTCCCCAACCATCTCCATGCCCCAGTCTCGATCGACCTGCTGCGGCGCGGTGTCCACGTGCTGGTCGAAAAACCCATGGCGCTGAACGTCCGCGAGTGCGACGAGATGATCGCCGCCGCCGGCGCGGGCCGGGCCGTGCTGGCCGTGGGGCACGAGTTCCGCTTCTTCGACTCCTCTCTCCTCGTGCGCAACCTGCTGCGCGACGGTCTCCTCGGCGAGGTCCGCCGCTTCGAGATGCACCAGGGGGTGATCCCCCGCTGGCCGTTCGCCACCGACTTCCTGCTGAAGAAGGAGACCGCGGGCGGCGGCGTGCTCGCCGACTTCGGCGCCCACGTGCTCGACCTTCTGCTCTGGTGGCTGGGGGACTGGGCCGGCATCGAGTATTGGGACGACGCCATGGGCGGCGTCGAGTCCGATTGCGAGATGCGTCTGACGATGCGCTCCGGCCTCAAGGGGACCGTCGAGATCAGCCGCACGCGCAATCTCGCGAACACCTGCGTCTTCGAGGGCACGCGGGCGACGCTGGAGGTCGGGGTGTGGGACCCGGACCCCGAGGTCCGGCTCTCGATCGCGGACCGCGCGGTCCACTTGGCCGGCCGCGCCCGGCGCGAGGAGGGCCCCGGGCTCGACTTCACCGGCGCCTTCCTCCGCCAGCTCGACGACTTCGCGGCGGCCGTCCGCGGGCGGCGCGAGCCGTTCGTGCCCGGCCGCGAGGGGCGCCGGTCGATCGGGCTGATCGAGGCCTGCTACGCCCGGCGTCAGCCGCTGGAGCTGCCCTGGTCGGTCGTTCCCCTGCGCAAGGAGCAGGTGTCGTGAGCCTTGCCGCCATCGAAGGGGCGCTCGCCGGCCGGACGGCGCTGGTGACCGGCGCCACCGGCTTCATTGGCGGCCGGCTGGTGGAGCGCCTGGTGCTGGAGCACGGGGTAGAGGTGCGCGCCCTGGTGCGCAACCTGGCCGGCGCCGCCCGCCTCGCCCGCTTCCCCGTGACGGTCGTGCGCGGCGACGTCACCCATCCCGCCGACCTGGAGTCCGCCACGCGCGGGTGCGACCTCGTCTTCCACTGCGCCTACGGCACCTCCGGCAGCCAGAAGCACCGCGCCTGGGTGAACGCCGAGGGGACGCGCAGGCTGCTGGCAGCGGCCCGGGCAGCGGGGGTGCGGCGGATCGTCCATCTCAGCACGCTCATGGTCTACGGTCAGACGGCGGACGGCGACCTCGACGAGACCGCACCCCGCCGGCGCTTCGGCAACCCCTACTCGGACAGCAAGCTCGCGGCCGAGCGAACCGCCCTCTCCTCGGGCCTGCCGGTCGCGGTGCTCCAGCCCACGGCGGTTTACGGCCCCTACGGCGGGGTGTGGACCGAAGCGGTCCTCGCGGCGCTCAAGACCGGCCGCCAGATCCTGGTCGACGGCGGCGGTGGCCTCGCCAACGCCGTCTACGTGGACGACCTCGTGAGCGCCATGCTCCTCGCCGCGGTCAAGGAGGACGCGGTGGGGGAGGCGTTCCTGATCTCCAGCGAGGAGCCGGTGACCTGGAAGGAGATGTACGGCCGCTTCGAGCGCATGCTGGGCGGCGGCGAGCCCCGGACGGTCGAGATGACCGCGGCGGCGGCGCTCTCCTACTGGCGGCAGTGGAAGCGGGCGCAGCCCCGCGCCCTGGGCGAGGCCCTGCGCATCCTCAAGGCCGAGCCGGGCATCCGCGAGCGGATCGAGCGGACCCGCGAGGGGCTCTGGCTGCGCGAGACGGCCAGCGCCGTGCTGCCGGAGCGCTGGCAGCAGAGGATCAAGGCGCGCCTCGCCTCGGACCGCCGCGCCTCTGCCGCCGACGGCGAGTTGCCGATCCACCCGCTGCCACCGAAGATGATCGGCTTCTTCCGCGCCCGGACCCGGGTCCGCATCGACAAGGCGAAACGGATCCTGGGCTACCGGCCGGCCTTCGACTTCGAGTCCGGCATGGACCTGACGGAGCGCTGGGCGCGATGGGCGAACCTCCTGTAGCGCCGGGGGGCGAGGGCTCGACCGAGCAGCGCGTTCTGCGCTCGACGGCGGCGTCCTACGCCATCCAGTTCGCCCGGCTGGGGATCAGCTTCGGCGCCAAGCTGGCCTTGGCCCGCCTCGTGCTCCCCGAGGGGCATGGCGTCTACGAGCTGGCCCTGCGCATCGTGACGGTCGCCGCGGCCGTGCGCGACCTCGGCCTGCCGTACCACCTGGTGCGCGACCGGCGCCGCCCCTACGGCACGGTCCTCGCCTTCACCACCGCCCTCGGCGCGCTGATCACGCTCCTGCTGATCGGGGCGGCACCCCTCTTCGGCCGCTTCGATCCCGACGTGCCGCTGGTGCTGCGGGTCTTTGCGATCTGGGTCCTGCTGGACGGCCTGGCGGTGGTGCCCAAGGCCTTCTTCGAAAGGGAGCTGACCATCGGCAACCTGGTGGCCCCGGAGATCTGGCGCGCCGCCGTCATCGCCGCCGTTTCCGTCGGCCTCGCGTGGCTGGGCTGGGGGTACTGGAGCTTCGTCGCTGGCGACCTCGCCGGCGCCGCCCTCCTCGCCGGCTACTCGTGGGTCAAGGCCTGGGGGAAGATTCCCCTGAAGGTCGAGCCGGAGCTGGTACCCGATCTGGTCCGGCGCAGCTTCCTGCTCTTCCTCATCTGGATCACCCTGCAGCTCGTCACCTATATCGACATCTACGTCATCGGCTGGTTTCGCGACGCAGCAACCGTCGGGCTCTATACCAGGGTCTATGGGATCGCGTTCCTGGTCGCCACCATCGTCTATCCGCGAGCGTTCTTCCCCACCCTGATGGGGTATCAGATGGACCGTGCCCGCTTCGTCGAGTTCATCCGTCTGAGCACCATCCAGCTCTTGGGCTGCCAGGTGGTGGCGAGCTACTTTCTGTTCTTCAACGCGGAGAAGACGATCTTCATCCTGTTCGGCGAGAACTGGCTGGCGGCGGCGCCGATCCTACGGATCCTCTCGTTCGTCCCCTTCTTCTACCAGTCCGCGATGCTGGGGGGCGAGATCCTCAAGGCGGAGCATCGGGACCGTTCCTGGCTGGTGATCGAGCTGCTGAACCTGATGTCGCTGGTGGGCTTCGGGATCTACCTGACCCAACGCTTCGACGCCAGGGGCATGGGAGCAGCCAACTATCTGCTCGTCGGTAACCTGGTGATGGCCTGGGAGGTGGCCCGGGTCTTCGGGCCGCGCTTCCGGGAGCTGTTGGCGGACCTGGCGCGGCTCTACCTGATCCCGCTGCCGTTCTTCGCCCTGGCCGCCTGGCTGGCGCCCGCCGGCTCCTGGGCGCGCTTCGCCGCCTCCCTCGCCGCCGCCGCCCTGGCGGCGGGCGCGCTGGCGGCGCGGTACTGGCAGCCCTTCCGGGCGTTCTTCGCGCGGCCAGAGAGGCGCGTGCTATAAGAGGGCAAGAGATGCTCTGGCCACGGTCCCGCCCCCCTGCAGGCCTCGCCGTCCTGCTCCTCCTCCTCGCCCTCTGGGGAGGATGGTTCATCTACCGCACCTCGTTCGTGAGCGCAGGCAAGCGCTGGTTCTGCCTGTTCGACGACGCGATGATCTCGATGACCTACGCCCGCAACCTGGTGGAGGGTCACGGGCTCAACTGGGCGCGCTGGGGCGAGCCGGTCGAGGGCTTCACCCATCCGCTCTGGCTGCTCCTGATGATCCCTGCCAACGCGCTGCCGCTCGCGCTGCAGGACCGCAGCCTGGTGGTGCAGGTCCTCTCCCTGCTCGCCCTCGCCGGCACGGCCGCGGCCGTCCGCCGCCTGGTGCTCGACCACTTCGCGGACGAAAGGGCCCGCCACTGGATGCCCGCGGCCGTGCTCACCGCCTTCTATTACCCGCTGGCCTACTGGTCGCTGATGGGGATGGAGACCGGGCTCCAAGCGCTCCTCACCGTGGCGGCGGTCCATCTCGCCCTCTCCGCGGTCCACCTCGGGCGCCACCGCCATCTGGCCCTCTGGCTGGTCTGCACGGCCGCCTTTCTGCTGCGCATGGACATGCTGCTGCTGGTCGTGGCCGTGCAGCTCTACCTCCTCCTGCGGGGCGGGCTGCGCACGGCGCGGCGGCCGGGCTGGCTCGTCGGGCTGGCCGTCTTCTGCGGCGCGAGCCTCGCCTACGCCCTCTTCCGCTGGCTCTACTTCCATGACGTCCTGCCCAACACCTATTACCTGAAGCTCACGGGCGTGCCGCTCGCGGTGCGGCTGCTGCGCGGGCTCTCCTTCTTCATCGTCTTCCTGCGCGACCACCTGCCCTTCCTCCTGCCGGTCGGACTGGGGGTGGGGGCCCTGATGCGGCGCAACCCGCGGCTCGCGCTGCCCGCGGCGGTGTTCGTGCTCTACTGCGCGTACGACGTCTACGTCGGCGGCGACACCTGGGACGAGGATCTCCAGGTGCGGGCCAACCGCTTCCTCGCCTTCGTCATGCCCCTCGTCTTCGTGCTCTTCAACGCCGTGCTCAACGAGGTCCTCGCGGCCTGGCGGAGGCGGCGGGAGGAGCCCGCGGATTCGCCCGCAGGGAGCTTCGCCACGGCCGCCGTGACCGCCGCCGCGCTGCTGATCGTCAACGGCCTCTGGCTCTCCGCCAAGGCCGACGAGAACTGGCGGAACCTCGCCGTCACCGACCGGCCGCCCGAGGTCCACCGGAACGAGGAAGTCGTGGCCCAGCTCCAGGGCTTCCTGCGGATCGTCCAGCCCGGGGCGACCGTCGCCTGCGCCTGGGCGGGCATCCCCGCCTACTTCACCGGCTACCGGATGATCGACATCCTGGGCTACAACGACCGCGCCGTGGCGCGGATGCCTCCGGTCGCCGAGCTCGGCGAGGACAACTTCGCCTACTACAAGCCCGGCCACGTCAAATGGAATCAGCAGCGGCTGCTGCGCGAGCAGCGGCCCGACGCCTTCTTCCAGATCTGGGGCGTGCGCCGCGGCATGGGTCGGGTCGCGGAGGTGCTGCCCCGCTACGGCTATCAGAAGGTGGGAGGCTTCTGGGTGCGGTCGGATTCCCCCTACGTCCA
>DASWME010000040.1:0-18318 GCA_036399915.1 Thermoanaerobaculia bacterium
AAGAAGGAATAGATAGGGAAAAGGACCGCGAGCCTGCTTGAGGCGTGGGGCGACCAGCCCTCCGCAAGCCTGGGGATGTGCTACCTTCCCGGCGCTACGGAGCGCCGATCGTGGTCCTGTCCTCATGAAACGCCTGCTTCGCATCGCGCTGGTCCTGCTCGTCCTCCTCCTGGCGGCTGGGTATGTCTTCTATTCCTACTGGCCGCGCGAGCGGCCGGGGGCGCCGGAGCCGGATGGGCTGCCAGCGCGGCTGCTCGCCTTGGGGGCGTACGGCGCCTGCCTGTGGGTGCCGTTCCCGCACCAGAACCTGGGAGCGCTGGCGGGCTCGATCGAGGACGGCCCGGCCTACCTCGCCGCTGCGGCGCGGGTGGCGGAGCTGCCGCCGCCGGCCCTGCCCGCGTTCGGGCCGTTCGCCGTGCCGCCGTCGCGGGAGATCGTCGCCTGCTCGGACATGGACGGCGAGCGGTTCTTCCTGGTGGCGCGGGTCTATCCTGGCCTCGCGGCGGTGGCGAAGCTCTCGGGGCGCCTGGCGGACAACCCGTGGCTCGCGGGCGGGGAGGTCCGCGAGACCCGCGGCCGCCGCGACGAGGTGCAGGAGCGGGTGCTCCGCGTGGCCTGGCAGGACGGCTTCTGGACGGTACGCTCCGGGCCGGAGCCGGCCCTGGGACAAGGAGCGGAGGGCTCGACCGCCCCCTTTCCGCCCAGCCTCGGCATCTTCCATCTGGAGCAGGACGTGTCCGACTTCCCGGCGGGCGACTACGTCCTGGAGAGGAAGGGGAGCGATCTGGAGGTGAGGCTCGCGGGCGGCGGGCCGGCCCCCGAGCCGCCGGTCGCGGCCGGTGAGGACGCTCCGGTGCTGCTCGCAGCGGCCGGGCCGGCCTGGCCGGCGGAGTCGCCCCGGCCGCTGCCGCCGGCGGCCATGGCGTTGTTCGACGTCAAGGGAGGGCTCGACCTCGGACCCCTCGGGGAGCTGCCGGGCGCGGCGGTGTTCAATCCGCCCGGCAGCAAGCGGTGGGGGCTGCCCACCCGGGGGCTCGCGGGCCTGCTGGCCAGGAACCTGCCGCGGGGGAATTCAGCCGGGTGGAACATTGTTGCCCTGGACGCCGCGAGCCTCGCCCGCGCGGAAGCTCTGGCGCCGGAGATCTCGGCGCTCGTGCCACCGGCGGGAGACGGCAATCTGGTGCTGGGCCTCTGGATGCGACCGCGTCCGGCCCTGCGCGTGGTCACCCGGTTCCGCAAGGGCTTCGAGAGGGTCCCGCTGGTGGACCGCCGGCAGGTGCAAGCCTGGCGGGACTGGGAGACGCTGCTCGGCCCGCTCGCGGCCTGTGACCGGGCCTCGCTGGCGGCGACCCGGTCGCCCGCCGCCTTCCTCCTCCGCCTGCGCGGCTGCAATTGACAGCGGGGAGGGAATCCCTTAGCCTTCGCGGTTGCCCCGGTTGGAGGTCGTGTGTCATGAAGATTTGGCTGGATCAGGTTCGCGAGGAACCTTTCAACTGGGACGAGACTCAGAGCGTTTCTCCGGAGACCCTGGAGCGCCCCGAGCTGCTGGACCTCGGTCCGGTGCACTGGCGCGGCCAGGTGCTGTTCGCCGACCCGGGATACTTCCTGCGGGCGCGGCTCTCCTACGAGCAGACCCTGAGCTGCAACCGGTGCCTGAAGCCGATCGTCGAGCACGCCGGGGCCGACGTCGAGCTGATGATCCTGGTGGAGCGCCATCCCGGGGCGGGGGGTGAGCACGCGCTGCAGGAGCGGGAGTTGGGGCATCTGTACCTCGAGGACGAGCGCCTCGACACGGACCCCATCCTGATCGAGCAGCTCCAGCTCAACATCCCCATGAAGCCGCTGTGCCGGGCTGACTGCCAGGGGCTCTGCCCGGTGTGCGGAGCCGACCGGAACGCCGGAGCCTGCTCCTGCGAGGAGTCCCGGGTGGACCCCCGCTGGGCGGCCCTCGCCGGGCTGAAGAGCCGGTTGGAAGAGAGGAAGTGACGGAGCCCGGGCCTTGAAGCCCGGGACCCCAGGACTCAAGACCCAGGACTTTCAAGAGGCTCGACGACCATGCCGAACCCCAAACGACGCCATTCCAAGGCCCGCCGCGACAAGCGCCGGGCGCACGACGCGCTGGCGCGTCCCGCCACCTCGACCTGCCCGAACTGCGGCGAGGTCAAGATGCCGCACCGCGCCTGCCCGCGCTGCGGGCACTACCGCGGCCGCCAGGTGATCGAGGGCAAAGAGAACCTGTAATCGCCGGCAGGGGCGCGCAGGCGGCGCCCCTGCATCCTCTACCCGATCCCTGAGCTAGAATCGCCCGGCCAAGCCAGTCCAATCCATCGGCCATCCTTTCTGGGACGCCGGGGCCGGTGGGGTCCGAGCATGCCGATCGCCGTAGACGCCATGGGTGGGGACCTCGCGCCGCACAGCGCGGTGGAGGGTGCCGTCCGCGCTGCGGCCGAGGACGGCTGCACGATCCTGCTGGTGGGCGACCGCGCGCGCGTCGAGCCCGAGCTGCGCCGGCACGGCGGCGGCGCGGACGGCCGCATCGAGGTCGTCCACGCCGAGGAGGTGGTGGGCATGGACGAGCCGGCGATCACGCCGATCCGCAAGAAGCGGCGCTCCTCGCTGCGCCTCTGCGCCGAGCTGGTCAAGGACGGCCGGGCCCAGGCCATGGTGACTGCCGGCAACACCGGCGCGGCCCTGGCCGCCGCCAAGATGGTGATCGGCACGGTGGCCGGCGTGGACCGGCCCGCCTTGGCGGCGGTGCTGCCCAACGCCCGCGGCCGCACCGTGCTGCTCGACGTGGGGGCCAACGTGGACAGCAAGCCTGTCCACCTGCGCGAGTTCGCCGTCATGGGGCACTTCTACGCCCAGGAGGTGATCGGCACGCCGGCACCGCGGGTCGGCCTGCTGTCGGTCGGCGAGGAGGAAGGCAAGGGCACGGACCTGACCCGCGAGGCGTACCGGCTGCTCAGGACGACGGGCGTCAACTTCGTCGGCAACGTCGAGGGGCGCGATGTCTTCAGCGGCCGGGCGGACGTCATCGTCTGCGACGGCTTCGTGGGCAACGCGGTGCTCAAGAGCGCCGAGGCGCTCGCCGAGTTCATCCGCCGCATGTTGCGCGAGGAGATCGCCGGCGCGCCCGGCGGCAAGCTCGGCTACCTGCTGGCCAAGGGGGCCTTCGAGCGCTTCCGTGAGCGCACGGACTACACCGAGTACGGGGGCGCCCCCTTGCTCGGCATCAACGGCGGCTGCTTCATCGCCCACGGCCGCTCGAACGCCCACGCCCTCCAGAATGCCGTGCGCCGCGCCGTGGAGTTCTCCAACGCGCGGCTGGACCGCAAGATCCGCGACAAGATTGCCGAGCTGCACAGGCAGGAGGAGCGGCTGCTCGACGGCCGCCCGGGGGTGGAAACCGGATGAGCCTCGCCGCGAAGAAGATCGCCTTCCTCTTTCCCGGGCAAGGGTCGCAGAAGGTGGGGATGGGCCGGGTCTGGGCCGACGCCTCTCCCGCGGCCCGCCAGGCCTTCGAGGAAGCTGACGAGGCCCTCGGCTTTTCCCTCTCCCGGCTCTGCTGGGAGGGGCCGGAGGAGGAGCTGAACCTGACCGCCAACACGCAGCCGGCCCTGGTGGCGGCCGCGATCGCCGTCCACCGCGCTCTGGGCGCGCTTGCTCCCGAGCTGCGGCCGGCGGCAGTGGCCGGGCACAGCCTGGGCGAGTACTCGGCGCTGGTGGCCGCGGGCGCCCTCGGCTTCGCCGACGCCCTGCGCCTGGTGCGCCGCCGCGGCGAGCTGATGCAGGAAGCCGTGCCGGTGGGGCAGGGGGCCATGGCCGCCATCATCGGCATGGACCCGGAGGCGATTGCCACCCTCGCGGCGGACGCTGCGCAGGGCGAGATCTGCGCCGTGGCCAACCTGAACGGTCCGGCGCAGACGGTGATCGCCGGCCACAAGGGGGCAATCGACCGCGCCGTGGCCCTGGCCAGGGAGCGCGGGGCGCGCAAGGCGGCGCTGCTCCCGGTCTCGGCGCCGTTCCACTCGCCGCTGATGCGGCCGGCGCGCGAGGGCATGACCCCGCTGCTGCTGGAGGCGGAGTTCCGCGATCCCCAGGTGCCGGTGGTCACCAACGTGGACGCCGCTCCGGTCACCACCGGCGACGCGGCCCGCGACGCCCTGGTGCGGCAGATCGACAGCCCGGTGCGCTGGGTGGAGTCCGCGCAGTGGATGGAGGACGCGGCGGGCGTCGAGGTCTTCGTGGAGGTGGGCCCGGGCAACGTGCTCTCGGGCCTGACCCGCCGCATCGTCAAGTCGGCGAAGGCTACGGCCATCTCGGATCCGGATCACCTCCGGCAGCTCCTGGAGGAAGAGGAGGCATAGGGGCGCAGCATGCTGCGCCCCTGCAACGGCAAGGAGATTTAATGCTGAAACTGGACGGCAGGACGGCGCTGGTGACCGGCGCCTCGCAGGGGATCGGCGAGGCCGTGGCCAAGCTGCTCGCCCGCCAGGGCGCCCGGGTGGTGGTGGCGGCCCGCAACGAGGAGAGGCTCAGGGCGCTCGCCTCCTGGATCGACGCCGGCGGCGGCTGCGCCCGGCCGCTGGCGCTCGACGTGTCGCAGCCGGAGACCTTCGGCGAGCGGCTGAAGAGCCTGCCCGAGGACTTCGCGACCGTGGACATCCTGGTCAACAACGCCGGCGTCACCGCCGACAACCTGCTCGCCCGCATGCCGCTCGAGGACTGGGAGCGGGTGCTGCGGACGAACCTGACCGGCGCCTTCGCGCTCACCAAGGAGGTGCTGCGGGGGATGATGAAGCGGCGCTGGGGCCGGATCGTCAACGTCTCCTCGGTGGTGGGGATGATGGGCAACGCGGGGCAGGCGAACTACGCGGCGTCGAAGGCCGGGCTCATCGGCTTCACCAAGTCGCTCGCCCGCGAGCTGGGGAGCCGCAACATCACGGCCAACGTGGTGGCCCCGGGCTACATCCAGACGGCGATGACGGAGAACCTGCCGGAGGCGTCGCGCGAGGAGCTGACCGGGGCGATCGCCCTCAAGCGGCTGGGCACCGTGGACGACGTGGCCTGGGCCGTGCTCTTCCTGGCCAGCGAAGAGGCCGGGTACATCACCGGCCATACGCTGAACGTATCGGGCGGGCTGTATATCTGAGCCGCCATGGACTCTGGGCGGACCTTTGTGCTAGAACCGGTGATCGTGTCCGGGCGAGCCCGGCCGAACCCAAGAAACCGAGGAGGGAACCATCGATGGCAGTCGCGGAGAAGGTCAAGAGCATCATCGTCGAGCAGCTCGGGGTCGACGAGGAGGAGGTCACCATGGAGGCGAGCTTCACGGACGACCTGGGGGCCGATTCCCTGGACATCGTGGAGCTGGTGATGGCCTTCGAGGAGGAGTTCGGCATCGAGATCCCGGACGAGGAGGCGGAGAAGATCAGCAACGTTCGCGAGGCGGTCGAGTACATCCAGAACAACGCCGGGGACCAGAACTAGGGTCTTCGCCGGTCACGAGCCGCAAGCTACCGCTCCAGCCTTGAAGACAGATCCGCGCCGAGTCGCCATCACCGGGGTCGGCCTGGTGTCGCCCCTCGGGGTGGGCACGGCCGCGAACTGGGACGCCCTGCTCGCCGGGCGCAGCGGGATCGGTCCGATCACCCGCTTCGACACCAGGGATTTCCCGTCGCGTATCGCCGGCGAGGTCAAGGGTTTCGATCCCCACGACTACCTCGACAAGAAGGAAGTCAAGAAGAGCGACACCTTCATCCACTATGCCCTGGCGGCCAGCCGCTTCGCGCTCGAGGACGCGGGGCTCGCCATCGACGAGGGCAACGGCGACCGGGTGGGAGTCGTCATCGGCTCAGGGATCGGCGGCCTGCCGCTGATCGAGTCGATGCACCGCATCCTGCTGGAGAAGGGGCCGCACCGGGTGTCGCCGTTCTTCATCCCCGGCCTGATCGTCAACATGGCGGCCGGCCAGGTGTCGATCCACCACGGCGCCAAGGGGCCGAACACCTCGCCCGCGACCGCCTGCACCACCGGGCTGCACGCCATCGGCGACGCCTTCCGCTTCATCCAGGCGGGCGACGCCGACGCCATGATCGCGGGCGGGGCGGAGGCGGTGATCACGCCTCTGGCGGTGGCCGGCTTCTGCTCCATGCGCGCCCTCTCGCATCGCAACGACGAGCCGGAGAAGGCTTCCCGCCCCTGGGACGCGCACCGCGACGGCTTCATCATCAGCGAGGGGTGCGGCATCGTCATCCTGGAAGAGATGGAGCAGGCGAAACGGCGGGGCGCGCCGGTCTACGCCGAGGTCGTGGGCTACGGCATGAGCGCCGACGCCTACCACATCTCGGCGCCCCACCCGGAGGGGGACGGCGCCGTGCGGGTGATGCAGGCCGCGCTCCACGACGCCGGCCTCGCGGCCGAGGCGATCGGCTACATCAACGCCCACGGCACCTCGACGCCCCTGGGCGACCTCTCCGAGGTGCGGGCCATCAAGACGGTCTTCAACGACCACGCCTACAAGCTGGCGGTCTCCTCGACCAAGTCGATGACCGGGCACCTGCTGGGCGCGGCCGGCGGGCTGGAGACGGGCATCCTCGCCCTCGCCATGCGCCACCAGGTCCTGCCGCCGACGATCAACCTCGACGAGCCGGGCGAGGGGTGCGACCTCGACTTCGTGCCCCACCAGGCCCGTCCGGTGGAGCTCGAGTACGCGATGAGCAACTCCTTCGGCTTCGGCGGCACGAACGCCTCGATCGTGCTGAAGCGGTGCGAGGACGTCAACGCGGGGCCGTCCGCACCTCCACGTCCCTGACCTCCACCCCCTGCAGCTCGCGCTCGAAGAACTCCGTCATCCTTTCGTAGAAGTGGCGCATGGGGTCGCCGCGGAAGCCGTGCTTCTGGCCGGGGTAGATCGCCTGCTCGAACTGCCGGCCGGCCTTGACGAACTCGCCGCTCATCCGGACCGTGTTCTGCGGGTGGACGTTGTCGTCCGCCAAGCCGTGGACGATCAGCAGGCGGTCCTGGAGGTCCTTGGCGTAGGTGAGGGGTGAGGAGTCGCGATACCCCTCGGGGTTGTCCTGCGGCCGGTCGAGGTAGCGCTCGGTCCAGATCGTGTCGTAGAGCTTCCAGTCGGTCACCGGCGCGCCGGCCACGGCCGCGCGCCAGACGCCCGGCTTGTTGAGCACGCAGTAGAGGGTGTTGGTGCCGCCGCCGGACCACCCCCAGAGGCCGAGGCGGGAGGCGTCCACCCAGGGGAGGCTCTTCAGGTAGTCCACGCCGGCGAGCTGGCCGGCGAGGTTGACCGTGCCGAAGCGGCGGTAGTCGCGGTCCTCCCCCGTCTTGCCAAAGAAGAGGGACGAGCGGTTGTCCACGCTGAAGACGACGAAGCCCCGCTGCGCCATCAGCTTGTGCCAGGCGCCCCGGGGGCCCCAGGCGTTGGCCACCACCTGCGAGCCGGGCCCGCCGTAGTGGTAGACGATCGCCGGATAGCGCCGCGACGGATCGAAGCCGGCGGGCTTGAGGAGGGCCGCCGGCAGGGGCGAGCCGTCCGGCCCCGGGATGGTGAGGAACTCCCATTTCGGCAGCGACGCCACGTCGAAGGAAGCCTTGCCGGCGGGCAGCGGGATGGGGGCGCCGCCGGCGGCCGGCCGCACCTCGGCGCGGGCCGGCGTGTCGGCGTCGCTCCAGCCATGGACCCAGGCGCCGGTCTGCGGCGAGACCTCGGCCTGGTGCGTGCCGGGCTCCGGCGTGAGCACCTCCCAGCCCTCGGCGTCGAGCCGCGCGCGCGCCACCTTGCGATCGACGGGGCTCAGCAGCTCCGCGGTGGGAAAGCCGGTGACCACGATCCAGGAGCCGTCGCCAGCCACGGCGTCGAGGGAGGTGATGGACCAGCCTTCCGGGGTCACCGGGCGGACCAGCCTGCCGCTGGCGTCGTAGAGGTAGAGGCGGCGCCAGCCGCTGCGCTCCGAGCCCCAGAGGAAGCGTCCGTCCGGCAGGAAGCGGAAGTCCCGGCCGAGATTGATCCAGGTGGGCCAGGTCTCGGTGAGCAGGGTGGAGCAGGCGCCGTCCGTGGCGCCGCAGCGCAGCAGCTCCAGCCGGGTCTGGTCGCGGTTCAGGCGCTGGACGGCGACCGCGTCCCCCCGGGGCGTCCAGGCCACCCGCGCCAGGTACGACTCGGGATCGCCGGTCTCAAGCCAGGTGGTGCGGCCGGTGGCGAGCGCGATCACGCCGATCTTCACCTTCGGGTTGGCCTCGCCCGCCTTGGGGTACTTCTGCCACTTGACTTGTGGGTAGAGGGGCGAGTCGTCCACCAGGGGGTAGGCGCCCACCGGGGTCTCGTCGAAGCGGTAGTAGGCGATGCGGGAGCCGTCCGGACTCCACCAGTAGCTCTCCGGCTCGCGGTCCCAGATCTCCTCCCAGTAGACCCAGGAGGTGGTGCCGTTGAGGATGGCGTTCTCTTCGCCGCCGGTGGTCAGCCGCGTCTGCCTGCCCGTCGCCACGTCGATCGCATAGAGGTCGAAGCTCCGCACGAAGGCGATCCGCGAGCCGTCGGGGGAGAAGCTGGGGGCCTCTTCCGCCGCCTCCGTCTTCGTCAGCTGCCGGAGCTTGCGGCTGGCGAGCGGGAGCAGGTAGAGGTCGTCCCCCGAGACCAGCAGCAGGGCGTCGCCCCGGGGGGACCAGGCGTACTCGCTCAACTCGAACTCCTCGTCCCCCTGCTGGAGGTCCGCGAAGCGGGCGAGGACCTCGCGTCTGCCGGTCGCCGGGTCGAGGCTCCACAGGGCCTTCTGCTGGCCGTCGCCGGCTTCGTCCCAGACGTAGGTCAGCCGCTTGCCGTCGGGCGACCAGGCGTGCTGGGAGGTCTGGCGGCCGGTGGCGTCGGTCGCGAAGAGGGTCTCGACCGAAAGCCGCTCCGGGGGCTTCTCGGGCGCGGGAGCCGCCGAGGCGGCCAGAGGAGAGAGCGCCGCGACCGCGGCGAGAGTCGAGGCGATGAGAGGGCGGCGCATGGGACATGAGTTTACCTGCAACCTTTCTCTCCCGCGGCTCGTAGTGGTCAAACGAGAAGAGGACAACGGAGGACGCCATGAAACCGATTTCCAGAATGCCCGCGCTCGCTGCGGCATTGACGATCCTGGCCGGAGTGGGGGCCGCGCACGACCTCCACGCCGCCACGCAGAGCCGGTCCTTCCGCCAGGCCTTCCCGGCCGGCCGGGGGGAGATCCGGCTGGCCAACCTTGCCGGCCGCATCGAGATCGTGCGGGGCCCGGGCCGCGACATCGTCGTGGACGCCACCGTCCACGCCGAGGCCGGGAGCGGCGGCGAGACCCAGCGGCTGCTCCAGGACATGAAGTGGGTGAAGAGCCACGACAGGAAGGGGCGCGAGGAGTGGGCCCTCTCCTATCCGGTGGAGAAGTACCGCTCGTACGTCTATCCCACCGGCAAGCGGGACGATGACGACGACGACCTGCCCGCGTTCCTGAGCTTCTTAAAGGACGTCGGCCACACCTCGACCACCTATCGCGGCGAGCGGGTGCGGATCTACAGCTCGAAGCACGGCTCGGCGCCGACGCTCTACGCCAACCTGCGGATCGCCATGCCGGCGGGCGCCGATTTCGCTGTGCGCAACGCGATCGGTCCGGTGCGCGGCGGTGACCTGGAGGGCGACCTCGAGATCGACACCGGCAGCGGCAAGGTGGAGATCGCCTCGCACTCCGGCCAGCTCGCGATCGACACCGGCTCGGGGGACGTGGTCGTGGGCTCGGCCAAGGGCGAGACCTCGATCGACACCGGCTCGGGGGACGTGGTCGTCAAGCGCTTCGTGGGCAACGGCGCGGTGGACACCGGCTCGGGGAACGTGATCGTCCAGAAGATCTCCGCCGGCCGGATCTCGATCGATACCGGCTCGGGTGACGTGACCTTGCAGGACGGGGAGGCCGGCAAGGTGGCCGCGGACACCGGCTCCGGCGCCGTCAAGGTGATCGCCGTCGAGGTGGAGGAGCTGTCCGCGGACACCGGCTCGGGCGACGTGGTGGTGCAGAGCTCGCTCGCCAACGCGCGGCGGGTGGTGGCCGAGACCGGCAGCGGCGACGTGCGGATCAAGGCGGGTCCGAACGCCTCGTTCGACATCGAGTCGGACCAGGGGAGCGGCGACCTGATCGTGGGCTACGCCGACGCCGTCCTTCGCAAGTCAGGCCGCAAGGTCGTGGGCGCCCGGCGCGGCGACGGCCGCACCGTGATCCGGGTCGAGACCGGAAGCGGCGACTGCACGATCGGACCGCAGGGGTAGGCCCTACATCTTGCTGTAGTTCGGCCCGTCGCCCCCCTCGGGCGGCACCCAGGTGATGATCCCGTAGGGGTCCATGATGTCGCAGGTCTTGCAGTGGACGCAGTTGCTGGCGTTGATCTGCAGGCGCTCGCCGGTGGGGGAGGCGGGCTCCGGCACCATCTCGTAGACGGCGGCCGGGCAGAAGCGCTGGCAGGGGTTGGCGTACTCCACGGCGCAGTGATAGATGCAGATGTCCGTGTCCGCCACCAGCAGGTGGACCGGCTGGTCCTCGTCGTGGGCCGTGCCCGAGTGGTAGACGTCGGTCAGGCGGTCAAAGGTGAGCTGGCCGTCGGGCCTGACCGGCTCAGGCCTCGGCAGGCGCCGCCCATCGGGGGTGTCCAGCGGGATCATCCGCTGGTGGCCCGGCTTGGTCTCCAGGCGGTTGCGGAAGCCCCAGCCAAGGCCGTTGGTCACGAGGCCCGCGCCGGCCTGGAACATCCCCGCGAGCAGCCCGTGGTCGAAGGCCTGGTGGAAGTTGCGCACCGGCCAGAGCTCCTCCTTGATCCAGCTTGCCTCGATCTTCTCCTGGTAGGCCGAGAGGCGCTCGGCCGTGGCGCCGCCCGCCTTGAGGGCCTCGAAGATCGTCTCTGCGGCGAGCATGCCGGACTTCATCCCGAGGTGGATCCCCTTCAAGCGCTGGCTGTTCAGCAGGCCGGCCGAGTCGCCCACGATCAGGAAGCCGTCTCCCCAGACGCGCGGCATGGACCACCAGCCGCCCTCGGGGAGGGCCTTGGCGCCGTAGAAGGCCATCCTGCCCCCTGCCAGCAGCCGGGCGATCTCCGGGTGGGTCTTCAGCCGCTGGAACTCGGCGTGCGGGTCGAGGAGAGGGTTCTTGTAGTCGAGCCCTACGACCAGGCCGACGATCAACTGGTCGTTCTGCATGCCGTAGAAGAAGCCGCCGCCGAAGGTGCTCGTGTCGAGGGGCCAGCCCAGGGTGTGGATCACGTCGCCCGGCCGGACCCGGCCCGGCGGCAGGTCCCAGATCTCCTTGAGGCCGATGGCATAAATCTGCGGGTTCTTCCCCTCCCACAGGTCGAACCGGGCCTCGAGCTGCTTGACCAGGGTGCCCCGCGGCCCCTCGCCGAGGACCACCACCTGGGCGCGGATGTCCACTCCCGGCTCGTAGTTGGCCTTCCTCTCGCCGGTGTGAGAGATGCCCTTGTCGCCCGTGCGCACGCCGACCACGCGGCCGTCCTCGACCAGGGCCTGGACGGCGGGGAACTCGAAGAAGAGGTCCACGCCGGCGGCTTCCACCCGGGGGGCCATCCACTTGAGGAGCTTGCCCAGGGAGGCGACATAGTTCCCCTCGTTCTCGAGCGGCGGCGGGATGGGCAGGGAGAACGAGCGTTTCCCGGTGAGGAAGAGGAACTTCTCGTGCTCGACGGCGCCTTCGAACGGCGCGCTCTTCCAGTCGTCCGGGAACAGCTCGCGCAGGGCGCGCGGATCGACGACGGCCCCCGAGAGCGCGTGGCTGGTGATCTCCTTGCCCTTCTCCAGGACTCCGATCGCGAGCTCCATGCCGCTCTCGCGGGCCAGGCGGGCCAGGTGGTACGCCCCCGCCAGGCTGGCGGGTCCGGCGCCCACGAACAGGACGTCCAGCTCCAGAGTCTCGCGCTCGTCCGTCATGCGTGCGGTTCCTCCCGAGGGGATTGAAAGGGGATCGTCCCCCGAAGCCCGTGCGAAGGGGCTCGATTCGGGCAGGGATGCTACCATGGCGGTCTTTGTCCGTCATGGCGACCCACCCGACAGCAGGTCCCATTGTTCTGGCCGCAGCCGAAGAGGGGTCCGGCGGCCGGCTCCGGGTGAGCCGCGTCGCCTCGGACCGCTCCGCCCCCAGCTTCGCGGAGGACGTGCGCCAGGGGCTCACCGCGAGCCCCAAGGTCCTCTATCCGAAGTATTTCTACGACGAGCTGGGCTCGCGCCTGTTCGAGGCCATCACCGCCCTGCCCGAGTACTACCTGACCCGCTCCGAGGCCGAGATCCTGCGCGCTCATGCCAGCGAGATCGCCGGGGCCCTGGGCGGGCCGGTCTGGCTCCTCGAGCTGGGTAGCGGCGACGGGCAGAAGACGCGGCTGCTGATCGAGGCCCTGCTGGCCCGTCAGGGAAGGCTCGAGTACGTGCCGGTGGACATCTCCGAGTCCGCCGTCGAGACGAGCAGCCGTTCGCTGCTCCTCTCCTACCCGGACCTCCGCATCACGGCCTACGTGGGGGAGTATCACACGGCGCTCCGGGCGGTCCGGCAGGAGCGGGCCCTTCCCGGCCGCACGCTCGTGCTCTTCCTGGGCTCCACCCTGGGCAACCTGGACCCGGTGGAGCGGCCCGTCCTCCTGCGCGACGTGCGCGGCCTGCTGGACCCCGGCGAGGGCCTTCTCCTCGGGGTCGATCTCAAGAAGCCCGAGAGCGTGCTGCTCCCCGCCTACGACGACCCCCTGGGGGTGACGGCGGCGTTCAACCTCAACCTCCTGGCGCGGATCAACCGCGAGCTGGGCGGGGAGTTCGACCTCGCCGCCTTCCGCCACCGCGCCCTCTACAACCGCGAGGCGGGGCGGATCGAGATGCACCTCGAGAGCCGCCGCGACCAGACGGTGCCGGTCCGCTCGCTGGGGATCGAGGCCCCCTTCGCGGCAGGGGAGACGATCCACACCGAGAACTCCTACAAGTTCGACCTGGAGCAGGTGGCGGCCCTGGCTGCGGAGACCGGCTTCGAGCTGCGGCGGACCTGGACGGACGCGGCGAGACGGTTCGCGTCGAACCTGCTGGTGGCGAGGTAAGAGTCTTTGACAAGGAGCCTCCCGGCACGTAGCATGTCCCGTCCGGGCCGGCGTAGCTCAGTTGGCGAGAGCGCCTGACTGTGGATCAGGAGGTCTCCGGTTCAAATCCGGACGCCGGTACCACCCCTTCTTGAAGAAAAGAACCAGCCGTTCGCTGGAGGACGCCCCCATGACAGGCAAGGTGGAAGCGCGCGTCTCGCGCGGCTTGCGAGATCTCCTGCCCGAGCAGATGCTGGCCCGCCAGTGGATGATCGACACCATCCGCGGCGTGTACGAGCTGTACGGCTTCGTGCCGCTGGACACCCCGGCGATCGAGTACCTGGACGTGCTGCGCGGCTCCGCCGCCGGGCAGGAGACCGCGCAGTCGATCTTCACGGTCAGCAATCCGGAAGAGGAGGAGCTCGGCCTGCGCTTCGACCTCACGGTGCCCCTCGCCCGGGTGGTGGCCCAGTACCGCGACCTGCCCCGCCCGTTTCGCCGCTACCAGGTCTCGCCCGTCTGGCGCGCCGACAAGCCGGACAAGGGGCGCTTCCGCGAGTTCACCCAGTTCGACCTCGACTCGGTCGGCACCGAGTCCGAGGTCGCCGACACCGAGATCATGGCCGGCATGTGCGACACCCTGAACGCCTTGAACGTGGGGCCGTTCCGGGTGCGCTTCTCCTCGCGCGGCATCCTCAACACCCTGCTCGCCTATGGGGGCATCCCGGCGGAGCAGGCCGCGGACGTCTTCCGCGTGCTCGACAAGCTGGACAAGATGGGCCCGCAGAAGGTCCGCCTGGAGCTGACCACCGGCTACGTCGACTCCTCGGGCGACCCCATTCCCGGCGTGGGCCTCTCTCCTGAGCAGGTGGACAAGATCGAGCGCTTCCTCCAGATCCGCTCGGACGACCGCCTCGAGGTGGTGGCCCAGCTCCGCGACCTCTTCGCCGGGGTCGAGAGCGCCGACCGTGAGATCGGCCTCGTGGAGCGGATCTCAAGCCACCTCTATGCTCTCGGCTACGGCGACGACCAGGTGTCGCTCGACCTCTCCATCGCCCGCGGCCTCGCCTACTACACCGGCCCCGTGTTCGAGGCCGTGCTGCTCGACGCGCCGCAGTTCGGCTCGGTCTTCGGCGGCGGCCGCTACGACGGCCTGGTGATGCGCTTCCTCGGCGAGCGGGTCCCCGCCGTGGGTGCCTCCATGGGGGTCGACCGCCTGCTCGCCGCGCTGATCCACCTCGGCCGGGCCGGCCGGCAGAAGGCCACGGCCAAGGTGCTGATCACCAACATGGACCCCGGCCTCCAGGACGACTACGTGGCCATGACCTGGGAGCTGCGCCGGGCGGGGATCCCGGCCGAGCTGTACCTCGGCACCGCCAAGGGGCCCGGCAAGCAGCTCAAGTACGCCGACCACTGGGGGGTGCCGGTCGCCGTTCTCTACGGCTCGAACGAGAAGGAACGAGGGGTGGTGACCCTCAAGGACATGGAGGTGGGCCGCAGGCGGGCCGAGGCGCTCGCCAACCGCCAGGAGTGGCTGGAGGAGCGGCCCGGCCAGCGCGAGGTGCCCCGCTCCGAGCTGGTCTCCGCCGTCCGCGAAATGCTGGAGCAGATCCGGTGACCGATCCTGACCATCCCGCGACTGTCGTCCTGGACGGCTCGTCCCTGACGCTCGCGAACCTCGTCCGGATCGCCCGCGACCCGCGCGTCCGGGTCGAGGTCCACCCGGACGCCTGGGCCCGCGTCGAGGCGAGCCGGGCGCAGATCGAGGCCCTGGCCGCCCAGTACGCCGAGGAGTGGCGGAAGCGGAACGGGGAGTCCCATCCCCTCTTGGAGTACGGCGTCACCACCGGCTTCGGCGAGTTCAAGAACGTCCCCATCGCGCCCGACCGCCTGGAGGAGCTGCAGCGCAACATCCTCCTCAGCCATTCCGTGGGCGCGGGGGAGACCGCCGATCCCGGCAACCCGGCCAACTACTTCGAGCCGGACGTGGTGCGGGCGGTGCTCGCCATCCGCCTCAACGCCTTCCTCAAGGGGCACTCGGGCATCCGCCCGGTGATGGTGCGGACCGTGCTCGCCATGCTCAACCGGGGGGTCGTGCCGCTGGTGCCCATCCGCGGCTCGGTAGGATCGAGCGGCGACCTCTGCCCGCTGGCGCAGCTCTTCGTCGTCCTCTTGGGAGAGAGCCGCTACTACGTCGTCCGCGAGCCGGGCGATTTGGCATACCGGCCCCGGGACCTGCGGAGCGGCCTGGACCACCTCCGCGAGGACCTGGAGATCGGCGAGGTCCCATCCCCCAGCCAAAAGGAGGGTATCGCTCTCACCAACGGCACCACCTTCTCGACGGCCCTGCTGGCCCTGGCCGTCCACGACGCGCAGCGCCTGGCCCATGTGGCGGATACCGCCTGCGCCCTGAGCCTCGAAGCCGTCTGCGGCTGCGCCCGCGCCTTCGATCCGCGCGTCCACCAGGCCCGCGGCCTCGCGGGGCAGATCGCCAGCGCGGCCAGCATCCGCGAGCTGATCCGGGGGAGTCAACTGATCGAGAAGGCGGGCGCGGTGCAGGACGTCTACTCCCTGCGCTGCGCGCCGGCGGTCCACGGCGCGGCCCGAGACGCCCTCGCCTACGCCCGCCGGGTGGCCGAGGCCGAGGTCAACGCCGCCACGGACAACCCCCTCTTCTTCCCCGGCGACGGCACCACGCCCTTCGACTGGGAGTTCGCGGCCAACTGGCCCGCGGGCTACGACGGCCGGGCGCGGATCTCCTATTCGGCCGGCAACTTCCACGGCGAGCCGGTGGGCATGGCGGCGGACGTGCTGGCGATCGGCCTCGCCGAGCTGGCCAACATCTCCGAGCGGCGCACCCAGATGCTGCTCGACGCCCACCACAACCGCAACCTGCCGTCCAACCTGATCCCCCACCGTGGCATCAATTCCGGGCTGATGATCGCCCAGTACACGGCCGCCGGCATCGTCTCCGAGAACAAGGTCCTCACCCACCCCGCGAGCGTGGACTCCATCCCCACCTCCTCCAACGCCGAGGACCACAACGCCATGTCCACCATTGCGGCCCGCAAGCTGCGGACGGTGCTCCGCAACGCGCAGACCGTGCTGGCCATCGAGCTGCTGGTGGCCGCCCAGGCCGTCGAGTGGCGGGTGGCGATGGGGATCGATCCCGCCCAGACACGACCCAAGGGCCTCTCCGATTGGGATCAGGCCGATCAGGAGGCGAGGGAGTTCGAGGAGCGGACCCGCCCCGAGCGACGGCAGGAGATCGCCGCCCGGCTCGGTGAGGGGACGCGACGAGCCTACCTAGCCGTACGGGAGGTGGCCGGGACGGTGCTGCGGGACCGGGTGCTGGAGGGGGATATCCGGGCGGTGCGGGGGGTGGTCGAATCTGGGATCCAAGAGGCCGAATCACACTAAGCGGCCGGAGCGATCGGTTTCACCTCTCATTCAAGCCGATCTGAAAGGGCGTTCCTGGTCTCCTCGAGGTCGAAATCGACCTGCAAGCCCAGCCAGAACCGCTCCGAAGTGCCGAAGTAGCGGGCGAGCCGGAGAGCCGTGTCCGAAGTGATGGCCCGCTTGCCAAGAACGATCTCGTTGATCTGCGGGGAGGGACGCTGATGTCGCGCGCCAAACGGTTCTGGCTGATGCCCATCGGCTCCAGGAACTCTTTCAGCAGGACCTCGCCGGGGTGGACGTTCGGCAGCTTCTCAGCCATTTCTGCTCCTTGCCTCAATGATAGTCGACGACCTACCGCCGTCGCCTTATTGCCACGATCGTCTCGTCCTCGGCGTGGTGGCCGGCTTCGAGCCAGGCGTCCAGGCCGCCCTTGAGGGGGCGGACCCTGGTGAATCCTTTCTCGATCAGAGCGCGAGCCACACGGGCCGCGGAGGCTTCGTTCGGTCAGGTACAGTAGACGACGATCTCGCGGTCCCGGGGGAGGTGCCCCAGCTTGTCGTCGACCTCATCGACGGTGACGCGCATTGCGCCCGGGATGCGCCTTGGATCGTGGAGGTGGGAGGCGCGGTTGCGCACGTCCACGATCAGCGGGGTCTCTCCCCGGTCCATCAGGTGCTTCAACTCGTGCACCGAGATGCGGGCGAGGTCGAGGAGCTTGCGGACCCGTCGCCGCTGCCACCATTTCACCAGGATCACCAGAGCCAGGGTCACCGCCACCACCCCCGCGGCCCAGTAGCCGAGCGTCTCGAGGTACTGGAGCGCTTCGTCCACGGCGTGGTGGAAGACGAACCCGATTCCGATGCCGAGGCCGAGCCAGAGGAGGCTGCCGATGCCGTCCCAGAACACGAAGGAGGCGACGGTCTTGCCCATGGCGCCGGCGAGCGGCGGGGCGATGGTGTTGTAGCCCGGGATGAACTTGGCGTAGGCCAGCGAGCGCATCCCCGCGCGCTCGAAGAGGTCCTCGGTGCCGCGCACGCAGGAGTCGGGGGAGAGCGAGAGCCGGCAGACCGTCCGCAGGACCCGGTGGCCCTGCCAGCGGCCGAGCAGGAACCAGACCGTGTCGGCCAGAAGCGAGGCCGTGAGGGCCACGATCAGGAGGGTGATGAGGTCCATCCGCCCGCGAGCCGCGAGAGCCCCGGCCACGACCAGGGTGGGCAGGGCAGGGATCGGCACCCCGACCTGCTCCAGGAAGACGTTGGCGAAGACGACGAGGAGTCCGTACTCGATGAGGCGCGCGACGATCTCTTCCATGGGTACCTCGGACAGCCGGCTCTGGCGGCGCTCCATTCTCGCACGGCCGGGTCTGGTCTCCTTCAGCCTTCTGGAACCGGGTCTTTGCCCTCGCGGGGGCCGTTGGGGACCCGGCAGGGGCGGCGCAGCCTTCGTGGGGGCGCGTTCGGCCCTCGCCGGGGCCGGTCCGAAATTCGCGAGGGCCGATTCGCCCCCGTGAGGGCCGGACCGCCCCCCGCGAGGGTAGTGGGGTTTTAGTGTGTAGCAACGTCCGCCCTGTTTCCGCCGCCCCAGACCTGCCGTAACCTCCCCTTCAGAGAAGGGAGGACGCTCCTCCCCGCGACAAACCAAGCGGCCCGGACGGGGTGTTGCGAGCACCCCGCCGGACCTGACCCGAGCAAAGGGGGTAAGCCCATGCCCGTCCATAGAAAGAGATGTCAAGCGTATACCTCCTCTGAGCGCTCGATGAGGTTGGCATCGAACGTCCCGGTCCGGACCACCAAGCCCGTTCGCCAGGGCACGGTCTTCGGAGGGGTGGGGGAAAGGTTCGGTCCT
>DASWME010000041.1:0-4158 GCA_036399915.1 Thermoanaerobaculia bacterium
CTTAAGGTCAAGCGACGGCCGCTTAGGGTCAAGCGACGGCCGCTTAAGGTCAAGCGACGGCCGCTTAGGGTCTCCCTCAGCCGCCGCGACTGCCAGCGACTCCACGCGCCGCACCGCCGGCTCCAGCGAGCTCTCCAGCCGCCGCTCCAGCCAGCGGCGCTCGTGCACGGAAGGGATTCTTGCAGGCATTGGCATCGTCGCGTTCGTCCCCAGTCTGCAACAGGAGCGGTGGAGCTGTCAAGCCTCCATCGGCTGCCTGGACGGCGATCATACCTAAATGTTAGACTCTCTAGTGGCAGATCCATCACCGAAGCCTATTCAAGGTATGATCCGCTGCGCTGGAACCGGGTCGCGGGGCAGACCGTAACCCTGGGCCGCCTTCCTCCGTATAGAGGAAGCCATGACAAGGAGAGAATCCCTATGCGTTGGAAGTCCTTTTTTGCCTTGCTGATCCTGGCCTCGGTCGCCACCTGGGCCGCCGACCCGCCCAAGTCCGACCTCCAGAAGCGGCGCGACGCCCTGAACGCCCTGCTCGCCGAGCAGTGGGAGTACACCCTCTCCCACGCGCCCGAGTTCGCCTCCATCCTGGGAGACAAGCGCTGGAACGACCAGATCTCGGACTTGTCCCAGGCTGCCATCGACGCCGACTTCGCCAAGTCGCGCGAGTTCCTCCGGCGCTTCGAGGCCATCGACACCACCGGCTTTCCCGAGCAGGAGGCGCTCAACCGGGAGCTCATGGTGCGGGGCCTCAAGGAGCAGCTCGAGGGAGAGAAGTTCAGGGGCTACCTGATGCCGGTCAACCAGATGTCCGGCCTCCACCTCGGAGCGCCCCAGTTCCCGGCGCTGCTGACCTTCACCTCGGTCAAGGACTACGACGACCTGATCACCCGCTACAAGAAGCTCCCCCGGGCCTTCGACCAGATCATGGACCGCATGCGGACGGGGATGGCGGCCGGCCTGATGCCGCCCAAGTTCCTGCTCGAGAAGGTCGCGACGCAGGTCGAGGGCATCGCCTCGGCGCCGCCCGAGAAATCCCCCTTCGCCCAGCCTCTGTCGAAGTTCCCCAAGGAGGTCCCGGAGGCGGAGCAGACGCGCATCCGCGAGGAGATGCTCGCCGCCATCCGCGACTCGATCCTCCCGGCCTACGTCAGGTTCGGCAAGTTCGTGAAGGAGGAGTACGCGCCCAAGGGGCGGACCGAGCCGGGCATGTGGTCGCTGCCCGACGGCGAGGCCCGCTACGCCCGCGCCGTCCGACTGTCCACCACCAGCGATCTCACTCCGGAGCAGATCCACCAGATCGGCCTGCGCGAGGTGGCCGCCATCGAAGCGGAGATGCTGAAGATCGCCACCCGGCTCGGCTACAAGGACCTGAAGAGCTTCAACGCCGCCATTGAGAAGGACGCGAAGCTGCGCGCCCAGTCGCGCCAGCAGATGCTCGACCTCTACAAGCAGTACATCGACCAGATGTACGCCAAGCTGCCGCAGCTCTTCGGCCGCCTGCCGAAGGCCAAGGTCGAGGTGGAGCCCATCGAGGAGTTCCGCGAGAAGGAAGCCTCGGGAGCGCAGTACCAGCCCGGCGCGCCGGACGGCTCCCGGCCGGGCCGCGTGCAGGTGAACACGGGCGAGGCCACCTCGCGCAAGGTCATCTCCTTCGAGTCCACCGCCTATCACGAGGGCGTTCCCGGCCACCACATGCAGCTCTCCATCGCCCAGGAGCTTCCCCAACTGCCGCCGTTCCGCCAGCAGGGGGGCTACACCTCCTTCATCGAGGGCTGGGCCCTCTACTCCGAGCGCCTGGGCAAGGAGGTGGGCTTCTACCAGAACCCCTACAGCGACTACGGCCGGCTGCAGGACGAGATGCTGCGCGCCATCCGCCTGGTGGTGGACACCGGCTTCCACTACAAGCGCTGGAGCCGCGACCAGGTGGTGCAGTTCTTCCACGACCACTCGGCCATCGACGAGGTGGACGTGCAGAGCGAGACCGACCGCTACATCGTCTGGCCGGGCCAGGCCTTAGCCTACAAGATCGGCCAGTTGAAGATCCTCGAGCTGCGCGAGCGGGCGCAGAAGGAGTTGGGAGCGAAGTTCGACATCCGCAAGTTCCACGACGAGATCCTCGTCGCGGGCGCCCTGCCGCTGGACGTCCTCGAGAAGCGGATCGACGGCTGGATCGCCGAGCAGAAGGGGGTGAAGAAGGCGGGGTAGGGACCGACGCCAATCCGTCCGGCGGCGGAGGAATGCACTTAATGATCGTGCTGCTTCGGCGAGAATTCACGGTTGACCAGCCCCGCGAGAGAGCGTGGGAGCACCTGGCGCGCGTCGAGCAATGGCCGAACTGGGCCAGGCACATCAAGCAGGTGGTAGTGCAGCCGCCGGGGGAACTCGGACCGAACTCGACGGGCCTCATCTACCTGAGCAATGGCGTCAAGTCCGCGTTCACCATGACCGAGTTCAACCCGTACCACAATTGGAAATGGGTCGGCGGCTTCCTCTGGCTGACGGTTCATTACGACCATCGCTTTGAGGAAATGAACCCAGCGCAGACCAAGCTCAGTTGGATAGTCGAAGCAGAAGGATTCGGTGTCTCGGTATTTGGGAGGCTTTTTGCGAAGATCTACAGCAAGAATATGGATCGCGCGGTTCCCTTGTTGATCGAGGAGATGAATGCAAGTAGTGTGTAGCGGCGGCCGAGCCAAGGTCTGCCGCCGGACACGTAGAAAGGCTCGCTATGAACGCTCTATCGAACGCGAACGACGACCGCGGGCTGGCGCCGGCGCGAGCGGCGTCGGTCCAGACATACGCAAGGATTGCCGGAGTCCTGTTTCTGCTGTCGATCGTGGCCGGTTTCGTCGGTGAGGCCTACGTGCCATCCAAGCTCATCGTGTTTGGCGATGCGACGGTCACAGCGAAAAACATCACGACGTCCAACTCGCTGTTCCGCCTCGGCTTCGCCAGCTACCTCGTAGAAGCCCTCTGTGACGTCACTCTGTCGCTGATCCTTTATGTATTGCTGAGACCTGTCCAGAAGAATATCGCACTGCTCGCCGCATTTTTCGGGCTCGTATCCACTGCCCTTTACGGCGTCGCCGAGCTCTTTTACTTTGCAGCGTCGATCATCCTCGGTGGCGCCGATGCACTGAAGGCCTTTTCGCCTGATCAACTGAATGCTCTCGCGCTGCTCTCGCTCAAGGTGTTCGGATATGGCGGTGGAATCTTCATGGTGTTCTACGGTGTCGCCAGTGTTCTTCGTGGGTACCTGATCTTCCGATCCGGCTACCTTCCGAGGTTTCTCGGCGTCCTCATGGTGCTCGCTGGTCTCGGATTCGTCACCAAGAACTTCGCGCTGGTCCTGGCGCCGGCATACGCCTCGGACGTCCTGCTTCTGCCGATGTTTCTCGCGGCAGTCTCACTGACGGTGTGGTTCCTCGTGAGGGGCGTCGACGTTGCGAAATGGCAAGCGAAGACAGCGGGTTCGACATCGACAAGCTGAAGCAGGCGTATGACCAAGGATAGGCGGATCCATGCGACTGGATCGCCTAGAATCGGTGGAGACGTCAGGAGGACCCATGTCCGACACTACTGTGGATCTGAAGCAGGCCGTCGAGGGCGACGACGGCATCTCCGTCATCCGCGGCGGCGGCATCTGCCGGGGCTGGAACGGCATCCAGTACCGGGCCGGCCTCTCGGCCAAGAACGTCAACGCGAAGAAGCTGTCGATGAACGTGGCCACCATTCCGCCGGGCGGCGTGGCGTACGCCCATATCCACGTGGACTTCGAGGTGATGCTCTACATCCTCCAGGGCCGCGTCCGCCACGAGTACGGACCCGGCCTTAAAAAGGTGGTGGAGAACGAGGCCGGCGACTTCATCTTCATCGAGCCCGGCGTGCCCCACGAGGTCTTCAACGTGAGCGACACCGAGCCGGTGGTGGCCGTGGTCGCCCGCTCGGACGCCTCGGAGTGGGAGAACATCGTCCCCTACGACCGACACAGCGAGGGGTAGCGCCGCCCGGGCATTGATGCCCGTCCATAGAAAGAGATGTCAAGCGTATACCTCCTCTGAGCGCTCGATGAGGTTGGCATCGAACGTCCCGGTCCGGACCACCAAGCCCGTTCGCCAGGGCACGGTCTTCGGAGGGGTGGGGGAAAGGTTCGGTCCT
>DASWME010000042.1:0-4852 GCA_036399915.1 Thermoanaerobaculia bacterium
CGGCTTCGGGCGCTCGCCGCTGCCCACAATCGAGTACACGCTGGAGGATCATCTCGGGGCCTTGCGGCGGACACTCGTGGCGTTGGGGGCAACCCGCCGGGTGACGTTCGTCGCTCACTCCTTTGGCACCCTGCTCGCGGCTTACTACGCGGCGCGATATCCCGACGAAGTGGAGCGTCTCTTCCTGCTGGGCACGCCGGTGTTCGACAGCGAACGCGAGGCCCGGGAGCATATCCGCGAGATGTCCCCCATGGGCGGTCTCTTTACCCTGAATCCCATCCTTGCCCGCGAGGCCTGCAAGCTGCACGAGGCCACGCTCTCTCCGGCTCTGGCGCGGATCGTCCCGCTCTTCCTGCCTGACACGCCTCCGGAGGTCGCCCGCGAGGGGCTGCTGCACACCTGGCGTTCGTTCGACGGGACGTTGCGCCACGTCGTCCTCAGCAAACCGATCGCCGTTCCCCTGGCACGTATCGGTCCGAAGGTCACCTTCGTTCACGGCCGAGCGGATCACATCACCTCCCTGGAGCGGATTCGGGCGCTGGCCGCGGCGGTCGGCGCCCAGGTCCTGCCGACCGGGGACGACCACCTTTCCTACCCTTCCAAGAGCGCCGGCCGGATCCTCGCGGCTATGGAGGCACCCGTGCCGGTGCGACCGCACAGCGGCTCTTCCTCGACGCGTCGCTTCGTCAGCGCGGACGAGGCCCCCCGGGATCGATGACGGCTCAATCGGCCTCAGGAGCACCAGCGCCCGGTCGAGGGGGTGATCCGGATGCAGGTGCGGGAGCTGGGTTTCTTGGTGGTGCCGCAGGGAGCGCACCGCCAGTAGTTGCCGGTCGAGTCGGTGTACACGTCGTAGCAGGTGCTGCCGGAGAACTGGGCCCAGCACCCCTGAAAGGTCCAGCCGGACTGGGCCTGGGCGGCGATGACGGAGAGCGAGAGAGCGGCGAGGAAAGCGAAAGCGCGAATCAGACGTCCCTTCATGGGATCTCCTTTCTCACCGCCTACGAGCACCAGTAGCCGATGGCATTGAGGTTGCCGGACTTGTAGCAGCTGGCGGTGCTGGGGGGCTGGCTACAGGAATTGCACTGCCAGAAGTTTCCGGAGGCGTCGGTGTAGGCGTGCTTGCCGCCGGCGCAGTTTGGGTAGGGGGACCAGCAGCCCTGGTAGGTCCAGCCCGACGGGGCCGCCTGCGCGACGAAGCCGGAGAGGGTGAGGGCGGCGAGGAAGGCGAAAGCGCGAATCAGACGTCCCTTCATAAGGATCTCCTTTTTGAGCCTGGCAGGCGCGGGGTCGCACCTCCACTCTCCAAGGTGCCAGCCGCGGCCGAAAGGAGACGGTGGCCAACCTCTGCTGTATCCTCTCGGCCATGAGGCGTTGTTGGTTGCTCCTGGCCTTGCTGATCCTGGGGCCGGTCATGGCCCTCGCCCAGGAGCAGGAGAAGCCACAGGAGGAGGCGCCCCCTTCAGAGCCGGCCCCACCCCGCCGGCCCTCCTCCGCGCCGACGTGAAGCGGCTGACCCGGCGAGGGCGCGTCGCTCCGGGGGAGCGGCCTGGAGTACCAATGGACGTTTTCGGGACGGTTCGTCGATACGGAGCTGGAGCGGCCGCGCTGGCGGTCCACGCTCAACTACAGCTTCAATCCCAAGCTCCAGGCCGGGATCGAGTACAACCCGGACGCGGGGGAATGGGGGCCGCTGCTGACCTGGTTCCTGATGACGGAAGGGGCGCGCCGGCCGGCCCTGTTCCTCGGCACCAGCTCGGACCGCATCGGGTCGCCGGAAGGTACGCAGTCGTACTACCTGACCGCCTCGAAGCACCATCCGCGCTGGCCGGTCTCGGCCTACGCGAGCCTCAACTACTCGGAGTGGGACGGCGGGCTCAACTTCCCCTTCGGGGCGCACGTCGAACTGGGGAAGGGGTTCTCCCTGCAACCGATGTACGACGGCCAGCGCTCGCACCTGCTCCTGAGCTACAACCGCGAACGCTACGGGGTGTCGCTCATCTGGGCCTGGCTGGAAGAGGTCGGCATCTCCTTCAACATGGGGTTCTGAGATGAGACAGCGGACCGTCGTTCTCCTCTATTGCCTCCTCCTCGCCCTGCTCGCCGTTGCCGGCTACGCGGCCGGGACGCCGCAAAAGGCCGTCTGCCCCGTCTGCAAGGTGCACGAAGGGGAGGCGGAGCCGGAGCCGGTGAAGGCGATCAGCGTCTATAAAGGTCAGACCTACGGGTTCTGCTCGGAAAAGTGCAAGAAGACGTTCGAAGAGTACCCCGAGGCCTATCTGCCTCCGGTCCTGCCGCGGCCGGTCCCCGCCTTCACGGTCAAGACCTTCGACGGCAAGGAGGTCGCGTTCAAATCCTTCGCCTCCGGCAAGCCGGTCCTGGTGGACTTCTGGGCGACCTGGTGCGCTCCCTGCGTCAGCGCCATGCCGAAGCTGCAGCAGCTCCACCAGCGGCATGCTGCCAAGGGCTTCTCGGTCGTCGGCATCTCAATCGACGAGGAGCACCAGAGGGCCCGCAAGCTCGCCGAGAAGAGGAAGCTCGCCTATCCGGTCTTCCTGGACGCGACCGAGACTCCGGCGTGGTCCGTCTTCCACGTCCGCGCCGTCCCGGCCATGTTCCTCATCGACTCGCAGGGACGGATCGTCCAGCAGTGGCTCGGCAAGGTGGACTTGAAAGAGGTGGAGCAGGCCGTCTCCAGGCTCGTCGGCTGACGCGATTGCTGGCTTCAGTCTTCCAGCTTGTGCCGGTCTTGCCCCAACTGGGCGGGGTCGCGCTCGACGGCCGTGCCGTCCGGGCGGCGCCAGTAGTCGCGCTGGCGGCGGAACGGCAGGGTCAGGCTGTGCCAGAGCGTATCGTCGCCCGGGAGCGTGTAGGCGGGCACGCCGATCGCGATCGCGTCTCGCGGCACGTTGAGCCGCAGCGTCCCATGCAGCCGGTCCCACCAGGAGAGCACGACCGAGAAGTTGGACTCGGTCTCGCCGCGCACCTGCGAGTGGTGGATGCCGTGCATGCGCGGCGTCACCAGCACCCGGTTGAGCGGGCGCTCGAAGGCGATCGGCAGGCGCAGGTTGCTGTGGTGGAAGAGCGTGTTGAGCTGAAAGGCCAGCTCGTAGACGCCGTAGGTCCAGCCGGAGACGCCGGAGAGCGTCACCTGGACCACGCGGAAGGCCACCGAGAGCGCCACCTCGCCGAAGTGAAAACGGAAGCTGGTCGTGACGTCGAGGTCCGGGTCGATGTGGTGGACGTTGTGGAAGCGCCAGAGGAAGGGCCAGCGGTGGTTGACCCGGTGCCAGTAGTAGAAGGCGAGGTCCATGAGCAGGAAGCCGAGGACGGCGCGGCCTGCCAGGGGTAGCGGCAGGAGATAGACGAGCCCGAAGCCGCGCGTCTCCGTCCAGCCGAGGAGCGAGCGGACGGCCGGCCGCACTGTGACCGCCGCGGTGCCGAAGGCCAGGGCTGAGATCGTGAAATTCATTGCGAGGCGGCGCAGGACGGAGCAGGTCCGCCGGCGCAGCGGGAAGAGGTGCTCGAGCACGAAGAGTAGGGCGATGGCGGCGCTCAGGACCGCCAAGAGGGTGGGCGGATTCATGCCGGCCCTACATCATAGCGGGCATGGCTGGAGAGGCTCCGGCGCCGGCGTTCATCTGCTGTTCATCTTGTGTTCATCCTGACCCTCTATGGTCCCCGCCATGCGGGAGCCTGCCAAAGCGGACGCGGCTCTGGCAGAGCTGAGGGAGAAGATCGACCGTCTGAACCGAGACATTCTGAAGCTCCTCCAGCGCCGGGCGGAGGTCGTCCTGGAGATCGCCGAGCTGAAGCGGGAGCGGGGGCTGGCCCGCTACGACCCCCGCCGCGAGGAGGAGATGCTGCAGGCGCTCGAGGGCGCCGCGGCCGGGCCCTTCGACGACTCCGAGGTCGCCGAGGTCTTCAGGGCCATCTTCCGCGCTTCCCTGTGGCTGCAGGTGCGCAACCGCGAGCTCGCGGCCTGCCTCGACCGGCGAAGCGGAACCTAGGAGAGGCACCGATGGACGACAGACCCAGGCGTCTTCAGAGCCTTCCCGCGGACCGGCTCTTCGCCGCTCCCCGCAGGGCGCAGGACTTCAGCTTCGGGCAAGAGACGGCGGCCGTCTTCGACGACATGCTGGAGCGGTCGGTGCCGTTCTATGAGGAGATCCAGAGGATGGTGGGAGAGATCGTCTCCGACTTCGCGGAGGAGGGCACCGCGGTCTACGACCTCGGTTGCTCGACCTGCACGACGCTCCTCAACCTCGGCCGCGCTCTGCCGAGAGAGCTCGGCCTGCGCTTCGTGGGCGTGGACTCCTCCCGGGAAATGCTCGAGATCGGCGAGCGCAAGCTCGCATCGGCGGGGTTCGACCGGCCGTACGAGCTGCGTTGCGAGGACGTCGAGCGGGGCCTCGAGATCCGCGGCGCGTCGGTCGTGCTGCTGGTCCTCACGCTGCAGTTCATCCGTCCGCTGCAACGGGAGCGGCTGATCCGCAGGATCCACGAGGGCCTGACCGAGAGGGGCTGCCTCATCCTGGTCGAGAAGGTGCTCGGCGAGAGCTCCACGTTCAATCGCCTGTTCATCCAGCATTACTACGACCTGAAGAAGAGGAACGGTTACTCCGAGCTCGAGATCGCGCAGAAGAGGGAGGCCTTGGAGAACGTCCTGATCCCCTACCGGCTCGAGGAGAACAGGGAGCTCCTGAGGAGCCAGGGGTTTCGCCAGGTGGACGTCTTCTGGAAGTGGTACAACTTCTGCGGGATCGTGGCCATGAAGTAGGCGCGGCCGACGATGAGACCCGCTCCCCGCAACCTGCCGCGCTTCCTCATCCGGCCGGGCCATTTCTTCTTC
>DASWME010000043.1:0-34968 GCA_036399915.1 Thermoanaerobaculia bacterium
TCAGGGTCGTCATGACCGAAATTGGACAACGGTTAAAGGAGTCTCCCAATGGGAAAGAAACTGTACGTCGGAAACCTGGCTTATGGCGTCAGGGACAGTGACCTGGAAGAGATGTTCGCAGCCCACGGCACCGTGCAATCCGCCCAAGTGATCAGCGATCGCGACACGGGGCGTTCCAAGGGGTTCGGCTTCGTCGAGATGAGCAGCGATGAGGAGGCGCGGGCGGCCATCAGCGCGCTCAACGGCAAGGAAGTGGACGGCCGTTCTCTGACCGTCAACGAGGCCCGTCCCAGGGAAGAGGGAGGCGGACGGGGCAAGGGTGGCGGAGGCTATGGCGGCGGTGGCGGCCGCGGCGGCTATGGCGGAGGCGGCGGCCGTGGAGGTCGCCGGTACTAGCGACCTCCACCCGAGCTGCCCGGGACACCCAAGGTGACTACTTTCCGGCGCCTATGGCTCTCCTGCCGCTTTCCTCGCTGCCACTGACCCCAAGTTCACCATGGAGTCGTCAGCCGGCGCGCAGCAGGGCCCCCAGGCGAGGAGCCGGTGGCCCGAGGGGTGGTCCGGCCGGTCGAGGGCGGCCTTGCGGTAGGTGCCGATCGCCAGCTCGAGCCCGGCCTCGCCCAGCCGCTCGAGACGCTCGCCGGCCAGCCGCCGCAGGTCGGCGCGACTCGGGAAGAGGTCGATGAGCGAGCCGTAGGCCCGCGCCGCCGCGGCCGTCTCACCCGCGGCCTCCCACGCCTCGCCGAGCGCCAGCAGGGCCAGCACGTCGCCCGGCTCCTCGGCACTCCAGGCTTCGGCCATGGCGCGGGCCGGGGCCACCTGGCCGGCGGCCAGGTGCTTCTGGGCGCACCGAGCCGGCGAAGGGTCAACGACGACCTGGTCTCTAGGCTGAGGTCGGCCGTCTCCAGAGGGGCCATCTCGCGGCTGAAGCAGGTCTTGAGGATCTGGTTGATCGGCGGCGGTCGCGCCGCACGCGGACCGGTGGGACGAGGAGGCGATCCCCGGGCTCGATCCCGACCGGCGCGATCATATGGTTGACCTCACCTCTTGCCAGCCTCGATCCCTCCCAGTATTTTGCCGAACACCTCTTCGGGCCCGATGCCGCAAGTGCTCGCCTGGAACTCGGCTCGATCAATAAAGTCGGACTTGAAGCGCCTCAGGATCTTGGGGTCTTGTAAGACATCGAGAAACCGGTGGTAGCGTTCATGGCGCGAGAAGAAGTCGCCGGCGATCAGGTAGTGACCGATGGCCAGAGCATTCTCCTGACCCTCGTGCAGGAGTTGCCCAGCGGAGCCGATCTGCGCAAAGTTGAGGGACTCGGGGTTGTAGAAAAGCCGAATCGCCCTATCGACGAGAGCATAGGCACCGTTGATATGGCGGTAGGCTTCCGCTAGGGGATCCCGACCGTCGCCCTCCTCCCCTGTCAGCCGCACATGGACCGCGGCGGCAACGAGGCGGGCGCTGTTCATCGAGAGGTAGACCCCACTCGCAAAGATGGGATCGATGAAGGCGGACGCATCCCCGACGATGGCGAAGTTGCTACCGTACTTCACTTGCGCGCTGTAGGAGTAATCGCCATTGAACATGAGCGGCATGGCGATCTCCGCCTCCTCCAACAGGCTGGCCACGAAGTCGGAGCTCATCAGCTCCTGCCGGTACAGGGCCTCCCGCCAGTCTTCGACGCCACCGCCAATGAGGCGGGCGCGCTCGCTCCGGATGTAGGAGTGATTCAAAACGACGCCGACACTCAGGCGACCCGGCGCAATGGGGATCACCCAGATCCATCCCTGCTTCTCGCCGCCGAGGTAACAGATCTGCAGGAGCCCCTCTTCGATGCCCTCTCTGAATCGGGCGCCGGTCCAGTGCGTGGAGAGTGCCGCCCGGTCGAGGCCGTCGTGCGGCTTCTTCCACCGATGGCGTGTCGCAAGGAGGGCGTCTCGTCCACTCGCATCGATGAGGAAGCGAGCAGTATGGGTGTGGCTCTCTCCGCGCGGCCCCACGGTCCGGACTTCCACTCGGCCGTCCCCTGAGTCCAAATCCACCTGCTGCGCGCGCGTCTGTTGCTGGACCCGCGCGCCCGCCCGTTCCGAGTTCTCCAGCAAGAGCAGGTCGAAGTCCGCACGTGGGACGTGGAAGGAGAGATAGCTATCGTCCTTGATCACGTGGCGGAAGCACCAGGTCGTGCGAAACCGGCCGTCCGTGTCGACGAAACGGACGCCCGGCTTGCGCACATAGCGTCGCTTCATCTCATCCAAGATACCTAATTCCTCGAAGAGGCCGTAGCAGAAGGGCAGGAGGGACTCCCCCACATGCTCACGCGGCATGCGCTCTTTCTCGAGAACCGTGACCCTGTGGCCGTACCGGGCAAGGAACGTCGCCGCGGTCGAGCCGGCAGGACCGCCGCCGATGATGAGAACGTCGTCCATGAGGATCTTTCAACGAAGGCTGCAGATGGCTACCAAGTACCGATGAGGAAGTGTATCATAGGCGTCTTGTGACGATTCCGCAGGAGACAGACCGGCTCCTAATTCGGCACCTCTTCAACGTCAACAGCGAGCCTTGATCTGATATACTGCTGATACAGGATCCCAAGATATAGATATGGAAAGCGAGAAGCTTGCGCAGTTGATCCGTACCTTTATCTGGCAATCTTTTGTCCCGAACGAGCAGCCGGAGATCCTTACCGAGGACTTGGATCTGATTGACAGCGGGGTCCTCGACTCTCTCGCCCTTGTCGAGGTCGCGGATTTCCTGGAGGAGCTATCGGGTGCTCCGGTCGCAACCCATGAGCTGACGCGCCGGAACGTTGGCTCGATCGGGGCGATGGTTAGGTTCGTCTCGAGCCGGCAGCCCGCGACGGGCGGGTAGTCCAATGACCTACCTTCTCCCCCAGATGCTCGGGGCGAGAGCCCGGGCTGAGCCAGAACGGATCGCGATCGCAAGCCGGGACACTTCGATCACCTACGGCGAGCTGGACGAGATGTCCAGCCGGCTCTCGGGAGCCTTCGCCAGCCGTGGCATCGGCCACCACGACCGCGTTGCCTTCTGTCTTCCCAAAGGTGCGGCCGCCTATATTTCGCTTTTCGGAGTGTTGAAGGCCGGTGGTTGCTACGTCCCTCTCGATCCCGTTGCTCCCCTGGACCGGACCCTTTACACCCTGAAGGACTGCTCGGTCTCCGCCCTCGTCGTGGATGCCGAACTGCTGCCGGGCTTGCTTGCCGTGCCGCTGCCGGATTCTCTGCGCCTCGTCCTGGTCGCGGGCGGAGATCCGTCCGGCTTCCGGCAAGCCCGGCAGGGGACGAGCCGTGAGATTCTGGCCTGGGGCGAGGCGTTCGCCGCGCCGCCGCTGGCATCCGAGTGCCCGGCGATCGAGAATGATCTGGCCTACATCCTCTACACCTCCGGATCAACCGGGAAGCCGAAGGGCGTCATGCTGTCCCACCGCAACGCGCTCTCCTTCGTCGAGTGGGCGATCCCGGCCCTGGGCTTCCGCCAAGAGGACCGTGTCGCCGGCGTCGCGGAGCTCCATTTCGACCTGTCCATCCTGGACACGTTTGGGACCATTGGGGCCGGCGCCACGCTCGTCCCGCTGCCCCATCGGGCCCTCCTGCGGCCGCGCGATGTGACGTCTTGGATGGGAGAGCAGGAGATCTCGGTGTGGTACTCGACGCCGTCGACCCTGATCCTGCTGCTCGAGCGGGGCGACCTCGAGCAGGCTAACCTGCGGGCCCTGCGCCTCGTCCTTTTCGCGGGGGAGGTCTTCCCGATCAAGCACCTGCGCCGTCTTGCCGCCGCGCTGCCCCATGCGGCGCTGTACAACCTTTATGGGCCGACCGAGACCAATGTCTGCACCTGGCACGAGGTCGACCGCATTCCGGAGAGCGACGACGACCCCCTGCCCATCGGGAAGGCCTGCGCCAACACCGAGGTCGCTGCCGTTGACGAGGAGGGGCGCGAGGTCCCTGCCGGTGTGGAGGGCGAACTCTGGGTGCGCGGTCCCTCGGTAATGCGTGGCTACTGGGGGCTCCCCGAGAAGACGCAGAGGGCCCTGGGGCGGCGTTCCGGGATCCTTTCCTGGGACGAGCCCTGGTACCGTACGGGTGACTTCGTCGCGCGTCGCGACGACGGGAGTTATCTCTTCCGAGGGCGCAGGGATCACATGGTCAAGATCCGGGGCTATCGGATCGAGATCGGCGAGGTGGAGAGGACGCTCTACACCTCTCCCGGCGTGAGCGAGGCCGTCGTCGTCGCCGTTCCCGAGGACGACTACGGCTTCAAGCTGGTCGCCTTCGTCGTGCCGGTGAACGGCGAGCCGCTCTCCGGGCTCGAGCTCAAACGCCACCTGCACGAGCGATTACCTGCCTATATGGTTCCGGCCGACCTCCGCTACCTACCAGAGCTGCCGAAGACCTCCTCGGGGAAGGTGGACCGCGCCCGCCTTGCCCAGACGGACGGCTGAGCGGACGGAAGGAAGATGGATTTCAGTCTCACTGCGGAGCAGCAGAGCCTACGCCTCGCGATGGCCGCGGCGGGTCAGCGGCTCAACGCAGGCTTCCTGGAGAGGGAGCGGGCGGGAGGGTTCCATCCGGAAGCGTGGCGCTTGGCGGCCGAAGCCGGCGTCCATGGTCTGCCGCTACCCCGTGAGCACGGTGGCGGCGGCGCTGACCTCCTGACCACCGCCCTCGCCCTCGAGGCCTTCAGCGCCGCGTGCCAGGACGAAGGGCTCACCTTTTCGGTGTGCGCCCACATGCAGAGCTGCGCGGTGCCGATCTGGCTCCACGGCAGCGAAGAGCAGAAGCGACGCTTCCTGCCTGGTCTGGCGAGCGGTGAGTTGATCGGCGGCAACGGAACGACGGAGCCTGGCTCGGGGTCGGACGCCTTCTCGATGCAGGCGACCGCGGTGCGCGAGGGAGACGAATACGTCCTCCGGGGCACCAAGATCTACGTCACCAATGGCCCGGTGGCCGACGTCCTGCTCATCTACGCCTTGACAAGCCCCGAGGACCGCCAGTTCGGCGGGATCTCGGCCTTCCTGGTGGAGAAGGGAACGTTTGGGCTCCATACCGGACCCGACTTCGAGAAGGTCGGCCTGCGCACGGCGGTTTGGTGCGAAGTCGTGCTGGACGGATGTCGCGTGGCGGTCTCCAACCGGCTCGGCGAAGAGGGCGCCGGCGCCGCGATGTTCACCGAATCCATGGAGTGGGAGCGGCTTCTGGTATCGGTCGTCGCCTTGGGGCGCATGGAGCATACTCTCGACCGCTCCCTCAACCAGGCGCGGCGTCGGCGCCAGTTTGGCAAGCCGATCGGAAAGTTCCAGGCCGTCGCCAACAAGTTGGTCCAGATGAAGGCCGATCTCGAGACCTCGCGTCTCCTGCTCTACAAAGCCGCTTGGCTCCGGGACCAGGGTGAGCGGGCCCTTCTCGAGATCTCTCTTGCCAAGTATCTGGTCAACGAGAGCCGTATCCGCGCTGCCGTGGACGCCATCCAGATCCATGGCGCATCCGGCTGCACCACGGAGCTCCAGATCGAGCGGGAGCTCCGCAATGCGTTACCCTTGTCCATCGCCTCGGGGACCCCCGAGATTCAGAAGATGATTGTCGCACGCATGCTCGGTCTTTAATGAGGTGAAACCGCATGGCTTCAAGAGAACCGGAATTCGAGGTAGGGATCATCGGCGGCGGCCCCGCCGGATCGACGCTGGCGTCGTATCTGGCGCGCGGCGGCGTCAAGTGTGTCGTTTTAGAACGCGAGATGTTTCCCCGCCCCCACGTGGGTGAGTCGCTCGTACCGGCCACCACCAGGGTGCTCGACGAAATCGGCTTCCTTCCCCAGATGGAGGAGGCCAAGTTCGTCCACAAATACGGCGCAGTCTGGACGGCCACTCATACCCGGCGCACTTTTGGTTTGAAGTTCGGCGAGGATTATGATTACTTTACCGACGTGCGCCTTGATGAGGTGGAGCAGCCAGGCGTTCACCAGGACCACACCTATCACGTCGACCGCAGCAAGTTCGACCTGTTGCTACTCAAACACGCCGAGCAGCTCGGCGCCACGGTCTGCCAGGGGATCGTAGTGCAGCGGGTCGATTTTCATCCCGCCGGCCATCCCGAGATCGTCACCTCGCTGGGCGGCAAGGAGATCCGCTTCCGCGTGCGGATCGTAGCCGATGCCAGCGGTCGCCGCACCCTCCTTGGCAATCAATTGAAGCTGAAGGTCAAGGATCCCCATTTTGATCAATTCGCGATTCATTCCTGGTTCGAAGACTTCGACCGTGGCACTTCACCGCAGCACGACTACATCTTCATTCACTTCCTGCCCATGTTGGACACCTGGGTTTGGCAGATCCCCATCACGGACCGGATCACCAGCATCGGCGTGGTCACTCAGCGGAAGCATTTCGCCGGCACCAAAGAGGATCGGAAAGCGTTCTTCTGGCAGTGCATGAGCACGCGACCGGAGCTGCACGAGAAGCTGTGCAAAGCCCGACAAGTGCGGCCTTTCCAGGAGGAGGGGGACTACAGTTACTCGATGAAGCGACTGAGCGGCGACGGCTTCCTGCTGGTCGGCGACGCCGGGCGGTTCGTCGATCCGATCTTTTCGTCAGGAGTCAGCATCGCGCTCAATAGCGCCCGGCTGGCGAGCAAAGCCATCCTCGGAGCCCTGGCGTCCGGAGACGTGTCCGAGAAAAGTTTCCAGGCTTTCGAAGCCGCCATGCGGCATGGGACGAGCACCTGGTATAAGTTCATCACTCTCTTCTACCGCCTGAACCTTCTGTATACCCTCTTTCTGCGGGATCCGCGCCATCGCCCGGAGGTCGTCCGGCTGCTCCAGGGAGAAGTCTGGGATGAGGTGGAGCCACCGGTGCTCGCGGAGATGCAGAGAGTGGTCGAGGCCGTGGAACGGGATCCCGAGCATGTCTGGCATCACCTCCTGCGTCATTCCTCCGCACAGTTGCAGGCTCAGGCGTTATAAGGAGCATCTTCATGAGAACGATTCGGTTAATTCTATTGTCTGCCGGTCTGGTCGTCCTGTCGGCGCAACTTGCTCAGGCGCAGGCTCCCACTGCCGCGGCGTCCCAGGGAGCGAGCGAGGCCGATAAGAACAAGACTATGGTCCGCCGCTACTATGACGAAGTCTGGAATAAAATGAAGCTCGAAACCACGAACGAGCTCTTCCAGCCGCCATTTCAGATCGAGCAAATGAAAGATACCGTTGCGGCCGTTCACTTCGGTATCCCTGATATTCACTTCACCGTCGACGAACTGTTTGCAGGGGAAGACGGCCGCGTCGTGGCGACTTTTACCGCGTCGGGCACTCACAGCGCCGAGCTCTTCGGCGTTGCTCCGACAGGAAAGAAGGTCAGCTTCAGCAGCATCGAAATCTTCCGCCTCAAGGACGGCAAGATTTACGAGAAGCAGAACGCCGACAGCCGGCTTCTGCTCATGCAGCAGATCGGAGCCCTCTGCAAGCAAGCGGCTCCGAAGTAGGGCCGCTGCCGGTCGGCTATCCCTGACGCAGGGCGACTACCGGATCGACCCGGGTCGCCCGGCGCGCCGGGATCAGGGTGGCCGCCAGCGCCACGACCAAGAGCAGGAGAGGCAGCCCCATGAAGGCGACGAAGCTGAACGAACCCACTCCGTAGAGCACGCTCGATAGCACCTGACCGAGCAGGATTCCCCCCAACAATCCCACCAGCATGCCGATCGAGACCAGGCCCAGGCCCTGGCGCAGGAGGAGAGAGAGCACCTGCTCCCGCCCCGCTCCCAGCGCCATGCGGATGCCGATCTCGTGGACGCGCTGCCGGGACAGGAAGGCCATGACTCCATAGAGGCCGATGATCGCCAGGCCGAGCGCGCTCACCCCGAGAATGCCGAGCAGCACCGCGGCGATCCGTTGCGGCGTGGTCGAATCGGCCAGGACCTCTCGCATCGTCCGGCCGCTGGTGAGGGCGATGTCCGGGTCGAGTTCCCAAATGGACTTCCTGACCGCGGGCAGTGTGACTGCAGGATCGTTGTGGGTGCGCAGGACAAGCCGGAACACGCGGAGCGGTTTCTGCAGGATGGGGACGAAGATCTCGGGCTCGATCTTGCTCAGGTCTGTGTCACGGCTGTTGGCAACCACTCCAACCACCGAGGCGTTGTTCGCCGCCGGGCCTGGCTCCAACTCCAGGATCTTGCCGACAGCATCCTGACCGGGCCAGAAGCGCTCTGCGAAACTACGGTTGACGATGATCACCGGCGGCGAATTCTCGGTGTCCTCCTCGCTGAAGGGCCGTCCCGCCCGCAGCGGGATCCTCATGACCCGGAAGTAGTCGGCGCTCGCCCGGAAGGTGGTCGCGGTGTGCGGTTTGTCGGCCCCGGCGGAGGTATTCCCCGGGATCGCAAAGTGGACGAGGTCCAACTCGAAGTTCAGGGGCAGCGGGTAGACGAGTGCTGCCGACTGCACGCCGGGAAGTGCCGAGACCTTCTGCAGAATCCCGCGGTAGAAGTTCTGCTTCTCGGCGGCACCGGGGTATTTGGCTGCAGGCAGGGCGACCTCTATGACGCCCACGCCATCAGGAGAGAGCCCGGCGTCCACATCGCGTAGGCGTACCAGACTCTCGAGCACGAGGGCGGCTCCGATGAGCAGGAACAAGGCCGCAGCTATCTGCCCGACGACGAGGACGTTACGCAGGAGCTTTTGCCGATGGCCGAAGGTGACCTTGGTGGACGACTCCTGGAGGTGGTCGACTGCATGGATCCGGGAGAGCTGCAGGTACGGCGTGCTGCCGATCACCAGCGTGGTGAGAGCCAAAATCCCTAGCAGGAACAACGCCACCCACCAATCGACACTTATGTGCCCGACCCGGTAGAGGTCCGGCGGGACCGTCGCGTCGAGAAGGCGGTCGCACCAGACGGCCAGCAAGATGCCCAAGGCGCCTCCGAGCACAGTGAGGATAGCGCTCTCAGCCACGCACAGGCGGAAGAGGTCCCCCCGGCTCGCGCCCAAAGCGGTGCGGACAGCGATCTCGCGGGTGCGGCTCACGGCCCGCGCCAGGGAGAGGTTGGCCACATTCGCGCAGACGATGAGGAGGACGAAGACGACGGCGACCGCCACGCCAAGCAGGACAAGTCGGATTGCCTCGAAGGAGAAGAGCAGAGCATGGTGCAGGGGCACCACCCGCACTCCTAGGGCGGCATTCTCTTTTGGGTAGGCCTGGCGCAGCCGCGCCGTCACGGCGCTCATTTCCACCTGTGTCTGCTCCAGGGTCTTGCCGGGCTTGAGACGTCCTACGGCTTGGAGGATGGGCTCGCTGCGACCGTGGCGAGTTTCGTCCAGTATGAGGGGCACCCAGATCTGGGTTTTCTTGAGCGGAAATTCGAAGCCCGGTGGCATCACCCCGATGATGGTGAAGGGCTCTCCGTCGAGGCGGATCCGCTGCCCCACCACGTCCCTCCCGCCGCCGAACCGGCTCCGCCAGATGTGGTCGCTGAGGATCGCCACCGGCTCCTGTCCTGGCAGATCCTCGCCGTCCCGGAAGTCGCGGCCGAGTTGGGGATGCACGCCGAGCAGGCGGAACATGCCGGCGGTGACGTTGCCGGCCTCGATCTGCTGGGGCGTCGCATCCCCCGAGACGTTATAAGACCGATAGTAGAAGCCCTCGAGCCCCTCCAGGGTGCGGGTCTCGCGCCGCCAGTCCAGGAAGTTCTCGAGCGAGACCTTCACTTCATTCCACCCCTGGGAGGTGTCGGTGGCCCAGAGGTGCACCAGCGCCGACGAGTCCTCAAAGGGAAGCGGCCGCAGGAGGAATGCGCTGACCATGCTGTACACAACCGCATTGGTCGCGATCCCGAACGCGAGTGTCAGGATGGCGGTCAGAGCGAAGCCCGGATTCCGAGTCAGCAATCTCAGTCCGGAACGGAGGCTCAAGGGAAGGGTGCCCATCGTGAGTTCTCCTGGTTCTGGGTGGCTGCGGCATCACGCGTCGGGTGCTCCGTCATCTCCGGGAGCAGGAGGCGCGACGCATGCTCAGCGCCATGGAAGAGGCGGAGGATTCCATTCTCCGGCGACCGATCGAACTGTGGGAAGCTGCTCGCCGCCACCTCCAGGCCCAGCCGATGCCCGTGGTCGAATCTATGGGCTACTGCCCCCAACTCGATGGCGACCTCCTCGCGGCCTTGAGGAGTTCCGGCCTGCCAGGCGCTCCTCAGCACTCCATCCGCGACCCAGGTACGGCGACCATCTGGGTGGATATCGACCAGCTTCGCGTAGCAGTCGCTAGGTGCGCTGCCGGACCGTTCGATCCACAGGACGGTCTGGGGATAGCCGCAGATCTCGACAGGCTGGTCCAGGGGAGGGCTGCTGAACATCAGGAGGTCGCGCCGCGTTGCGAGGCTTGCCTGGTCGAGCGGTCCGGCGGAAGTCCATCCGGGCATGGCCCAGCACCGCCCTCCCAATGAGGGGACCGGATCCTCCGGATCATGCTTGAGGCTCGCTGCCCACGTCGACTCCGAAGGAGCGGCTGCCAGCCGTCCCTCGCCCGTCTCGCTACTGGTCAGGTACCAGACGCCGAGATGGGGGGGCGGCGGCCAGCTCTCCAGATTCCGCCAAGCCCCCGACGCGCCGGTTTCCAGCCAGACCCGCACCGGCAGACGGGGCTCTAGCGCCTCCTCGCCGAGCCAGGCCCGCAGGGCTCCTAGCATCTCTTCGGCGAGCCACGCGGCATCCGCGGCACGACCGGCATCGCCATCGTGCCCCTCTGCTGCGAGCGAGCGGAAGAGGGCCGCTGCCGTTTGGTTGTGCTCCCACGGACCGACGATGAGGCGCTGCCCAGGTGCGCCGGACGCCACCATCGCCCTATAGAGGTCGAGCGTCGAACCAATGGTGAAGTCGTACCAGCCGCCGATGTGAAGCATCGGCAGGCGGGAATCCACGAGGGTTGGCACAAGGTCGCGGCGCCGCCAGTATTCGTCACTCTCGGAGCGCCACCGCAGCCAGTCGCGCCAGAGGCCGGCGGAGCCCCCAAGAGCGTCGGGGATCTTCTCAATGGGACCAAGCGCCGGTAGCCTCAGGCTTCGAGGCTCCAACTTGCGGGAGCGGGGACCGGAGATCAGGAGGTACCAGGGCAAGGCCCAGTGGAGGACGAATGCCCCGCCGCGGTAGAAGTGGTGATAGGGGTTTGCCATGCCTACCACCGAGACTACCCCCATCAGGCGGATCCCAGCCGGAGGCGCTCCGACACAGAGGGCGGCGGCGGTGTACGTCGAGTAGGAGATCCCCCAGCCGATGACGCGGCCGTCGCACCACGGCTGCGCCGCCAGCCACTCCAGCGTCGCACGTCCGTCCTCCACCTCGTGTCCGAAAGGCTCGAAGGAGCCGCTCGATCCGTAGCGTCCGCGGACGTTCTGGAGTACCACCGCGTACCCGTTGCGTGCCAGGATGCGGGCGATTTTGAGCAGGACGGGTTCGGCCGTGCCGTACGGAGTCCTGAGGAGGAGGGCCGGCCACGGGCCCCCGGCGGCCGGACGGTGGATGTCCGTCCGCAGCCGTTCGTTCCCGGAGGGAACCGCGCGGCCGAGATCCGATTCCACCCTGGCCTTGACAACGACTTCCAAGCCCGGCAGAGGCTCTCCACCTGTCACCGGGAGCCCTCCCAACGGTGAGTCGTCAGCAGGGAGGTCGGCAGGATGGGCAGCAGGAGCCGTGAGGCTGTCGCGCCGCCGTGGAAGACGGTCTGCTCGCACGCAACACCGGTGCTGCCGGTGTGAATAGGCTCCGCCGTGTTCAGGTTGCGATCGAACCTGGGGAAGTTGCTGCTCGAGATATCCAGACGAAGCCGGTGACCGGCCCGGAAGCAGTGGGCAATGGCGCCGATCTCGATCCTCCAGCGGTACCGGCGGCCCGGCTCGACGAGGCTCTCGCCGACTCCGGTCGCGAAGCGGCAGCGCAGGATCCCGTCTTGGACCAAGCGCGCGGTCCCGTCGGGAGCCACATCTACGAGTTTGGCGGTGAAGTCCGTGTCTGGGGCCGAGGTGGCGGCCCACAGTTCGGTCCGGACGATGCCCACTACCAACCGGTCTTCCTCCAGAGGCGCGCTCGTGTAGACGAGGACGTCGGCCCGCCGCTCCACCTCCCGCTGGTCCGCGGGCCCGGGCTGGAGCCCCTGGGACTGGAATGGCCAGAGAGCGCCCCCAACAGTGGGCACCGGATCGGCGGGATCATAGGTGAAGCGGTCCGCTCCCTCAGTCGCTCCCGCTGTTACAACGAGGGCCCCGTCGCCGCCCGCCGTGTTCGCCTTTCCTCCGGACGTCAGATACCAGCTCTCCTCCCGCGCCGGTGGCGGGAAGGTGTCGAACTCCAGCCAGGTCTGGGCCTCCATGACATAGAGTAGCGCCCCGGGATGGCGAGCGGAGAGCCGCGTGCCACCCTCCTCTGCCTCCTGTCCAAACCAGTGCCCGAACCAGTCCAGGACCAGAGGCAGCAGCTCGATAGAGGCCAGGGCCCCGAGTTCGGTCCGCTCACCGCCCCCTAGGAGGGAGAAAAAGATCGTCTGATGGTCCCATGGACCCAGGATAAGGGACTGCGGGACCGGTGCCCTCCCGTCCTGCGGTACAGCGAGGGTTGCGTACGTCTTGAGAACTTGACTGAGGGCGTTATCGTACCACCCTGAGAGATGAAGAACGGGGACCCGGACATTGCTCAGCCGGTGCCGGAGGTCGAGCTTCCGCCAGCTCTCGTCATAGACCGGCCGCTCGATGACCTGTCGCCAGAGATCCACCGCCCCGGAGGTCCTCTCGGTCACCCGAGCCAGGGGGAGATGGCGGAAAAGTTGCTGCCAGGGCAATTTCTGCCAGGCGGCAATCCGCCCCGTCCACTGCGGGTTCATCATCACCCCCCACGGCAGGGCCCAGTGCAGCACCAGGGCTCCCCCGTGGTAGAAGGCGGAGTGGATATCCACAGCCCCCATGAAGTTGACGATTGCCCGGATCTCCGGGCCTTCCGACGACGGGCTCGAGGCGGCCAGGAATTCCCGGAAGCTCGACAGTGAGATGCCCAACAGGCCCACCCGGCCGTTGCACCAGCTCTGCCGCGTGAGCCAGGCGAGAGTGTCCTGACCGTCCTCCTCTTCCCGGTGAAGGAATTCCCCGCCGGACTGGAAGCGCCCCCGCGCATCCTGCAGGAGGACCGCGAAGCCCCCCTCGCTCAGGCACCGGGCGAACTTCATCATCGCCGGCCGGCGCCGCCCGTAGGGGGTCATTACCAGGATCGTGGCGAACGGCCCCTCCCGATCCAGCGGTATAAAGACATCCGCTTTGAGTACGACGTGGTCCCGCATCGGAATGGCCACGTCAGCCAGCATCCGATGCCGCTCCCTGGCCGTTGCGGCCTCTACCGCTCCTGCCAACGCATCTGGCGAAAAACGATCATCCCGCAAGCGAACGTCTCCAACAGCAGAATCGTCCAGTGCACCAGTACCCCGCTTGCCGAGCTGGTAGAGGCTCCCCCGGAGATTCGCAGCAACTCGGCCGCGTTCGCAGTTGGAGCCAACATCGCCAGCCACCGCCAGCCCGGCGGTACCATGGCCAGAGGGTAGTAGACCGGGGGGAGCACCGTCAGGATCATTCCCGTAAGATTTGCTACGGTGCTGATCATATAGACATTCGGCACCAGGAGCGAGAGGGTGAAGCCAATCATCACCCCACAGAACGACGCGCAGAGCACGACGAGAAGCGCCTGGAGCAGCGCGCTCGGGCGCATGCCCCCCCGAACCATGAGCACTGCGAAGATCAGCAGGATGGCCGGCAGGGCGAAGAGCAGCCGTGACAGACCGAGCCCCAGCGCATACATGCCGGGTCCGACCGGCGAGGCGACGTACATCTCCTGGAGCCGGGAGTTGCGGTAGGTCACCGTTATCTGGGGAAGCGAGATGACCCCCGCATTGGTGGCCAAGACAATGATAATGCCATAGAGAGCGTGCTGTCCGAGGCCAGCGCCGCCAATGACCTGGAACATGACGAAGAGCGAGAGCGGCAGCACCGAAACGAGAAGGATAAACAGCGGCTGCCGCAGGCTGGGCTTGAGGGTCAACGCTGCGACGGCGAAGGTGCGACCTAAGACGTTCATTTGAGCTCACCCATACGCAGTCGGTGACCGTCGGTGACCATATGGACGAAGACGTCCTCAAGGGTGCTGTTGAACACCGCGGCCTCGACCCGCCTCTCGACGGCGAAGTCGAGAAGGCGGCGCAGTTCCTCATCCTGCTGGACGAAGATCGCCCATTTGCCGGCGAATTCCTCGATGCGGCCGAACGCCTCGAGTTCTGGACGGGGCAGAGAACTCTCGTTGAACACCACCTTCTGGCGCCCAGGAGCGAGACGGCGCAACTCGGCGGGCGTTCCCACAGCTACGAGACGCCCTTCGTTGACGATTCCCACTCGGTCTGCCAAGAACTCGGCTTCCTCCATGGAGTGCGTCGTCAACAGGAGGGCCCTACCCTCTTCCCGGAGTCCTGATAGCACATTCCAGGTCTCTCTCCGGATCAGCAGATCCAGACCCGTGGTGGGCTCGTCGAGGAGGAGGAAATCCGCTTCGCTCGCGAGCGCCATGGCCAGCAGCACCCGGCGGCGCATGCCGCCAGAGAGGATCGAGATCTGCGCGTCGATCTTGGCAGCGAGCCCCAGGCGTTGGACGATGCTCTCCATCGCCTGTCGCGCCCGGGAGCGCGACGAGCCACGCGCGAGAAGGTAATAATAGATGTGCTCCCAGACTTTGAGGTAGGGATCGGGATAGGCGCCTTGGGGCACTGCAGCGATCCGGCGGCGGATCTGGCGCACCTGCCGTGCCAGATCGAGGCCGAGGATCTCGACCGTCCCACTGGTGGGAACCAGTTGAGTGCCGAGAATGCGGACCAGGGTCGTCTTGCCGGCCCCGTTGGGTCCGACGAGGCAGAAGATCTCCCCTTGCCGCACCTCGAGATCGATCCCCTTCAGGGCTTCTACGCCGTTGCGGTACGTTTGGCGAACCTGTTTTGCGTCAATGGCCAGCACGGCAGGTCACATCAGTGGTAGCCCAGGCTCTCTCCGCCGTCGATCGTTAGGACCGCACCGTGGATGTGGGCCGCCAGTGGCGAAGCGAGGAACAGGACGAACTGGGCGATATCCTGTGGACGAGCCGGACGGCCCAGAGGGATCTGCTTCATGAGACCGATCGCTTCTTCCCGCTTCTCCTCGGGCGTCAATTCGCGCCCCCCGCGGCTAACGCGCATCAGGCCGGTCCCAGAGATTGAGCCCGGGTTCAGACAGTTGACCCGGATGTTCAGCCGCCCCGTTTTGCGGGCGATGCTGCGGGTCAGCGCGATCACCCCCGCTTTCGCGGCACTGTACGCGGGGTAGTAGGCCGAGCCGGTGAAGGCGGTAATAGACGCGACGTTCAGGATGGCCCCGCCGTGCCCCTTCATAGCGCGGACCGCGGCCTTACACACGTGGAAGGGTCCCAGGAGGTCGACGGCGATCACTCGGGCGAGGTCGGCTTCGTCGAGGTCCTCGATGGTCGCCCCGCGCCCGGCGATCCCGGCGTTGTTGAGCACGAAGTCGAGCCGTCCCCACTGTGTCACGGCCGCTGACACCGCCCCAGCGGCTTGGTCCGGGTCGGCCACGTCCGTACGCACGAAGCATGCCGCGATGCCGGCTCCCGACATCGCGTCGGCGGCGGCGGAGCCTGCTCCGGTATCGACATCGGCGATCAGGATCCGATATCCTGCTTGGCCGAGAACCTCAGCAACCGCCCGACCCAGGCCAGCACCGCCCCCAGTGATCAGGGCCACCCTGCCGCACCCGTGGAGCGAGATCGGGTCAGCATTCATAGAGGAAGCGGGCTTCCGACAAGATGTCCTCATTCCACAGCAGGCGGCCCCAGGCCGGAGAGACCTTCTCGGTGGGAGGAAATGCCGGAAGCAGGCCGCTGTCGACGACCCGGTCCGTGGCGCAGTCCAACAACAGGCGAACCGCGGTGTAGGGCCGGCCCGTAGCCGACTCGTCCCCCCAGAACGGATGGCCGGGAAGAAGGCTGAGGGCGGGGAGGATCGCCTCCTCCACCAATCGGCCTGCCCCCGCCTGCAGGCGCGTCGCGAGGCGTCGCCACTCCTCCGGCGTGAATGACGGGACGAGCAATTCGTGGCTCCTGCCCTTTCGGCGTACCAGCCCAACGTACCGCAGGTGAAGCCATCCCGGAGCGTCGGCATCTCCCGGATCGCCGGAAGCGAGGCGGCCCAGAAACCCAGCCAGCTCGTCCCGGATGTTCAGGGCCGGACGCTGCAGTCCCCGGTGCCAGAGCTGGACCAACGCCCAGCCACTCTCCGGATCTTTGGCGAATTGGACGCCGAAGGCGTTCCTGGTCCGCGGCCGTTCGAAGATCCAGATGACGGGATCGAGTTGAGGGCGCAATTCGGGATGGCGGGCGAAGAGCTGCCGACCGACGGACAGGTCCATGAGCAGGCCGGCCGCCAGCGCATGGCCGGCCTCGTCCCAGGGAAAACGCCGGGAGGCCGCACACTCCTCGAACGCCTGCCGGATCTCCGGGACGACCGCCGACATGACCCCCAGATAGCGGTCCAGGGCGGGCTCGAAGAGAGCCGCGAGCTCCCCCTCGGGCCGGTCGGGGATCAAGACCATCCGCGGCCCGGGCAGGAGCCGTTCCGCCTCCCTGCGGAGCAGACCGTGGGCCAGAGCCCGCTCGGCCAGAGGTCCGGTCTCCTCGGGGAAGTCGGCCGCTCCCGCGAACAGGCCGGCGACGAGCACGTCGAACCTTCTGTCCGCCAGCACTGTGACAATCGCGGGATCGTTTCTGCCAAAGAGGAGCTTCCGCGGCTTGACGCTGGGCGACGGCGCCTCAACAAGCAGGCGCCGTTTCTCGGCCTCCAAGACATGGACATGCCGGTCGTTGAACAGTACGTGGACGACCTGCTGCTTCCAGATCCGGAGCCCGGTACACTCCTCTGGGATGAGGGTCGAGGGATCGATCCGTAAAAAACCCTCTCCGCGGCGGACCAAAACCCAGGCATGGTACTGGAGATGGTTCCGCCAGCCGCCCAAGGCGACATAGATCTCGTCCGGACCATAGCCGACCTCGCGCAGGCGCGAGGCGAGCAGACAGCAGAGGCTGAGGCAGTTGGCCTCGACCGGCTCCCCTGGCTGGCTTAGGAGCTCCCGCAGCAGAGCTTCAGGAGGGCGGCGGCCCTCGACCGCCCGGTACCGTATGCGGCGGCGCAGGAGGTCCAAGGCGTCCGTCAGTGCTTCCTCACGTCCATGCCGCGGCGCGGAAAAGACCTCACGCAGGAGCGGGTGGGCGGGAGCCAGGAACTGGCGATACCCAGGGGCAGGCGCATTGCTTTCCGGGCTCGCCGAGGGAAGGGACGCTGCAGACATGGGCTCGACGTGGAACCTTCCCGATCTCTGCGTGCTGTTCAGTGCGAGCAGGCGCAGGCGCCACACGACGCCGACTCGGCCGCGACCTGCTTCATGAGCGCTTCGTTCTGAGACGAGATGCGGTAGGCTGTCGGGAACCTGCCCTCCGCCTCCATCTGTGCGCACACCGGGAAGGGAGAGTCAAAATCCTCTCCCATCTCGTACGCCCAGGCGCGGCAGGCTCCCTTGCACATCCGCTTGAAGATGCAGTCGCCGCAGATCCCCTTGAGGTCGTCGGCGGCCAGGTACCGGCTGCGCAGCATGTCCATGCGGGTCTTGGCCCAGACCTCCTTCAGGTTCTCCGTCCTGACGTTGCCGAAATGAACCCCTTCGTTCTCCCGCGAGACCGCGCAGATCGTGATGTCGCCGTTGGGGAGAACGCCGAGGAGGGGGAACTGGCACGAGAAGCTGGGCGTTGTGCTGGGGTGATTGAACAGGACCCCCAGGTACCGGGGAGGAACCGTGGCCGGAGGAGACTTGACCACCGTGGGGACCCTGGTGCGGTCCATGCCCTGCTTGATCAGCTCGAAGAGAGTGTTGTAGTCCTCGGTGCGCAGGCCGAGCTGATGGATGAGCGTCGTGCCGCGGCCGACGGCGTTCAGGAACCCAAACAGGAGAAGGTTCAAGTGGGGGCGGAGCTCCTTGGCGATTGCGAACAGGTCGGGAATGCTCAGGATGTTCGAGCGGTTGAGGATCGCCTGAACGTTGAAGCGCACATTGTTTTCGGCCAGAAGATGGAAATTCCGCACGGTGCGTTCGAAGGAGCCTGGGCCGCGCAGCCGTTCGTGGGTCTCCGCGGTGCCGCCGTCCAGGCTGATCGACATGCCCAACGACTTCTTGTTCTTGCCCTGCAGTTCCCGGGCGAGTGCGAGGAACTCGGGTGTGAACCGCAGACCGTTGGTCTCGATCGCGACGGAGATGCCGCGGTCCGTGAGGGCCCGGATGATCTCGCAGACATCCGGACGGATCAGGACCTCGCCGCCGGTGAGTATCGCAGTCTGCACGTTCAGCTCCGCCATCTGATCCACCACCTTCAATGCATCTGCGGTGGAGAGGTCCTTCGAGGTATCCACCCAAGGCGAGGAGTGAACCGAGCAGTGCTCGCAAGCTAGGTTGCAGCGGAAGGAGAGATACCAGTAGATGTCGGGGCGGAACTTCCGCTCCTCCTCTGGGAGGATCGGCAGGGATCCACGCTGGAGCAGCCTCAGCTTGGTCTGCTGCCCAACGCTCTGACCGCCATCCGTAGGTTGCTGCGCAGCGCCTGTGCTTAGGGATGAATCCATGTGATCAGACCTTTCTCTGTGCTCAGGGCGAGGAAAGCATCCGTATCCCGGGCTGCGAGCTCGCGCGAGACACCCTTGAATTCGCGGGTCACCGCGTCAACGATTGCATCGAAATCCAAAGTCCCGTCGGCCAACTGCATGATTTTCTTGCCGACTCGATTGGTGACGAAGATCTGACCGCTCATCGGGTTCAGGAACGACGGCGCGTCGGCTTCGTCATTGATGATCAGCACCTCCAGCCTCTTCGGCTTCCCCTGCGGTCTGTCCGCCATGAGCACGGCTCCCTTTCGGCGTTGCGTCCGATCCAACCGGACTGTCCCCGGACCTTGAGGCACGGTCGAAAAAATCCTTCGCTAATACTTCTTCGTCAAAACATTGCGTCCACGAGTCGGCCGGGCCGAACAGTTCCAGCACCAATCTTCCCCGGGTCTCGATGCGGTAGCTGATATTGGGTGGAATGTAGTAACTGTGAGCAGGCTTCATCTCGATCGTCTCGATCCGGCCCTTGAGGTCCATGTAGGTCAGCCGGATGGAGGCCGCGGGGTCGGTGGGAATGGGTAGGATCGTCAGCGGGCTCCGCGGGCGTCGGGGAGAGAGCTCTCCCCGATACTCAGGGTCCGTCGAGACGTACACCATGCGCCGATACCCGGAACGCAGGAAGTCGAGGTCGAACTCCTGCCGCGTCTGCACGTCGTCATCCAGAAGCCTCAAGGGGCGGATACTAATCATCATCAAGTGCTCTCCAGCGCCATTTCATCAGGGTGAAGAGCCTGTGACTCGTGTCAGAGGGGAGCCCGCAGGCAACCCAGCCCTGCGGGCTCCGGTACACAGAACAAAACTAGCTGCCGCCGCCGTCGTCGGCCACACCACTGCCGCTCGTGCCGCAGACCTTGCAGGCTGATACCTCCTCGAGATCGAGCAGCATCGGCTTCTCGTAGATCTCTTCAGGAGTAAAAAGTTCCGGAGTCTCATATTCGTGCATAGGATTGTTCACCTCCTTTCGATTTAGGATTTACGTCGACGGATTGCCGGGCATGCTAACCATCGTCGTACTCGGAGCTTTCCGCCGCCGAGGCCTACTGGTTGCAATGAGGTGGTGGTGAACATACAAACCTACTGAGTTAAAGCTCACACAGTTTACCACCGTCCAGTTTGCGAAGCAAGGGAGAATGCAGCCATGAACTGCCGAACAGGCTATTCAAGGGCAAGCGTCATTACTCAAAAAAAGTTTGTTGTTCCCGGCGGATTAAAGAGCCGGAGGATGCTATCTACGCAGTCAAGCTGGTGTGACAAGGCGTGTGCGTCCGGTACTCCGCCTCACCGGCCGGCTCGAGTCGCGTGGCGCCCTCTATTCGATGGCTGAAGCGCCCGTCCTATCGCCCCAGACTCTTCTCCCGCCCTCGTGCCGGGGGAGCCCGCAGGCAACCCAGCCCTGCGGGCTCCGGTACACAGAGCAAAACTAGCTGCCGCCGCCGTCGTCGGCCACACCACTGCCGCCCGTGCCGCAGACCTTGCAGGCTGATACCTCCTCGAGATCGAGCAGCATTGGCTTCTCGTAGATCTCCTCAGGAGTAAAAAGTTCCGGAGTCTCATACTCGTGCATAATTCTTTGTCACCTCCTTTCCTTATCAGGAGTGTGTCGACAGTACGACGCTCAGTTTGAGGTTGCTGCCGCCGGTGCCGACGATAAGACCAATGTGAGCATGGGATAATCATGAGGAGCTGTCCTGCTACAGTTGTGGACTGTAGCAGAGTTCCTTGCCTTTAGACAAGAAGGTTGGGCAGGGCATCTACTTATTCTATCAATAAATATCAAAAATGGAGGTGAGCCCTACTCATCATGGGCGGCGAGCTGTGGCCCTCACTAACGCTCCCGCGGTAGGTCGGGAGCTTGCGACGACCGCCCAGCGTCGCCGAACGCGAACGCAGCCTGCTGGGCTGGAACCTCCCTCCGGCGGTGAGCGACGCCATATCATCCATCAGGGTTGCCGAGCCACCTTCTGCCCCTCGCGTTTGTAGTCATGAGTCTGCGTTCCACAGCGGGTGAGAATCTCTTTGCACTAACTCAATGATCCGACGTTCCCCAATCGCGCGAACGTGCTGGAGCGACCGCCAGAGCTTAATCTGCAATTTCTCGTCCACAAAAGGAATAAAGGCGTGTTCCGGCGGATTCTCAGCGGAGCTTATGAGCACGCGAGGGTCACGAGCCTGCGAGGGATGCGAACTCGGGGGGATGAGGATCGCCATTCCGAAGGAGGAGCGCTGGCTCAAGGACCATAAGGAGATCCTTCTGCTCGGCCTCGAAAGACTGTCCTGCCAGGCCAGAACGAGGCAGTGAATTGAGATTCAGGTTGTTAGCCCGCCCGCGTGCTCAAGAGCGCGCGGGCGGCGCGGTGCTGTCAGGCGGCCTGCTCACGAACCTTGATGCGCGGGTGACAAAGTAGGCTTCAACGACGCTGGGGCGCGTGGGTCATGAGGTGCGGGCAGTCGGCAACGACAAGCCGGCCATCCGTGACACCGCCGGCTGGGCGGAGGTCGTCATCCTAGCGGTCCCCTTCTGGGCGATCGACGACGTCATCGAGACGGCCGGCGAAGCGCTCGCGGGCAAGACGGTGGTCGACGTGACCAACGCGCTCGACGCCGGCATGAACCTGGCGCTCGGGTTCACCACGAGCGGCGCTGAGGAGCTGCAGAAGAAGCTCCTCGAGGCGCGCGTGGTGAAGGCCTTCAACACGGTTTTCGCGCAGCACATGGAGACGGGGCGCCTCGGAGAGCAACCGCTGACCGCCTTCGTCGCCGGCGATGACGCGGGGGCCAAGACGGCGGTGCTCGGACTCGCACGCGACATCGGGTTCGACGCCGTGGACGCCGGCCCCCTCAAGAACGCCCGCCTTCTCGAGCCGCTCGCGTACCTTAACATCCAGCTCGGGTACGTCCTGAACATGGGGACGCAGATCGGGTTCAAGCTGCTGCACGGCTGAACGGGATTCAAGACGCAAGAGAGCGGCGCGTCTCCCCCTCTCTCCTCCGGGGAGCCAGCGGGTGGGCCTACGGCCCGAAATTGCACAGATCGTCCGCCCGCAGGGCCTCGCGGCCGACGCTGAAGCGGCCTTCGGCGGTCATGATGACGCTGACCCAGGCCTGGGCGTGGGTGGAGTCCTTGTGCCAGAGGTCGATCATCATCCAGCCGAAGGGCTGGGGAACGGGCAGGGTGGGACCGCCGACGTGGATCTTCTGGGTGACCAGCGGGAAGACGTTGGCGGCCACGATCTCCCGGGGGTTCTCCTCTTCGTCGAAGATCACGAACTGCATCTCCCCGAGCGGCGCCCAGTCGGGAGGCTTGCCGCAGGCGTGGAGGGTGGCGGCGGACTTGCGGTTGTCCCGCCAGACGATCAGGTCGGTGCCGCCGGAGAAGGGGCCGCCGTCGATGTAGCGGGTGTAGTAGAGGCTGGAGAGGGGAGCGCGGTCGTCCCGGGAGTCGAAGCCCGAGTAGCGGCCGTAGAAGGTGTAGTCGCCGCCCGCGAAGAAATCGGTGTCCGCCAGGATCGAGATGGCCGTCTGGCTGTCCGACGTGTTGCGCTGCGAGTTGATGTAGTAATACTCGCCCCAGAGCACGTTGGCGTCGCTGGCGAGCCCCGCCCCGCCCTTGGTGAAGTAGGCGGCCTGGGCGGGAGTGTTATCCGTCGTCCCCACGGTGCGCGGCGTGCAGCGGTTCACCGCGTCGACGGTCATGTAGCCGATGGCCACGTGCGGCCCGGCGCTGCCGCTGCCGGCGCACTGCGACGCGGTCGAGACCGGCTGACCGGTGTGGGCCGCCCGCAGCCAGGCGAGCTCCGTGGCGCTGAGCGGCGCCGTGATCCCGGCCGTCCCGCTATTGCCGCAGCCGGTGAAGAGGACGTTGGGATTGGACAGAGACCCCGCGCTCTTGACCTCCGGTCCCGTCACCGGCAGCGCCCCCTGGAAGAGGTCGCGCAGGTTGAGGGTCTGGACGTCATAGCCTGTAAGGTAGATGTCGAACGCCAGGGTGGGGACTCCCCAGTCGGTCCACAGCACCACCCGGGCGAGCGCCGGCTTGACCGAGGCGTTGTTGATCGAGACGAGCGTGGTCTGGCCGGACATGTCGGCGAGGTCCACTTCGAAGTACGGGATGAGCAGGGTGGCGGAGGGCTGGTTGGCAACGCGGCAGTTTCCTTCCAGGGCGCCCGCCTGGGAGGGGACCGCCGCCGTGGGGGTCAGGCAGAGGAAAAGAGAGATCGCGTACCGGGAGCGTCGAGAGGACATGGCTGTTTCATCTCCATGGCGTCGTCGGAGACGGACCAGCCTTGAAGCCTCTGCGCCAGCCCGCTCCCCTCTGCGACGCGTCATGCTGCGACTTTCATGCCATGCCCCTTCCGGCCCCCGCTGCGGTTAGACTAGGAACGTATGAGCGAGACTCTGGTCCAGATCGGCCGCGGTCCGGAAACGAGCCCCGCCGCCCCTCGCCGCGAGGGGCGGCCGGAGTGGCTGCGCATCCGGCTCGCGACGCCTGCCGCCTACCATCAGGTCCGCTCGCTCGTCGAGCGGCTGAACCTCCATACCGTCTGCCAGGAAGCCCGCTGCCCCAACATCTATGAATGCTGGGGCGAGCACGGCACCGCCACCTTCATGATCCTGGGTGACGTCTGCACGCGGCGCTGCGGCTTCTGCGCCGTCACCTCCGGCCGTCCTCAGGCGGGCGTCGATGCCGACGAGCCCGGACACGTGGCCGAGGCCGTGGCCGCCATGGGGCTCCGCCACGCCGTCATCACCTCGGTCGACCGCGACGACCTGCCGGACGGCGGCGCGCGGCACTGGGCCCGGGTCGTCGAGGCGGTCCACGAGCGCAATCCGGGATGCGCCGTCGAGGTCCTCACCCCCGACTTCCGCGGCGTGCCGGACGCCCTCGACGTGGTCCTCGGCGCCGCCCCCGAGGTCTTCTCGCACAATGTGGAGACGGTACCCCGGCTCTACCGCCAGGCCCGCCCCGGGAGCCGCTACGACCGCAGCCTTGAGCTGCTCGCCGAGGCATCCCGGCGGCGCGATGTGGGGCCATACGGGGGACAATTCAGGGGGCGCGTCAAGACCGGCATCATGGTTGGCCTCGGCGAGACGCTGGAGGAGGTCTGCTCGACGATCGCGGACATCCGCAGTGCCGGCGTCGAGATCCTCACCATCGGGCAGTACCTCCAGCCGAGCCCCAAGCACCTGCCGGTCGAGCGCTGGGTGCACCCGGACGAGTTCGCCGCCTGCCGGGACTTCGCGCTTTCCATTGGCTTCGACCACTGCGAGGCCGGTCCCCTCGTGCGCAGTAGCTACCACGCGCACGAGCACGTGCGGCGGGGCCAGATGAGCGGGGGGCGAACCTCCGCTATGTTGATTTGACATAGTTCTCCTCATGAATGTCCCCTTTTTTCTCCACCGGGCACTTCGGCGAGCCTTGAAGTGGATCGGCGTCCAATCCCACCCCTCGCGCGAGGAGCTGCAGCGGTTCGTCCTGGGCGACCTCTCTCCCGCAGGGACCTCGCGGGTGCTCAAGCACCTGGTCCCCGGATGTGACCGTTGCCGCGCTGTGACGGCCGAGCTCTGGTCGATCGGCGCTCCTCCCGAGGAGGGAACGGTGGATTACCAGCCTGTCCTCGACCGGGCGTTCTCCGTCGCCCGGCGCGCCCGCGCCGAGCTGGAATCCGGCCGTTGCGAGGCCGAACGGCTGTCGGCCGAGCTGGAGGGGCTGCCTCCCGAGCGGCGGCGGGAGGCGGCGCTGAGCGATCCGCGGTACCGGAACTGGGCCCTCTGCGAGCTGCTGCTGGAGAGGAGCCACGGCGAGGCGGCCGGTCCGGAGCGAGCCGAGGTGGCTGTCGCCGTGGCCCAGGGGCTGGCCGGTGAGCGCTCTCTCGTGGCCGAAGACCTGCTCGCGCGGGCCTGGGGCGTCCTGGCCGACGTCCGCCGGCTCGCTGCGGATCTCGCCGGCGCCGAGCAGGCCCTGCGGAGCGCCCGGGAGCACCTGGCGGGGGGCACGGGATGCCGGCTCGGCAAGGCGCGCCTGCTCGCGATCGAAGCCGCGTTGCGCGAAGCCCAGGGTCGCTCCGGCGAGGCCGCGCGCCTCGGCCGGCGCTCCCTGGCGCTCTACCGCCGGGCGGGGGACGACCGCGCGGTCACCCGCCAGAGCCCCGCCACGATCAAGACGAATCCCAACCCTTCCATCCAGCCGAGCCGCTCGCCGAGGAAGGCGACCGCCAGCGCCGCCGCCACCAGCGGCTGCAAGGTGTTGTAGGCCGCCACCAGGGCGGGGGAGGAGCGGCGCACCCCCCAGGTGTTGGCCGCGTACGCGAAGACCGTCGGGAACAGGACGATGTAGGCCACCCCCAGCCACGCCCCTGCCGGGACCTTCGCCGGCTCGAGAGCGGTGAGCGCCGGGATCGAGACGAGCAGCACGCCGGCCCCGCCGAAGAGGAACGACCAGGCGAGCACCGTCCGCCACGGGATGCGGTTCAGCACCGGCCGCTGCAGCACGAGGAACAGGGCATAGCAGAGGCCGTTGGCCAGGATCAGGACGTTGCCCAGGGCGGTGCCGGGGTCAGTCGAGAAGCGCAGCGGGTTGACCAGCACCAGGGCGCCGGCCACGGACAGGGCGATCCCCGCCAGCCGGCCCGTGCCCACTCTCTCGATGCCCAGCGCAGCGGCGGCCGCTGCCGTGAACACCGGGACCGAGAGCATAAGCATGGCCGCGTTGGTCGCCGTCGTGAGCTTGAGGCCGGTGATGAACAGGGCCTGGTTCGCGAAGACCCCAAGGCCGCCGAGCAGCGCGAGCATGGGGAGGTCCCGGCGGGCGGGGACGAAGCGGTCCCGCCGCCAGGCGAGCGCCATCAGGATGGGCGTCGCGAGGCTCACCCGGATGGCGGCGAGCGCCAGCGGCGACAGGCTCGCGAGCACCGCCTTGGCCACCACGTGGAACACGCCGAAGGAGATCTGCGCGAGCAGCAGCGCCAGGTGGACCCGCGAGGCTGGAGCCGGTGCGGGCGCCGGAGTGGCGGGGGAGGGGAGGACGGGCGCGGGTTGCCTCATGGCGGGGCAAAGGATAGGCGATTCCTGTTCGATCCGCGCGTGCGGCCCTTTGCGCGCACCCCCCCGAACCGCTACAATCCCCGCTTGTGACGGAGCGCACAAGTGGCGCTCTTCCCCTGATCCAGGCCATGAACGAAACCGCCGCCGGCATCCGCGTACGTCCGCTCGACGAGCTGGACATCAGCGACATCGTCACCATCGACGAGAAGATCGGCGGCCGCTACCGGCCGGAAGTTTGGGAAAGGCGGATCGGTTATTACCTACGCCGGGCCCCCGAAGCCTCGGTGGTCGCCGAGGTCGACGGCAAGGTCGCCGGGTTCATGCTCGGCGAGGTGCGCTCCGGGGAGTTCGGCCTCGAGGAGCCGACCGGCTGGATCGAAGTCCTGGGAGTCGATCCGGACCATCAGGGCAAGGCGCTCGGCCGGCGGATGGCCGAGGTCATTCTGGAGCATTTCCGCTCCCAGGGCGCCCGCAGCGTCCGCACCCTGGTGGACGAGGAGAGGGAGGACCTCCGCCGCTTCTTCGGCTCGCTGGGGTTCGAGCCGTCGGGCCTGACGCCGTTCGTCAAGACGTTGTAGGGGCGCAGCAGGCTGCGCCCTCAGGAGATCGGGATGAGCGTGAAGACCACCACCCTGCCGAAGCGGTACCACGAGGCCGTGCTGCGCTGGAAGGACGTCTTCCTTACGGATTACGACTTCCTGCTCGAGAACTGGGACAAGCACTTCCCCAACGATCCCCGGTTCCAGCTCTGCGCCTACCGCGAGCTGGGGATGTGCAGCGAGATCGAGTGCGGGGACCTGAAGGGCAAGCCGAAGTTCCAGAAGGCCTCCGAGATGGTCCCCGAGCAGGCCCATCACCTCTTCGGCGCCATCCGCGCCCAGGCGTCCACCGAGTTCGGCTCCATCCAGCAGCACCGCCTGACGCTCGCCCGCGCCCAGGACGAGGAGGAGCAGTTCTGGATCCTGCGCATGATGGCCGAGGAGCTGCGGCACGGCTATCAGATGCTCCATCTGCTGGTCGAGGACGACTGGAGCTCCGTCTCGAAGGAGTCCGCGCCCGACCTGCTCGAGGATATCCTGTCGATGAACACCGGCTCCCACCTGCTGGGGGCCTTCAACATCGATTTCGACTCCTTCGTGGACAACGTCGTCTTCTGCGCGTTGATCGACCGGGTGGGTAAGTACCAGCTCCAGATGCAGAAGATCTCCGCCTACCAGCCGATGGCCGAGAGCATGCCCCAGATGCTGCGCGAGGAGGCCTTCCACCTCGCGGCCGGCGTCGTGCCGATGCGGCGCTGGGTCACCGCCGCCGCGGCCGGCGAGACCTACGTCACCATGGACGTGCTGCAGAGGGCGATCAACAAGTGGCTGCCGCGCGGCCTCGAGATGTTCGGCGACGAGCGGGGCGGCGGCACCAACGTGCGCCTGGGGCTGAAGCCGATGAAGAACGCCGAGGCGCAGCGCCAGTACTACGAGGAGGTCTCGAAGCTGGTGCGCGACTTGAACCTCCGCTACCTGCGGGCCCGCGTCGCGAACCTCTCGCACGGCGACTCCGAGACCTTCCTCGACCGCATCCTGGCCGGGGAGACGGTCGCGGGCGTCCGCCGGGAGGACCTCCTCCACGTTCCGCATCCGGACTTCTTCCGCCGTCGCGGCGTCCCCGCCTTCCGCAGGACGGGCACTGCCGGCGAGACCTTCGCCACCCTCCAGGACTATCTCCAGCACCTCGTGCGCAACCTGCCCGAGGCGTACCGCGCCAGCCGCGACTACAAGGACTACGTCGAGGCGCTCACCGCGGTGGAGGAGGGCAGGATGACGCCCGAGCAGGCCGCGGGGCGGATGCCGGCGCTGCGCCGGGTCGCCGGCGCCTGCCCGTGCTCGAAGTCCGTGCGGTGGGTGATCGACGAGCCGGTCCCGGCGTCCGCGCTGGCCGCTGGGCAGCCCGTCGCCTGATCCGATAGACTCTGCCTTGAAAAAGCCAAAGCCACCTGGAGGGAGGGGCTTGAGATGAGCGCGTTCAACCGCGTGCTGGTGACCGGCCTGCCCGCCGTGCCGAAGCCCATCGTCGGGCGGGTGGCGTCCCGCTACGTTGCGGGGGAGACGCTGGAGGACGCCGTCCGGGTCGTGCGCTCCCTCAACCAGCAGGGCGCCATGGCCACCGTCGACGTCCTCGGCGAGGAGGTCAGGGAGCGGGAGAAGGCCACCGCCGCCGTCGAGGAGTACGTGCGGGTCTTCGAGGCCATCGACCGCGAGAGGATCGACTCCAACGTCTCGATCAAGCTCACTCTCCTGGGCCTCAAGATCGACGAAGGCTTCTGCTGCGAGAACGTGGCGCACATCGCCGAGACCGCCAGGCGGTTCGGCAACTTCGTCCGCATCGACATGGAAGACCACACCTGCACGGACGCCACGCTGCGCATCTACCGCGAGCTGCACGCGCGCTACGGCAATCTCGGCTGCGTCCTGCAGGCCTACATGCGCCGCACCCTGCGCGACATCGACGAGCTGCCGGAGGAGGGGGCGAGCGTCCGCCTCTGCAAGGGGATCTACGTCGAGCCCCGCCGCATCGCCTGGAAGGGCTATGAGACGGTGCGGGCCAACTTCGTCCAGGCGCTCGAGAAGCTGATCGTCCGGGGGGTCTACCCGGCCATCGCCACCCACGACGAGTACCTGGTCTGCCGGGCCGTCGCCCTCATTGACCAGCACGGCCTCAAGCGCGACCAGTACGAGTTCCAGATGCTGCTCGGGGTGGACGAGGAGCTGCGCCGCATCCTCATCGAGGGCGGCCACCGGCTGCGGGTCTACGTCCCCTACGGGCGGGACTGGTACCCCTACTCGATCCGCCGCCTGCGCGAGAACCCCGAGGTGGCGCGGCACGTGCTGAAGGCGCTGCTGGCGGGGAAGTAAGGCCCGCCCGTTTGACGCTTCCAAGCACCCGGTGATACGCTGCATTGCCACCCGACCAGCCTCGGGCCCGTCGAACCATGGAAGAACGGTACCGCTCGGACTCCCGCGACCTCCTGCAGTCCCGGGGCGACTCCGACACGGACGACATCGACCTCTCGCCGCTCCATGAGAGCGGCATGACCCAGACCTTCGAGAACGCCTCGCGGGACCGGGAGGGGCGTCCCCTCGCGCACCTGGAGTCCGAGGCGGACGTCATCCTCATCGCCCATCCCGAGAGCCAGCGTCTGGGCTCGCGCTTCCGCGTCTCGCCCGGCTCCACCCTGGAGATCGGCCGCTCGGCCGCGGTGGGCATCAGCCTGCCCGAGGTGATGTCCATCTCGCGCAAGCACGCCCGGCTGCGCTACGTCGGGTCGGTGGTGACCCTCGAGGACCTCGGCAGCACCAACGGCACCTTCGTCAACGGCCAGCCCGTCCACGGGCGGACGGTGCTGCGCAGCGGCGACCGCTTCCAGACCGCCGCCGTGCACTTCAAGTTCCTCCACGAGGCCGACGTGGAGAGCGCCTATCACTTGGCCATCTACGACCTGGTGGCGAAGGACGGCCTGACCGAGATCTTCAACAAGCGGAAGTTCGAGGAGGAGCTGCAGCGCGAGTACGCCCGCGCCGTGCGGCACCAGCGGCCGCTGTCGCTGATCATCTTCGACCTCGATGAGTTCAAGACCATCAACGACACCTACGGCCACCTCTGCGGCGACTTCATCCTCAAGCAGGTGGCCTCGCTGGCCCGCGACCTGGTGCGTCCCGAGCAGGTGCTGGCGCGCGTCGGCGGCGACGAGTTCGTGATCCTCGCGCCCGAGACCGCCGCCGAGGGGGCCGAGGCCCTGGCTTCCAAGCTGCGCGAGCGCGTCGGCGGTTACGAGCACAGCTATGGCGACGCCAGGATCCCGGTGAGCTGCTCCTTCGGCATCGCCCAGCTCGGCGAGGCGATGTCCTCGCCGCAGGACCTCTACCAGGCCGCCGATGAGGCCCTGCTGCTCTGCAAGCGCAGCGGTAAGAACCGGGTGGTGGTGCATTCGTAGGCTGCGCTGTGCGCACCTACTTTCCCGCCGCCGCCTCTCCCTCGCCGAGCAAGAATCGCCGCACGAACTCGAACAGCACCGCTCGCTGGTAATCCGTGTTGCTCTTTTTGGCGAAGCCGTGCCCCTCGTCCTTGGCGACGAGGTACCAGACCGGCACGCCGTTGCTCCTGACGGCGGCCACGATCTGGTCTGACTCCGAGAGCGGCACCCGCGGATCGTTGGCGCCCTGGGTCACCAGGAGCGGCTTGGTGATCCGCTTCGCCCGGTTGGCGGGGGCGATCCCTTCGAGGAAGGTCCGCATCTCCGGGTCCCGCTCGTCGCCGTACTCGACGCGGCGCAGGTCCTGGCGATAGCCCTGCGTGTTGGTGAGGAAGGTCACGAAGTTGCTGATCCCCACCGAGTCCCAGCCGCAGCACAGCCGGTCGCTGTAGAAGGTCAAGGTGGCGAGCGACATGTAGCCGCCGTAGGAGCCGCCGGCCACCATCACCCGCGAGGAGTCGAGGTCGGGCTGGGTGGCGATCCAGTCGAGCAGCGCGCCGATGTCCTTCACCGAGTCCTCGCGCAGCCGGCTGTTGTCCAGCTTCAGATAGCTCTTGCCGTAGCCGCTCGAGCCGCGCACGTTGGGGACGACGACCGCGATACCCAGCTCGTCCAGGAGGTAGTTGTTGCTTCCCTGGAACCCCGGCCGGGCCTGCCCCTCCGGCCCGCCGTGGATGTTGATGTACACCGGGCGCTTGCCCTTGAAGCGGTCCCCCGGCGGCCGGTAGACGAACGCCGGGATCTTCCGTCCGTCGAAGGTGGGGTAGTGGATCAGCTCCGGCGCCACGAACCGCTCCGGATCGAGCCCGCCGACCTCGCTCGCCGTCCAGCGCTCCAGCCGCTTGCGGTCCGGGTCGTAGCTGTAGATGTCCGACGGCGAGTGGGCCCAGCTCATCGAGAAGGCCACCTCATGCGAGTTGGGCCGGAAGAGCAGACCCCCGGCCACGCCAGCCGGCAGTTCGGGCACGGGGAGGGCTCTGCCCGTGCTCAGGTCGAGGAACCGCAGCCTGCTCACGCCGTCCTCGTTGACCGTGAAGGCGAGCAGCCGGCCGTCGTCCGAGAGGTCGAACTGCTCCACGTCCCACGGCACGTCGCCCGAGAGCACGATGGAGCGCCCGGTCGCGAGGTCGATCCGGACCAGCCGCAGGAACTCGCTGTCGCGGTCGCTTGTCGTGTAGACCGACTTGCCGTCGGCCGACCACGCGCCGCCCTGGTAGGAGACGGTCGAATCCTCCTTGCGGGCGTTGCGTGGCGTGATCGTGTGCAGCTCGCCGGTCGCCACGTCCACCCAGTACAGGTAGGCCTCGTTGGCCGAGATGTACTCGGAGAGCAGGAGCCGGCGGTCGTCGCGGCTCCAGTCGAGCGGGTCCCAGGAGCCCTTGACCTCGACCAGCCGGCGCTCGCTGCCGGGCGTCGGCGGGTCGGCCACGTAGATGTCCATGTCGCGGCCGTTGCGGGCGTTGCTGGCGTAGGCGAGGAGCCTGCCGCCGCGCGACCAGAGCGGGGAGACGTAGCGGTGCGCGCCGTCGGTGAACCGCTTGGCGCGGCCGCTCCTGCGGTCGAGCAGGAAAAACTGGAAGTTCTCGGCACCGCCCTCGTTGAGCGAGTAGACGATCTGATCGGGATCGTTCGGCCGGTACTGGCCGGAGCCGACCGGATCGCGGTAGAAGGTCAACTGCGTGCGCGCTCCCATGGGTATCGCCACCTCATGGACTTGCGGGCTCTCGGCGAAGCGGGTCCCGATGAGGAGGCGGCGCTCCTTGGGGTGCCAGTCCGAGAGGCTGGCGCTGCGGATGTTCTCGTACGGGAGCAGGTCTGCGACGCGCTCGCGCGGAATGCGTGGGACGTCCTGGGCGACGATACTCTCCGGGACCGGCAGCGCCGCCGGAGCGGGCTCCGCAGCCGGGGCGGCGGCAGCGCCGGCGAGAGCGAGAAGCAGGATGCTGAAGACGGACGCGACGGTTGTTCCATTCATTGCAATCTCCGCAGTGGACATTCCCCTCAAAACCGTTAGACTCCACCAAGAGACCTCTCTATGGCAAGCTTCTACAACTGCGACCGCTGCCCTTCCTACTGCTGCTCGTACCCGCGGATCCCCATCCAGGATTCCGACGTGCGCCGCCTGGCGCGGCACCTGGGCCTGCCTCCCGAAACGGTCGCGCGGAAGTTTACCAAGAAAGGCAAGGAGCCCGGTGAGGTCGTCCTCCGCCACAAGCCGGACAGGATCTACGGCACCACCTGCAAGTTCCTCGACCCCGAAACGCGGCGCTGCACCGTCTACGAGGCGCGCCCCGCGATCTGCCGCACGTACCCCGGCACCTGCCGTTGCGGCTACTACGACTTCCTCTGCTTCGAGCGCCGCGCCCAGGAAGACCCGGAGTTCATTCCCTCCACCTTCAATCGCCCGGGCGAGTGAACCCGCGACCGCGGCTCACCTGGAAGCACCGGCTGCTCCTCGTGGCCTTCGGCTTCGGCCTCGCCGGGCTGCTCGAGCTGGGGCTGCGCCTGGCCGGCTTCGGCGGTGGGGCGCCGCTCCTCCACCCGCTCGGCCCCGCGGGGCCTTCCGGACAGCTCTACGAGATCCATCCGCGGGCCGCGGAGATCTTCTTTGCCCGCAGCGGCCCCGGCGGCGCGGCCCTGCTCGGCAGCCACCGCCGCGACCTCGTCGTCCTCCCCAAGCCGGCCAACACCGTGCGGGTCGTCTTCCTCGGTGCCTCGACCGTCGAGGGCTTCCCGATGCCGCGCAACCTCACGGGCGCGCGCTTTCTCCAGGCCATGCTCCAATCCGTCCTGCCGGACCGGCGGGTCGAGGTGATCAACCTCGGGGTGACGGCCGTGGCGAGCTTTCCCATCCGCAAGCTCGCGGTCGAAGTGCTCGACGCGCTGGAGCCGGACCTCCTGCTGGTCTACGAGGCCCACAACGAGTTCTTCGGCGCCTCCGGGGTGGCCTCGTTCCAGTCCATGGGGCGGGGCGCCGCGGCGATGGAGGCGGTCTACCTCCTCCGCCACCTGGCGCTAGTGCAGGCGGCCGAGGCGCTGCGCGGCCGGTTGCAGCCGCGCACGCCGGGCGGGCGGCCCGACCTGATCCAGATCATGGCGGCGGTCCAGGAGATCCCGCCGGGAAGCGAGCTGCACGCGGCGGCGCGCCAGAGCCTGGAGGAGAACTTCCGCGCCATCGTCCGCGCGGCGCGCCAGCACGGCGTGCCCGTGGTGCTCGCGACCGTGGCGAGCAACGAGCGCGACCTCGCGCCCATCGCCAGCTCCGAGGAGGACCTGCCGCCCGGGCGCCGAAAGGACTGGGAGCGCCGCCTTGCGGCGGCCGATCCCACCGCCGTCGATACGCTGGCGCGGCTCGTCCGGGAGGCGCCTCACCACGCGGCCGCCGCCTACGGCTACGCGCGGGCTCTCGAAGCGGCGGGCCGGCCCGCGGACGCGGCCGAGCAGTACCGGCGGGCGCGCGATCTGGATGCCATGCCCTGGCGCGCCTCGCGCGACAAGAACGCCGTCCTGCGGCGCCTGGCCGCGGAGGAGCGGGTGCCGCTGGCGGACTGCGAGGCCACCTTCGCGGCGGAGTCCCGGTCCCCGGCCGGAGACGCCACGACCTGGGAGCTGTTCATGGACCACGTCCATCCGAGCCTGCGGGGGCAGGCCCTGCTGGCGCGGACCTTCCTCGCGACGATCGCCCGCAGCCGCCTCCTGCCGGTCGCTCCGGATCGCCTCGCGGCCCTGCCCGACTGGCGCGAGACCGCGGCGCGCCTGGGTGCCCATCCCCTCGAGCTCTTCCTGCTGGCCCACAAGATGGCCGCGCTCTTCAAGGTGCCCCCCATCGGCTCCCACAACGCGGCCGCGGCCCGTCGCTTCGACGCGCTGGTGAGACGGCTCCGCGAGTCCGCCGACCCGGTGGACGCCGAAGCCATCCGGGTCTGGGAGAAGGCGTCGGGCGAGGTCGGCTTCGCACTGCCCATTTCCTACTTCGGCGGCGTCGCCGCGCTGCGCAGCGGTCAGCACCCGCGGGCGGCGGTCTACCTGCGCGCCGCCGCCGAGAACGCCTTCCCGCTGAGCGACGAGCGCTGCGCCGCCGCGCTGCTGGCCGTGATCAACGCGCTCCAGGACGGCGGCGATCCCGCGGGGGCCCGCCGGCAGCTCGCCGCCTCTCTGGCCGAGGCGCGGCGGGTCGAAGCGCTACCGGACCAGCCGACCGCTCTGCTGGCGCGGACCCTCGCGGACCTGCTCACCCTCTCCGGAGACGCCGGCCCTGCCGGCCCCTACGAGGCGATCGTGCGCGAGAAGAGTGCCGCAGCGCCTCCCTGGGAGCGGGTGTTCCTGCGCGAGCTGCCGGAGCCGCGGGCGCTCGGCAGCCTGATCCCCGCGGACCTTCCTCCCAACGCGCCTGGCGCAGCTCCGGAGAGCTGACCTCGACGGTTCCCCTTGCCTCGCCGCCCCCTCTTCCTGATGGCCCTCTCCGCCGTCTGCTTCGCCGTGATGGCGCTGGCGGCGAAGCTCGCCGCGGCCGGGCTCTCCGGGAGCGAAGTGGCGTTCTTCCGCTTCGCCTTCATGATGCTGCCCGTCCTGCTGGTGCCGCCGCTGGCGCGCAAGGCGGTGATGTTCCAGCGCCTGGATCTGCTGTTCTACCGCGGCGTCTTCGGCGGCACCGCCGTGCTCCTCTACTTCCTCGCCATCGAGCACGTGCCGGTGGGGATCGCGACTCTCCTCAACTACTCCTCGCCGGTCTTCAGCGTCGCCTTCGCCGCGCTTTTCCTTGGCGAGCGCGTCGACCGGCGGCTGGTCCTGCCGCTCGCCGCCGCCCTCGTCGGGATGGCGCTCGCCGCTGGAGGCGGGGCCGGGCTTGGCGAGCTGCGCTTCGGGGTCTGGGAAGGCGTGGGCCTCGCTTCGGCGGTGCTCTCCGGGGCCGCGGTCACCGCCATCCGCGCCGCCCGCCGCACCGAGAGCTCGTGGGCGATCTATGGCAGCTTCACCCTGTTCGGACTGCTCGCGACCGCCCCCTTCGGGCTCGCCGGGTTCCGCGCGCCGGCTCTCCGGCAGTGGCTGCTGCTCGCGGCCGTTGGCGCCTGCTCGGTGGTCGCCCAGCTCCTCATGACCTACGCCTACCGCTGGGTGACCAACCTGCAGGCCGGAGTGA
>DASWME010000044.1:0-25300 GCA_036399915.1 Thermoanaerobaculia bacterium
GACCATCACCCGTCGCAACGGAGTCACGTTCCTTAGGCGCGGGCAGGGCGCGGCTCGTTACTCCACAGCGGACGCAGTCTCCAAAACCTCCGGAGTCGCTATTTACTAAAATGGGAGTTTGGTGGGCCGTCAGAGACTCGAACTCTGGACCCGCGGATTAAAAGTCCGCTGCTCTACCAACTGAGCTAACGGCCCCCAAGCGGGGCAGTATACCCGAAGCAGTCGGCACCGGCTCAGCGCTGCTCCAGAACCCGCCCCAGCCGGCCTGAGGTGAGCCGCTCCAGGCTCGGGTGGGCCCGCAGGATCGTCTCTTCGCGCCGGGGACCGGTGGAGACGAGGGTGACGGGAGCTTCGATCTCCTGCTCGATGAAGTCGATGTAGTCCCGGGCCTGCTGTGGGAGATCGCTCCAGTCGAGGATGCCCACGGTCGAGCGCTTCCAGCCCTTGAAGGTGCGCAGCACCGGCTCGGCTCCCTCCAGGGTGCGGCGGTCCGGCGGGAAGTCGCGCAGGAGCTCGCCGCGGAAGCGGTAGGCCACGCAGACCGGGATCTCGTCGAGCTCGTCGAGGACGTCGAGCTTGGTCAGGGCGACCGTTCCCACACCGTTGAGGAGCTGGCCGTAGCGGGCGGCCACCGTGTCGAGCCAGCCGCAGCGGCGCGGCCGGCCGGTGACGGTGCCGAACTCGTTGCCGCGCCGGCGCAGGAACTCGCCGGTGTCGTCGGTCAGCTCGCTCGGGAAGGGTCCTCCCCCCACCCGCGTGGTGTAGGCCTTGAGCACGCCGATGGCGCCGTCGATCCTGGTGGGCGGCACGCCCGTGCCCGTGCAGGCGCCGCCGGTCGTGGAGTTGGAGCTGGTCACGAAGGGGTAGGTGCCGTGGTCGACGTCCAGGAGCGACCCTTGAGCCCCCTCGAACAGCAGGCTCTTGCCTTCCCGGATCCAGCCGTTCAGGAGCTGCTCGGTGTCGCGCAGGCTGGGCTTCAGGCGCTCGCCCCAGAGGAAGCACATGTCGACGTAGGACGCCGGGGTCGGCAGGGCTTCCCCTCCCAGGCTGACGAGCTCGGCCTGGATGCGGGCGAGCAGCGCCCGCAGGCGGTCCTCGAGGTCGGGCGCGAAGAGGTCCACCATGCGTAGGCCGGCGCGGGACGCCTTGCTCTCGTAGGCGGGGCCGATGCCCCGCGAGGTGGTGCCGATCTTGGCGGCGCCGCGGGCGTCTTCCCGCGCCTGGTCGAGCAGGGCGTGGCAGGGCAGCAGCACGTGGGCGCGGTTGGAGAGGAAGAGCCGGCCATCGAAACGCACGCCGGCCTCGTAGAGCCGGGCAAGCTCGGAAAGCAGGGCGTCTGGCGCCACCACCATGCCGTTGCCCAGCACGCAGAGCATGTCCGGATGGAGGATGCCCGAGGGGATGAGCTGCAGGGAGAAGTGGCGGTCGCGGAACCGGACCGTGTGGCCGGCGTTGTGGCCGCCCTGGTAGCGCACCACCCCGTCGAAGGCCGGGCAGAGGAGATCGACGATCTTCCCCTTGCCCTCGTCCCCCCACTGCATCCCCACGATGACGACGTTGGCCATGCCCGGTCCGGTCTCCCTCCAACGGACGGATTTCCTTGGAACTACTGCGCTTGCCGCAGACCGCGGCACGTTAGCAGAGGATGGGAGGGCGGGCAAGAAGGTGCTAGCATCTCTCTGGAGTCCGGAGAGCTGTGCAGACCTTTCTCGACATCGCGACGATCCTGCTGCCGCTCGCCTACCTGCTGGTGGCGGTCGACTACGGTTTCCTCTTCTTCGCCTCCCATCCGGTGGCCGAGCGGACGGCGACGCCCGCCCTGCGCGGGACGGTCCTGCTCCACCTGGCCTACCTGGCGGCGCTGACCGTCCAGTGGCGGCAGTTCCCGGCGGCGACCGTGTCGCAGGCGCTGTCCATCGTGGCCTTCGCCGTGGCGGTGGTCTACGTGTTCGTGGAATGGCACGGCCGGGCCCGCTCGACGGGGTTCTGGCTGGTGTCGCTGGTCTTCTTCTTTCAGCTCCTGTCGTCGCTGCTGAACCGGCCGAAGCCGCCGGACCGGGCGATCTTCCACGACCCGTTCTTCGCCGCGCACGTGTCGCTCGCCCTGCTGGGCTATGCCGCGTTCGTGGTGGGGGCGGGTTACGCCTTCCTCTTCCTGCAGCTCTACCGCGACCTCAAAGCGGGTCGCTTCTCCACCTTCTACGGCAAGCTGCCGCCTCTGGAGGTGCTGGAGAGAATGATGATCGGCGCGCTCTCGGTGGGCTTCGTGACGCTGACGGGCGCGGTGGTGACGGGGGCGATCTGGGCGGAGCGGCTCTACCACGACGCCTGGCTGCGAGACCCGAAGATCCTGTTCACGCTCGCCACCTGGGTGCTCTACGCGGCGGCCCTGCTGCTGCGCCGCCTGCGCCGGTGGCAGGGGCGCCAGACGGCCCTGGCGAGCCTCGCCGGCTTCGGTGCCATCCTCTTCTCCCTGGTGGCGGTGAACTTCTTCTTCACGGATTTCCACGGCTTCCTGTAGGACGATGAACGCCCCGTTGTCTTCCCCCTCCAGCGACAGCCGCCAGGAACCGGCCCTCCTTCTGGTGGGCACGGACTTCCGCTGCTCCCCCCTGGAGCTGCGGGAGAAGGTCTCCTACGGCAAGGAGGAGACGGAGGAGATGCTGGTCCACCTGCTCGCCCGGCCCGAGGTGGCGGAGGCGTTCCTCCTCTCCACCTGCAACCGCACGGAGATCTATCTCCAGCCGCGGGACGAGGAGGGGGCCTACCATGCTGCCCTGGGAGTGGTATTCCTCAGGCGGGTGCCGGAGCTGGAGCGGCCGGGCCGGCTGTACGTGAAGCGCAACGGCGAGGCGGCCCGCCACCTCCTCGGGGTGGCGAGTGGGCTGGAGTCCATGGTGCTCGGCGAGCCGGAGATCCTGGGCCAGGTCAAGCAGGCCTCGGTGCTGGCCGAGGCCGTAGGCGCCGAGGGGACGATCCTCAGGCGCCTGCTGCGCAGCGCCGCCGCGGCGGGCCGGCGGGCGCGCACGGAGACGGGGATCTCCTCCGGGGCCGTCTCTCTCGGCTACGCCACCGTGGAGCTGGCGCGGAACATCTTCAGCGGCGTCGAGGAGTGCCAGGTGCTGCTCATCGGGGCCGGCGAGATCGCCCGCTCGGTGGCGCGGCCGGTGGTCGAGCGCGGAGCCCGGGAGCTGAAGGTGGCGAACCGCAGCGCCGAGCGGGCGCGCCAGTTCCAGGAGGAGTTCCCGGACGCGCAGGTCCTCTCGTTCGAGGAGCGCCTCGCGGCGGTGCGCGCGGCTGACCTGGTGATCGCCTCGACCGGCGCCGAGGAGCCGGTGCTGACCCGCCAGGACATCCGGGAGGCGATGTCCCACCGCCCCACCCGGCCGCTGCTGGTGGTGGACCTGGGCGTGCCGAGGAACGTCGAGCCCTCGGCCGGGCGGGTCGAGAACGTCTTCCTCCACACGGTCGACTCGCTGGACCACCTGATCCAGCGCAACTTGAAGCGGCGCAAGGAGGAGGTCCCCCGGGTCGAGGAGATCATCGACCAGGAGCTGTCGCACTTCCGCGCCTGGTTCCGCGGTTTGGAGGCCGAGCCGCTGGTGGCCCGCCTGCAGAAGCAGGCGGAGAGGATCCGCCAGCAGGAGCTGGCCGACGCGCTCTCGCGCTTCCCTGCGGAGACCCACGAGGACCTCGAGCGCCTCACCCGCTCGCTGGTGCGCAAGATCCTCCACCACCCGAGCAGCCGGCTGCGGGCCAAGGACGGCGAGGACCTCTCGCGGCTCGACCTCGTCCGCGAGCTGTTCCATCTGGATGACGACGAGAGCGACTGACCCCGCCTTCCGCCTCCGCCTGGGCACCCGCCGGAGCGCGCTGGCCATGGCGCAGTCCGGCATGGTGGCCGGCGCCCTGGAGGAGAGGCACGAGGGCCTGGCCGTGGAGCTGGTGCCGATCGTCACCCAGGGAGACGTCATCCCAGGAGACCTGGCGAAGCACGGCGGCAAGGGGCTCTTCACCCGCGAGCTGGAGAGCGGCCTGCTCGACGGCTCGCTCGACCTCGCCGTGCACAGCCTGAAGGACCTGCCGGTCTCCCTCCCCGAGGGGCTCGCGGTGTGCGCCCACCCCAAGCGGGCCGACCCGCGGGACGTGCTGGTGAGCGAGGCGGCCGAGGACCTCGATGGGCTGCCCGAGGGCGCCGTGGTGCTCACCGGCGCGCTGCGTCGGCGCGCGCAGATCCTGATGCGCCGGCCGGACCTGCGCGTCGAGCCTGTGCGCGGCAACGTGGACACGCGGCTGCGCAAGTGGCGGGAGAGCGGGGCCGCCGGCGTCGTGCTGGCCGCCGCCGGCCTGCAGCGTCTGGGCCTCCAGGGATTTCCCGCTCATCCCGTGCCGACCGGCATCCTCCTCCCTGCTCCGGGACAGGGGACGCTCGCCATCGAGGTCCGCGTCGGCGGGCTGGCGTCCACGCTCTGCTGTGTCCTGGACGATCCGCCGACCGCCCGCGCCGCCGCAGCCGAGCGCCGCGTGGTGGCGGCCTTCGGCGGGGACTGCACCCTCCCCCTCGCCGCCTGGGCGCGGCCAGAGGGAGACGGCGGCGCGCTGCGGCTGACCGCCCTGCTGGCGACGCCCGACGGCCGCCACGCCGCCCGGGGCGAAGCGGTGGGAGAGTGTCCAGAGGAGGTCACTGCCGCCTGCGTCGTCGCCATGCGGGCGGACGGGGCGGACGAGGTTTTGGAGCGCATTCGGCGATGAAACCCCTCGCCGGCGTCCGGGTCGTCGTCACCCGGGCCGAGCACCAGGCCGAGGGACTCGCCGACGCATTCGGGCAGGCAGGCGCAGCCGTCGAGTTCCTTCCTCTGCTGGAGGTCGTGCCTCCCGCCGATCCGCGGCCCCTGGAACGGGCCGCGTCCGAGCTGGCCCTCTATGACTGGCTCGTCTTCACCTCGACCAACGCGGTGGAAGCCTTCCTGCCCCTGACCGGCGGCACCCTGCCGCCCCGCCTCCGCGTCGCCGCCGTGGGGCCTGCCACGGCCGAGGCCCTGCGCGTCTGGGAGGTCGAGCCCCACCTCCTGGCGAGCCGGCCCGACGCCGAGGGGCTCGCCGCAGACCTCGCGCCCTACGTGGGCCGGCGCCGCCGCGTCCTCCTGCCACAGGCGGCCGACGCCCGCCCTGCCCTGCTGGAAGGTCTCGCCGCGGCCGGCGCCGAGCCCATCGCAGTCGTGGCGTATGACAAGCGCCTGCCGCCCGAGGCGCCGGGACGGGCGGCGGAGCTGTTCTCCTCCTCCCCCATCGGCTGGGTGACGTTCACCAGCCCGCGGATCGCCCGCCACTTCTCGGAGCTGTTCGGCGGTGATTGGGAGCGGCGGCGCGGCGAGCTGCGGGCCGCATCCATCGGCGCGGTCACCAGCGCCGAGCTGCGCCGCCAGGGAGTCGAGCCCGCCGCCGAGGCCACGCGGCCCGGCGATGAGGAGATGGTGGCGGCGGTGGTGAAGGCCCTCGGCTGGGTCTGATCCGGCACGGTTCTCGCAACAAAAATAGTAGTGTTACTACTTGGGCGGGCGAGAGGGGGTCCTCATGGACGACGACGACAGACCAGGCCACTCGAGACGTTCCCAGCGCTCCTCCCCACGCGGTCCTCACTCTTCTCCTGACTGTCTGCCTGCCGGTACCAAGGACGTTGTCCAGCGGATCGCTGGATTCGCTGGATCCCTGGGAGGGGTTATGGTGCCCTACCAACGTAGGGTGTCTCCTCGGCGGGCCGGCCTTCACCCTGCGGGCCGGCCCGCACCCTTTTTTATAGGCTACAGCGTGCGATCAACGCGCTTCAGGAACTGTTCGAACTGCCGCTTCTGGGCGCTCTGGCCTTCGACCTCCGGAAAGCTCCCGGCGAGCCCGCGGCCGAGCAGCGCGAACGCCCGCTCCACCGCCTCCCCGGCGGTCCGCGCGAACGGCGCTGTGAGCGCCCGGCAGGCGTTCAGGAACTCCCAGTAGCCGAGGTAGACGACCGGCTTGCCAATCTTCAGGGCGAGGCCGATCTCCGACAGCGTGCCTGGCCCTCCTTCAAGCGCGATCAGGACGTCGGAGGCGTGGGCGTTGATCCAGTTGCGGCCGTCCCGTAGGCCGGTGGCGATCGCGCAGTCGAGGTACGGATTGCCCTGGCGGGGGTCCCGCCCCGGGAGGATCCCCACGGTCGGGCCGCCGGCCTCGCGGGCGCCTTTCGCGGCGGCTTCCATCACCCCGTCCCTGCCGCCGCACAGCAGGACCGCGCCCCGCCGCGCCACCAGCGCTCCGGTCTCGTACGCCAGGCGGTAGACCGTCGAGCCCTCCGGCGCCGTGCGACCGCCGCCGCCCACGACTCCCACCACGGGTTTGCGGTTCATCCGGAGCTGAGGTGCCTCCTCCCAGAGGCTCAGCGTAGCAGGAAACCGGGAAGCGTGAAGAAGAAGAGGACGTAGACGCAGAGAAAGGCGCGCATGGCGCCACAGAGGCGGACGAGCCCACGATCCTTGAGGAGGCGGTAGCGCCCGCCGAGGAGGAACCGCAGCAGCGCCATGTCCCTCCGCAGGTCGCTACCGCCGAGCGGCGCCGGCCGTCCGAGCGCGTCGTAGAGCAGGGGGTGACGCCGGCTCAGGCTCTCGCACAGGCGCGACGCCATGAGGCACCACAGCAACACCGACGACCAGTAGACGGCGAACAGAACGGGCAACAGGCGCACCATGGCCTCCCGCAGGAAAGCGCAATCTGGTATTCACGAAGAAAGTTGCTTCGAGGATACTACGAGGCGCGCCCGGAATCAATGCCCCCGGGCGCATCTCCTCTCAGGGTGGACAGACGATCGTCGGGCAGGGCGAGCTGCAGCAGGTGACGCATGTCGGCGGGTTGCCAGGGCAGCAGATCTTCTTGCAGGCCGCCTCCGCCGTGGTCGCCGGAATCAGGCTCGCGGCGGCGGCCGCGAGGGCAAGGATCAGGAAAGCGAGCTTTCGCACGTCGTCTCCTCCTTCTTCGATTGGTCTCATGGGCACCGCAGGACCGGACAGGGCCGGCTGCAGCATTCGATGCAGGCTGTGGGATCGTTCGGGCAGCAGATCTTGCGGCAGGCCGCTTCGGCCGCGGGGGTCGACAGGCTGGCGCCGGCGGCGGCCGCCAAGGCCAGGATCAGCAGGACGATCTTCCGGTTCATTTCCTCTCCTTTCGAGAAGGTCCACAGGACTACGGACACTGGATCGGACAGGGTCGCGAGCAGCAGCGACAGCCGCCGCCATCGGGACAGCAGACCAGGATGCCATTGCAATGGACGGCCTCGGCGGGCCGGGGCGAGAACAGCCCCAGGGCTGCGGCCGCGGCGGTCAGGGCGAACGACAGGGCGATGAGCTTCTTGCGCATGATGGGACCTCCTCGAGAGGGTGTGAACAGGGCCGCCGGACCGCCTTCCGCGGCCTGGCAGTACTTCTCCACATTCAACGGTGTGGATGGGCTCGGGGAGGGGGACAGACCGAGACGATAGCGTGGTCAACCCCTGCCTTGAGCCTCCTTACCCTCTGAGATAAACTCCAGTTCAAGCAAGATCCCGCGAGGTGAAAGCATGAAGATACCTGGTCTTGTTCTCGGATCGGTAATCAGCCCCAGCCTCGCCTGCCGTGCATGAGCCGCAGCTCCTTCACCCTCTCGCGGCGTGGCTCCTCGCTCTTGGCGGCGCTCCTTCTGGTCGCCTTCCTCGCGCAAGGGGCCCTGGGCATCCGTCACAAATCGATGACGTGGGACGAGGACACCCATCTCTCCTATGGCCGGCAGATCCTCACCCAGCACACCTTCGCCCGCCAGATCCACCGCTACAACGCGACCAGCCCGTGGGTCGTGGTCAACGCACTGCCCGGCCTTGCGGCCAGGAGGCTTGGCATTGAGCTGCCGCCGAGGCGCGCGCTCTATGCTGGCCGAATCTCCACGCTCCTGCTGGGCGCCCTTCTCGGTTGGCTCGTCTTTTCCTGGGCGCGGGAGGCGTTCGGCCCCCCGTCCGGGCTCCTGGCGGTCACGCTCTTAACCTTCTGCCCCAACCTTCTGGCTCACTCGGCGCTGATCACCACGGACGCGGTGACCACGCTTGCGATCTTCGCCGCGGCCTATGCCTTCTGGCGGCTCTATGCGCAACCGAGCCGAGCCCGCCTATGGGTCGCCGGGGTCGTCCTCGGATTGGCTCTCACGGTCAAGCTGAGCGGAGTCTACCTGGTGCCGATCTTCCTGCTGGTCCTGCTCTTAAGGGGGCTGGCGTCCCGCCGTTTTGACCTCAAACCCTTCCTTTCGTTGCTCCTGCTCCTGGCCGTCGCACTGCTCGTGATCAACGCCGTCTATCTGTTCGAGGGGACCTTCAGCCCGCTTTCCCGTTACCAGCCGCGGAGCCTGCGCTTCCAGGCCCTTGCCAGCGCGCCGGTGCTGCGTGATCTACCCCTTCCCTTGCCCACCGGCTATGTGCAGGGGATCGACTGGGTCACCCAGGACATGGCGCGGGGCCGCTGGGTGTACTGCCTGGGCCGCTACAGCCACAACGGCTTTCCCTACTACTACGCCGTCGCCCTTCTCACCAAGGGAACGGTGGGCTTCCTGGCCCTGATCGCCCTGGCGCTCGCCTGCCTGGCGCTGCGCGCGCCGCGCCGCTCGTGGGAGGTGCAGATCTTCCTTCTGGTGCCTGTCGCCTTCTATTTCATCTATTTCAGCTTGTTTTTCAAGTTCCAGATCGGTCTGCGTCACCTGCTGCCGATCTTCCCGTTCCTCTTCGTCTTCGTCTCTCAACTCGCCACCTTGCAGCGCCGCTCGCTCAGGGCTCTCGCGTGGCTCCTGGCGGTGGCCCACGCAGCCTCCTCGCTGCGGGTCCATCCCCACTACCTCGCCTACTTCAACGAAGCCGTGGGAGGTCCGCTCCAGGGCTGGCGTTATCTGATCGATTCGAATCTCGATTGGGGACAGGACCGGGATGCCGCACGGCACGTTTACGCGCCCAGCAGCCCGGTGCCGGTGGTCATCGACCCCGGAGGTCCCACGGCCGGCCGCGTGATGGTGAGCGCCACGGCCCTGGTCGGCCTCATCCCTGAGGCCCACAAACGCTACGCCTGGTTGCGGGAGAACTTCCTGCCGGTCGATCACGTCGGATACTCCTGGCTCGTCTACGACGTTTCCGTCGAAGCCCTGCGCCGCTGCTGCGCCGAGCTTTTCCGGGAGCTGCCGGACAAGGACGGCGATCTTGCCCTGGAGGGACGGCCGATTGGCGGTGGCGACGGAATCGAAGTCAGGGGGCTGGAGCATCTGAACGACGGTGAGCTGGGTAGCGACAGCCGTCTCGACCCGGCGTACACCTTTCCTCTGACTCCCCGGCCGGTCTCCGCCTGGTTCGGTATCGACTGGGGCAGCGAGCCGCGAATCATCGACCGCGTCGTGGCTTATCCCAGGCTTCACTCGCGCCACAACCAGGCTCGGGCGTTCATCGCCGCCGAGTACGTCGTTCAGGTCTGGCAAGACGGCGCCTGGGTTGACGTTCCGGGGACACGGACAGCCTACAACGGGGAGCCGCGCATCGAGCAACGTTTTCCGCCGGTGAGCACCTCCAAGGTGCGCCTGTGGGTCTTGGCGACCCGCAACGACCGCGGCCGGGTCCGAAGCTCCGAACGCTTCCGCACCGCCTGCCTGGAGCTGGCAGCTTTCGGGCCTGACCCCCACAGCTCGGAAGGGACAGGCCGGCGGCCTGGCCGTCCGCCTTGAGCACCCGTTCCCTCCGCGATAGACTCCATCTTTCAAAAACGCCCTGCGAGGTGACGGCATGAAGATACCTGGTCTCATTCTCAAACAGATGTACACACTGGGCAGTCTGGAGAACGTCGAGGACGGCGTCCGGTTCAGCCTCAAGAACCGGCTGAGCAACGCCACCCTGACCCGCCTGTCGGAGTTGCGGATCGACAGCCGGACGGTACCCCTGGACCGGCTGACGCTGGAGCTCAACGGCGCCCGGGTGGCCGCCTCCTCGATCGGCCCCAACAATGCCATTGCCTTCCCGTTGGCCAAGGTGGTCAACGTCCACGCCCGCACGGAGCCGCTCGAGAAGGGCCAGCACGAGATCTCGCTCGCCTTCGACACCACCCCGTTCGGCTCGCTCTCCTTCAAGGTGAAGGACGCCATCGCCGAGAAGGTCAAGCGCACGACCGTCCCCCACGACAAGAACGACGACTACACGCCGGAGATCGTCAAGGCGCGGCAGCGGTTCGTCGAGGAGTACACTGGCCATAAGCTCCAGCATATCGACAAGTTCTCCTTCGATCCGGCCGCCACCAAGGGGAACATCGAGAACTTCACCGGCGTCGCTCAGGTGCCAATCGGCTTCGCGGGACCGCTCAAGGTCAACGGCGAGCACGCTCAGGGCGAGTTCATCGTCCCGCTGGCGACCGCCGAGGGGACCCTGGTCGCCTCCTACAACCGCGGCATGAAGGTGCTCAACCTCTCGGGCGGCGTGACCTGCACGGTGGTGGGCGACAGCATGCAGCGGGCGCCGGTCTTCGTGTTCGACAACGCCCGAGACGCCCGCGACTTCGTCAAGTGGGTGGACGAGAACATCGACCAGATCCGCGAGGAGGCGGAGGCGACCTCGTCGGTGGCGAAGCTGGTCTACATCGACCGCTACCTCTCGAACAAGCTGGCCTTCCTGCGCTTCAACTACACGACGGGCGACGCCGCCGGCCAGAACATGGTGGGCCGCGCCACCTTCGCCGCCTGCTCGTGGATCCTGGAGAACCATGGCAAGATCCGTCACTTCTACCTGGAGTCGAACTTCGCCACGGACAAGAAGGCCTCGCAGATCAACATCATGCGCACCCGCGGCAAGCGGGTGACGGCCGAAGCCACGATCCCGCGCGACGTTCTCATCCAGCACATGCGGGTGGACCCCGAGACGCTCGCCTACCACGCCAACATCGCCAATGTCGGCGCCTTCCTCTCCGGCGCCAACAACAACGGCTGCCACTCCCCGAACGGCATCACGGCGATGTTCATCGCCACCGGCCAGGACGTGGCCAACGTCTCCGAGTCCTCGGCCGGCGTGGTGTACACGGAAGTGACCCAGGCGGGCGACCTCTACATCTCGATTACCATCCCGTCGCTGATCGTGGCCACCTACGGCGGCGGCACCGGGCTGGCGACCCAGCGCGAGTGCCTGGAGCTGCTGGGCTGCTACGGGCGGGGCAAGGTCAACAAGCTGGCGGAGATCATCGCCGGGGTGGTGCTGGCGGGGGAGATCTCGCTCGCCGCTGCCATCTCGTCGCTCGACTGGGTGTCCAGCCACGAGCAGTACGGGCGGAACCGGTAGGGGGGCGCGGCACGCTGCGGCCGGCGCCCCCGGATGGATTACGCCGCGGTCTGGGTTCCTGCTTGGTAATTGAGCGTCGCACCCTCGGGAAGCTGTTTCTTGAGGCTGGAGAGGGCCTGCTCGATACCGGCGTTCAAAGGCCTTCCGAAGTCCGGGCTGAGCTCTCGAGAAAGGTCGGCGATGGTGGTGAGAACCTGGATGTCGTGCCCCAGCTCGAAGGGTTTGCCATCCAGGAACAGCCAAGGCCTAGGACGAGGTGCACGAGGGAACTCAATGAGGGAATGAATCACGAAGCAAACCGGACGGTTGATTTCTTCATTGAAGGAACCACGATGGAGAGGGAAGTAAAGACAAAAAGTCCACATCGGACGACTCCTTTTTCGGGTGGGCACCGCTGTAGTCTGTTCCGCAGGGTACCGTGCACTGAGAGCTTTCGCCGCCAGCTGCAGGTTTCTGACAGAGGAGACGTTCGGGGCCCGTCCCAAGGGGCCGCCGGCGTTCCAGAGAGCTACTCCGATTCCGAGGTCGCAGTGCAGGGCTGCCCTTAAAGTAAACTCACCCCAATGCCCGAGCCCCTCCCCGCGACCACCGACGCCGCAGACCCGACGCTGGTCGCCGCAGCATCGCCCTCGCCCATATCAGCGCCACCGCCATCTTCCGAGGCGATTCCCGGCTTCGAGATGTTGCCGGACCGGCCGCCGCATGGGCTCGTCCGCCGCTTCTTGACCACCCAGCGGCACCTGATCGCCTTGGGGTTCGGCGCCATGATCGCCCACGTCCGGGAAGGACAGGCGCTGGGGAAGGGCAAGGGCCTGCGGGTCCTGTTCACCCTGGAGCGCCTGATCGCGGCGATCGCGCGGCCGTTCATGGACCGCTCGATCATCGACCGCCCTTTCCCGGTCCAGCTGCGGCGGCGGCTGGAGATCCTCGGTCCCACCTACATCAAGCTGGGCCAGGTGCTCGCCCTGCGCCAGGACATCCTGCCGGGGTCGATCACTGACGAGCTCAAAAACCTCCTCGACCGGCTGCCGGTCGTCCACTTCGACCGCTACGTCAAGCTGATCGAGGACGACCTCCAGCGACCGATCGCGGAGATGTACTCCTGGATCGATCCGATCCCGCTGGGCTCGGCGTCCATCGCCCAGATCCACCGGGCCACCACCCGCGAGAGGGACTCGGTCATCATCAAGGTGGTCAAGCCCGGCATCCGCGAGACGCTGACTCGCGACGCCATCCTGCTGCGGATCCTGGGGCGGGCTCTCCAGACACTCATCCCCCGCTACCGGCCCCGGCAGATGATCAACGAGTTCGTGGAGTACACGCGGCGCGAGGTGGACCTGCGGCGCGAGGCGGACAACGCCGAGACCTTCGCCGCCAACTTCCACGACCTGCCGGGGGTGGTCTTCCCCCGCATCCATCGGCAGTACAGCGCCAGCCGGGTGCTGTGCATGGAGTTCCTCGAGGGGTACAAGCCCGGCTCGCCCGAGACGCAGGAGCTCACCGAGGAGGAGCGCGACCACCTGGTGGACCTCGGCGCCGCGAGCATCATCCGCATGCTCTTCCGCGACGGCTTCTTCCACGCCGACCTCCACCCGGGGAACCTCCTGATCCTCCCCGGGCCGCGCCTCGGCTTCATCGACCTCGGCATGGTGGGGCGCTTCGAGAGCGACCTGCGGCGGACCTTCCTCTACTACTACTACACGCTGGTAATGGGCGACGCCGAGGGCGCGGCCCGCTACCTGACCGCCATCGCCCAGCCAGGACCGGGGGCCGACGTGCACGGGTTCCGCCGCGAGGTCACCGAGATCCTGCTGCGCTGGAACCGCAGCTCCAGCTTCCGCGACTTCTCCCTGGCGCAGCTCATCATGCGCTCGGTCAACCTCGGGGCGCAGCACCGGCTCTACTTCCCGGTGGAGATGGTGCTGATGGTGAAAGCCCTGGTCACCTTCGAGGGGGTCGGTCAGATCTTGAAGCCCGGCCTCGACGTGGCCGCGATCTCGCAGACCCACGCCACCACCATCTTCCGCGATCAGTTCAGTCCGCAGAACCTGTTCAAGCAGGTCCTGCGGGCCGGGCCCGAGGTCTTGGAGTCGCTCGCCAAGGCTCCGCATCTGGTCACCGAGGGGTTGCGCCTGCTGGAGCAGGCCACCCGCCGCTCGCCGTCGAACCCGCTGGCCGGCCTGCGCGGCACTCTCTTTGGCGGCTTCTGCATGGTGGCCGGGGCCATCCTCGCCGGCGCGCGGGGTCCGTGGCCGGTGTGGGCCGTGCTCTTCGCGGTGGGGATCGGCGCGGCGCTGCATCGCGACCGGACGTAAGGGCGGGCGATTTCAGATCGATTCGGTTATCATCCTCATGATGTTTGTTTTCTGGAAAGGAGGAGCGCCATGAGGATGAAGATCAACAAATCGGCAGGGATCCTCCTCTGGGTCGTCCTCTCCCTCCTCGGGACCGCTCCGTCCCAGGCCGCGCAGGGCAACGAGCCCCCGCGGCAGCTCACGGCCCGGAAGCTGGAGAACCTCACGGCTTTCACCCGTCTGCTCGGCTACGTCCGCTTCTTTCATCCCAGCGACCAGGCCTTCGTGGCGGACTGGAGCCAGGTGGCGATCGCCGGGGTCCAGGAGGCCGAGAAGGCGGTCAACCCGGTGGACCTGGCCCGGACCCTCGAGGACCTCTTCCGTCCCCTCGCCCCCACGGTGCGGGTCTTTCCCGACGGCGACCGGCCGGACCTCCCCGCGGAGCTGGCGCCCCCCGCCGGAGTGGCCAACCCGGAGGTGATCTACTGGGAGCACGCCGGGGTGGGACTGCCGGGGGGCACGATCCCCACCTACTCCAGCAGGCGATCCACTTTCCCTGGAGCGCCGCCGGCCGAGACCGGTCTGCCGCGGCCTGGGCAGCCCCTGGAGGTCTCTCTCGGCGGCGGAGTCTCGGCGCTGGTTCCGCTGTCGCTGTACAGGGACGCCGATGGGACCCTGCCTCACGTCTCCGCCCGGCCGCCGACGCCGGACAAGCCCGCGGGCTTCGTTCCGTCGGGCAACGACCGGGCCACGCGGCTGGCGGACGTGGCCCTGGCCTGGACGGTCTTCCAGCACTTCTACCCCTACTTCGACGTGGTCCAGGCCGACTGGCCGGGCGAGCTTCAGAAGGCCTTGTCGTCCGCCGCCAAGGACCGCAACGAGCGGGCCTTCGTCGACACCCTCCGGCGCCTGATGGCCGCACTCGACGACGGCCACGCGAAGGTGACCCATCCGTCCTGGGTCCTCACCCACCAGCTCCCGCTGGCCTGGGATTGGATCGAGGACCGGCTGGTCGTCACCTACGCCGATCCACGGGGGGCGCCAGGGCTCGCGCGCGGCGACGTCGTCCTCAGCCTCAACGGCAAGCCGGCCGGGCAGGTTTTGGCGGCCGAGGAGGCGCTGGCGCCGGGCGCCACGCCCCAGCACATCCGCTGGCGGGCCCTCCAGGCCCTGCTGATGGGTCCCCCCAACGAGGTGGTCCGGCTCAAGGTGCAGCGGGCCCGCGGCGGGACCGCCAACGTCGCACTCCGGCGGTCGCTCCCCATCGTTGATGGCAGGACCCTCGGCGAGCCCCGGCCGGAGAAGATTGTCGAGATCCGGCCCGGTGTCTTCTACGTGGACATCGACCGGATCACCGACGAGGACTTCGAGGCCGCCCTCGGCCAGCTCGCGGCAGCGCGGGGGATCGTCTTCGACCTGCGCGGCTATCCCTGGAACGTCTCGGCCATCGTCCTCGAGCACCTCACGGGCGCGACGATCCGCTCGGCGCTTTTCCAGGTCCCGCTCGTCCACCTTCCCGACCGGCAGGGGTTCCGGTTCCAGGACCGGGGATGGCCCCTCGCTCCCGCCTCGCCGCGCCTGACCGGCCGGATCGCGTTCCTCACCGACGGCCGTGCGGTCAGCTACGCCGAGACCTACATGGGCATCGTCGAGAACTACCGGCTCGCCGAGATCGTCGGCGAGGCGACCGCAGGGACGAACGGCACCATCAATCCGTTCCCCCTCCCCGGCGGCTACGTCCTGCGCTGGACCGGCATGCGGGTGCTCAAGCACGACGGCTCGCAGCACCACGGCGTCGGCATCCAGCCGACGGTGCCCATCTCGCGCACCCTGAAGGGTGTCATCGAGGGGCGGGACGAGCTCCTGGAGAGGGCGATCGAGGTGGTGAACCAGTAGGGGGCTGGCGCGGACGCTCAACCTGCCGCTGCCCTGAAACGGTACAATCCGCGCCAGCGGATCGAACGCGGAGAGGAGCACGGCCATGTCGGATCCGACCTTTCCCCAGAGCCCGCCCGTTCCGGCGCCGGCCCGGGCAGGCGCCTCCGGCGGCGAGCTGTGGCGCAAGGTGTTGCGGGTGGCCTGGCTGTCGATCCTCCTGGGGCTCGCTCTGGAGGTCCTGCTGCTAGTGCTCGCCGCCTACACCGGCACGGGAGGAAGCTCTCCGAAGCCGTTCCTCTCGGACCTGGCCCAGAAGATCTCCTGGTCGTTCATCGTCTGCGTGGGGCTCGCCTTCGGCACCACGGCGGGCAAGGCGCGGCCCGGGGTGATGGGAGTGCTGGGGCTGATCTCCGCGCCGGTCGCCTTCAACGTCGCGCGTGGGGTCCACAAGGGGGTCAACGAAGCGCTGAACGTGGTGGCCGCTGCGGCGGGCGCCTCTCCCTCCCTCCTCGCGGCCCTCAAGGCGGTCGAGTACGGCTTCCTGGGCGCCGCGCTCGGCTCGCTCACCCGGCGCGAGCGTGGGGCCAGCCTGGGAGTCCATGCGGCGACCGGCGCAGCCGTCGGACTGACCTTTGGCACGGCCATCGTGGCCCTGCTCGCCCGCGCCGCCGCCAAGCCCATGGGCCCCGTCGATCTCGCCGCCCGGGGGATCAACGAGGTGCTCTTTCCCGTCGGCTGCTCGCTCGTCCTCTACGCCGCCGAGGCCCTGGGCAAGAGGCTGGGGGCGTAGGCGCGAGCCTATCGCTTCCAGCTCAGCTCGACATAGGTCCAGCTCCCGTCGTGCCCGATGGGCAGGAAGGCTTCCGCAGCCCTCCCTCCCCAGAAGCGGCCTCCTCCCACTCCGAGCTGGAGCCCCTCCGGCAAGGACCAGGTGATCTCGAGGTCGGCCTCCCGTCCCAGGTCCTGCGAGCGATAGCGGCCGGCGGCGGGCATCCGCAGCGAGTACCCGAAGCTCGCCTCCTGGAAGGCTCCCGAGCCGCCGTACCAAGCGTCCGCCCGCTCGGACAGTGCGAAGTCGTGGACGGCGGCGCGCACCTTCACCTTCTCCTCCACCGAGATCACGGATTCGAAGTACGCGTCCCGCAGGTTCGAGAAGTCGACGTAGTCCATCACGCCGTAGTACTTGTGATTGGTCGGCAGGAGGTTGAAGAACGTCCCGTGGTCGCCGCCGGGACCGTCGCCCGAGGACTGCTCCAGCCCCAGATGAACCATGGGCTTGCCCGGGAGCTGCGAGAAGTTGCGGCCAGCGTTGACGACGTAGGCCCAGGCCTGCTGGCCGGACGCTCCCCAATCTCCTCTCTGCAGCGCGCCCCAGAGCAGCACGTGGCCGGCGGCGTTGCCGTACAGGAACGAGGCTCCGGCCGTGTCGATCGTCAGGTCGCCTCCGGCCAGCCTGCGGGCGACCGGGCGGTCATCCTGGTAGCGGATCGTGAAGAACCGCAGCTCCGAGCCGGGAATCCACGCGCCGTACTTGCCGGCGAGGGTCAGCCCGTAGACGGAGACGCCGTCCAGCTCCTCGAAGGCGTCCTTGTGATCGAACGCGCCGGTGAGCGGCCGCAGGGCGAAGCCGGAGAGGCTGGCGCTCCCCCGGCCGTACGCGAAGCTCGCGCCGTCGAAACGGCGGCCCACGTTCGGCCATTCGAAGACGCCGATCAGCCGGTCGGAGAGCAGGCGCTTCTTGACGCCGTCGAGGTAGGCGACCCCCGTCGGGACCTCGTTGCCGTCGGCGTACGGCTGGCGCCCGAGGGTCGTCCTGAAGCCGCCGTTGACATAGGTGGCGGCAAGCTCGGCGATCCCGATCTCGGCGGGATCGTCATCGCCGCCGTTGGCCGCCATGTAGCTCGTTCCTGCCGCGAACGCGCCGTTATGCGGCAGGTCGACGACGCCCGCCGCCTGCACCATGCCGTGCAGCTTCCAGCGCTGCCAGCTCGCGTCGAGGCCCAGCCGGGCGCGGCCGAGGCTGAAGCCGTAGGAGGTGTCGGCGGCCGCCGAGCGGGACGGCGTGTCGAACCCCTCGTAGCGGAGCCGGAAATCGAAGGACGTCTTGATCTCGGGGGACGCCGCCAGGGCGGCACTGACGTGGACGGCCGCGAGGAACGCGGCAGGGCACGACCTGTTCATGTTCTCCCCTCCTCAAAGGAAAAAGCAAAAAAAGAAGCCAGCTTCCCTCAAAGTGCAGCGAGGATCTGGGAGCGGGACAGGACCAGCGGGCGACGTGCCCGCCGAAGCTTCAATGAATGGTCGTGGAGATCTCCAGCGTCGGAGCCCCGGCGGGAGCCGAGGGAAGCGCATCGTCCTGCTCCGCCAATAGCCTTTCGAGCCGGTTGAGAGCGTCGCCCAGCCGGCGAACCGTGGTATTGGCCGAGTGGGCCGTCTTGACCTGCTGACGATCGAGCCTCACCTGCTCCCAGAGGCTCCGCTTCTCCTCCAGCACGTCCCGGCGCAGCCTCACGCCGTGGCGGGCGAAGACCGGCGCCAGCTCGTCGTAGCGCGCCAGCAGGTCGCGGCGGGTGGCCTCGTAGGCGTACTCGCAGACAGCCCGGCGCTCGGAGAAGCCGAAGATGTTGGTGAAGAACATCAGGTAGTCGTCGCGCTTGGGCTGGACGAGGACGACGTCGGCGCCCTGGAACTTCCTTTCGTAGGCCGCCATCCCCGCCTCGAGCCGGGAGTGCACCAAGGTGCGGAAGGTCTGCGACAGCACGGTCGGCAGGCCCCAGTCGAGGAGGTTCGACCGCTTCATGATGCCGGCCTCGACCGCCCGCACGGTATCGACCGGGACGATGGGATTGACGCAGATCACCAGGTCGGCTCCCGCTTCCAGGGCCACCGAGGCGTGGAGGGTCTTGAGCAGCACGCCGTCCACGTAGTGGCGCCCCTCGATCTCCACCGCGGAGTAGAGCCCCGGCAGGGCGCTGCTCGCCTGCACGGCCCGCGAGATGGGGACGTGGTCGAGCCCCGGCTCGCCGAACCGCGCCGCTTGGCCGGAGTCGAGGTCGGTCGCCACTACCACTAGGCGCTTGCCGAGCTTGCGGAAGTCGTCCGTCCGCCCCTTCATGTTGTAGATCTTCTCGATGTAGGCCCGGATCGGCTCGTTGTCGAACAATCCCATGGGCAGCGCGCGCGAGACGCGGGTGAGGGAGTCGAGCAGGCTCTGGTTGCGCAGGTGGGTGAGCCAGTCCCACAGCGCCTCGCGCAGTAGCTTGGGAACCTTGCCACCGGCGCGTAGGTAGGCCTTCCAATGAGGCGTGAGGAACGTCTCAGGCTTGAAAGGGTGCTCGCCCGGCTCGGGGGAGATGATGGCGCGGCACATCTGCCCCGTCGTCAGGTCGTTGGCGAGATTCGCGCAGAGGAAGGCGCCCGCGCTCACCCCCACATAGATGTGCATGGCGTTGAGGTCAACGCCTTCCAGGGCCTCGTCCAGAGCCCGGAGGGCGCCGATCTCGAAGATGGCGCCCTCCGGCGCGCCCGCGGCGAGCGCGAGCCCGATCCTGGGGGAGCGGACCGAGGTGTCGGAACCGTTGCCGCTGCGCTCCACCAGGGACCTCCCTCCCTAGACAACGATCTTCGATGGGTCGGTCGGCGTGGTGGCGGTCTCAGGGGTGATGACCTCCGGGCCGGCCGCCGCCGGAGTCACACGCGGCTTGAGCTGCTCGACCTTGGAGTTCAGCTCCTCGACGCGCTGCGTCAGGTTGCGGATCTCGTCCCGGGTCGGCACGCCCAGCCGGTGCAGGGCCGAGGTCAGCTTCTCGTCGAACTTCTCGCCCCAGGACTCGAAGGTGCTCTCGGCCTTGGTCTTCATCTTCTCGACCTCGGACTTCACCTTGTCCACCTCGACCTTGCCTTTGGCCTCGACGTCGCGACCCCGATCCACCAGCCGGCTGAAGAGCTTGCTGCCCTCCTCCTCGGCCGCGGCCAGCGCGCCGAGGCCGGCGAGCCAGATGCGGTGCACGGATTCCTTGATCTCGTCCTGCCGGGTCTTTTCCTGGGTGGTCCCCGTCTGCGTGTTCGGTTCCATGGCTTACCTCGTCGTGGTTGTGCGTTGACGCGGCCGGGGCGCCTGCGCGCTGGCGGCCGCGGTTGGGGTTTCAGGGATCACGATCGCCGCCGCCTCTCCCTGCGGAGTGACGATCTCGACAGGCTCCACAAGGGATGCCTGCCGGCGCGCCGCGTACTCGTCGATCTTCCTCGACAGCGTCTCCAGCCGGGCGGAGAGGACTTTCACGTCCTCTCGCGTCATCACGTTCAGCCGCTCGAGCATCCCCCGGCTCTCGTACTCCACCGTGTCCTGCAGCAGCTTGCCGAACTCGCGCGCCGTCCGCGTGGCCCGGCCGGCCACGGCTTCCGCCGCCTTCTTCTGGCGCTCGTCCACCGGCCGGCCGCGCTCCACCAGCCTGCTGAACAGCTCGCGGCTCTCCTCCTCCACCTCGGCCATCACACCCAGGCCGGCGAGCCAGAGACTGCGGCCCGCGGCGAACAGCCTGCCGAAGCCTTCGTTCCTATCCACATGAGCCTCGCTCATTTGATGTCTCCCTCGGTTGCGATGCGTCCCGGTTCCTGTCGCTCCATGGGACGCCCATTCTTGAGTTCAGCATCCGCCGCCCTGTCGGCCCTCTCCAGCTCGGCCAGCGAGGCCTCGAGCTGCTCCAGCCGCGCCCGCAGGCTCGACATCTCCTCGCGGGCCCGCCGCACCGGCCCCAGCCGGTCGATGAGCTTGTCGACCCCCTGCTGCACCTGCTCCATGCCGCTGTTGACGGCGCGCTCGCCGAGACGGACCAGATCGTGCAGCAGCTCGCTCGGCAGGAACGATGTCCCCTTCCTCCCCTCGTCCAGGATGATCTGCGTCAACGTCTGGGACGTCACGTCGTTGTTGGTGGCGTTGTCCATCACCTTCACTTCCTGCCCCTGCCGCACCCAGTTGGCGATCTCGTCCAGCGAGACGTACCGGCTCTCCTCGGTGTCGTACAGCTTGCGGCTTTCGTAGCGCTTGATGAGCCGGATCATGGGCTCCTCCTTACTCCAAGGGTCGCGGCACTCCCGGGCGGCCGCGCCGAAGGGAACTTTACCGCACTGCGGCAAAACGTGTCAAGGGTTTTTTGACGCAATGCGGCAAGTGGCCCGCCCTCGGGGATCGTGATGGGCGGCTTGAGGTCATTCTCAATTTTATGTAGATTAGCTTCGCTTTAAGGAGGCTCGACATGGCTCGCAAGATGTTGCTTCTGGCCGTCGCCATCACCCTGACAAGCTGGGCTTCGGTGCAAGCCGATCCGCCGCCGCCCTGCGACTGTTACCTCTGCTTTGCCAGTCCGAGTCAGATCTGCGATGCCGGCGGCACCGTCGTCTGCGCCGATTGGTGGCCACCTAACTGCAACTATTGGTAACGTCCCGTAGCGTCTACGACGTCCGGCTGACGTACCGCTCCCACTCGGCGAGCCTGGCCTCGAACGTTCGCCCCAGGGCTTCGAGGGCGGGGAAGTCCGTGGGCTCGTCCGGCAGGAGAGGCACGTCCACCAACGGCTGCTCGCGGGAGAGGAGCTTCGCCAGCTCGACGAGGCCGCGGCGGTCACGCTCTCCCGCCCAGGTGAGCAGCTCCCAGCCGTTCGGCTGGCAGAGATCGGCCGAGGGCGGCGGCGCGCCGTCCAGCAGGAACCGCGGGTGGACGCGGTTCACCACGATAGGTCCGAGGTTGTAGCCTGCCTCCTCCAGCCGGCGCGCGAAGAAGAGGGTGTCGGGGATGCGCTCCTCGCCGGGGCCGGCGACCAGGACGAAGAGCGTCTGCGGCGAGCGGAGCATCTCCTCCACTTCCAGGGCCCGGTTCCGGAACCCCTCGTACAGCGGGCCGAAGGCCTGGAAGAACTCGGCCATGTCGCGCAGCAGGTCCATGCCCACCACCTCGTCGAGGAAGCGCTCGGCCCGCCGGCCGAGGGCTCCCCAGCGGGAGGCTGCCTTCAGGCGCCCCTCCTCGTCGAACCAGGGCTTGAGCGCCACCCGCAGGGCGCCGCTTTCGAGGAAGCCCACGATGCGCCTGGGCGCCTCCAGGAAGTCGAGGGCCTGCCGGGTCGGCGGCGTGTCGAGGACCACCTGAGCGTAGCGGCCGTCCGCCGCCACCTCGAAGAGGCGCTCGACGGCCATGTACTCCAGGATGCCGCCCAGGGTGCCCGAGAGGTGCTGGTAGAAGCGGTTCTCCAGCACCCGGCGGCGGGAGTCCTCGTCCGGCGCGTAGCGCTCGATCAGCCGGTCGAACGTCAGTCGGGCGTCGAGGAGGCTGGCGTGGAGGGCCCCGGGCGCGTCGAGCGCCACCGGCACCTCGCGCAGCTTCGCCTCCTCCCCCACCCCGAGCGTCTGCTTCAAGCGCAGCGACGGATCGAAGGTCATCACCAGCGTGTCGCGCCCCTCCCTGGCCGAGAGCACGCCCAGGGCCCCGGCGAGCGTGGTCTTGCCGACGCCGCCGGAGCCGACGACGATGACCAGCGGATGGCGGCCGGAGATCAGTTCCATGCGTCTTCCTCCAGCTTCCGGGCGGCCTCGGCGAAGCACCGCCCGAGCGTCGCGAGCAGCGCCGGGCCGCGGTCCAAGGCGAGTTGCGGCAGCTCGACGCGCGGCCCCGGCCAGGACTGCCGGAGTGCCGCGAGCTCCCTCTCGTTGAGCTGCCGCCGGCGGCGCCAGAGGGAGACCAGCTCGTTCTCTCGTCCGCCCGGCGGCGGAGCCGGCGGCGCCTGCGGATACAGCCCATTGACCACCAGCAACTCGGGATCCCGGCGCACCCGCTCCCGCAAGGCCTTGCGCAGTTCCAGCGCCTCCTCGATCGGCATCTCCTCCGCCTGGGTCACCACGACGATACCGCAGCGCTCCGGATCGGCGATGAGGGCCGCCAGGTCTCCCGCCATGCGGGCGAACGGGCCATTGGTGATCACCTCCGCCACCAGCGCCGGCGCGGAGAGCAGGACGACCCCGTGCCCCGTCGCTGGAGCGTCCAGGATCACCGTGTCGATCTCAGGAGCACCCGGCTCCCCCATCCCATGGAGCAGCCGGTAGGCGTGGCCCAGGATGGCCATCTCCTTGAGGCCCGGCGCGCCGGTCGCGAACTGCTGGTAGATGGGGCTGTCCAGGACGCGCCGCGTCAGCAGCTCCAGCCGGAGCTGGTCGCGCACCACCTCGTCGAGCACCTGCCGGGGCTTGAGGTTCTGCACCCAGAGCCGCGGCTCGGCGTGCACGATGTCGCCACCCGAGGGAGGCGTGCCCATCATCTGGTGCAGGTTCTCGCGGGGATCGACCTCGACGACCAGGGTGCGGCGGCCCTGGGCGGCGAGGGCGCGGCCCACGATTGCCGAAACCACGGTCTTGCCGACGCCGCCCTTGCCGGTGACGACGAGGAGCTGGCGGCGGGAAAGCTGTCCGATGAGGCTCATGCGTGACGGTCCCTCCCGAAGATCTGCAAGACCTCTGCCGCAGGGCGGCATCAATATATATCCAAGCTCGCGGGCGTTGCCTTTCCCCGCTGCCCGCGATAAAACCGAACTGTCATGGCCTTTCCCGAGACCCGACTCCGCCGTCTCCGCAAGACCCCGGCCCTGCGCCGCATGGTGCGGGAGACCCGCTTCACCGCCGACAACCTCGCCCTCCCCCTGTTCGTCTGCCCTGGCGAGAGGGTGGCCAACGCCGTCTCCTCCATGCCCGGCGTCTACCAGCACTCGGTGGACCGCCTGGTGGAGACTGCGAGGGAAGCTCATGCCGAAGGGATCCGCGCCGTGCTGCTCTTCGGCCTCCCGGAATCCAAGGACGCCGTGGGCAGCTCCGCCTGGTCGCCGGACGGCATCGTCCAGCGCGCCCTGCGCGCCCTCGCGGCCGAGGTGCCCGGGTTGATCAAGATCGTCGACGTCTGCTTCTGCGAGTACACCGACCACGGCCACTGCGGCGTGCTCAAGGGGCACGAGGTGGACAACGACGCCACCGTGGTGAACCTGGCGCGGCAGTCGGTCTCCCTCGCCGAGGCCGGAGCGGACGTCATCGCCCCGTCGGACATGATGGACGGCCGGGTCGGCGCGATCCGCCGGGCGCTCGACGCCGCCGGCTTCACGGGCACGGCCATCCTCTCCTACGCTGTCAAGTTCGCGAGCGGCTTCTACGGCCCATTCCGCGAGGCCGCCGAATCGGCGCCGAAGTTCGGCGACCGGCGGGCCTACCAGATGGACCCGGCGAACGGCCGCGAGGCCATGCGGGAGGCGGCGCTGGACGTGGAGGAAGGGGCCGACATGCTGATGGTCAAGCCCGCCCTTCCCTATCTGGACATCCTGGCCGCCCTGCGCCAGCGGTTCGACCTTCCCCTCGCGGCCTACCACGTGAGCGGCGAGTACGCGATGCTCAAGGCCGCGGCCGAGCGCGGCTGGATCGACTACGACCGGGTGATGATGGAATCGCTGGTCGCCATCCGCCGGGCCGGCGCCGACCTCGTCATCACCTACGCGGCGCGCGAAGCCGCGCGGCTGCTGGCGGCAGGGTGGGTGGAATGAGCGGCCGTGCCGTTCAGGCGGCTTCGTGCCCCTGCGACCTCACCCCAACCCCTCTCCTAAAGGAGAGGGGCTTGAAGAAGGCGTTCGTGGATTTTTTCCCCCTCTCCTTAAGGAGAGGGGGCCAGGGGGTGAGGTCGCGCGGCCACCACCGGCGAAAGGAGAGCTATTTATGACCCTCCTCTCCCGCGCCGAGCGCGTCCTCCCCGGCGGGGTCAACTCCCCCGTCCGCGCCTTCCGGGGCGTGGGCGGCGAGCCGGTCTTCGTCCGCGCCGCCCAGGGAGCGTACCTGGAAGGTGAGGACGGCCGGCGTTACATCGACTACATCGGCGGCTACGGTCCCCATATCCTGGGCCACCGCCATCCGGCCGTCGTGGCCGCCATCGAGGAAGCCCTCGGCCGCGGCACCGCCTTCGGCGCTCCCACTTTGGCCGAGGTGGAGATCGCGGAGACCATTGCCTCCGCTCTCCCCTCGGTCGAGATGGTGCGCCTGGTCAACTCCGGCACCGAGGCCACCATGTCGGCCCTGCGCCTGGCCCGCGCCGCCACCGGCCGCAACCGGTTCGTCAAGTTCGAGGGGTGCTATCACGGCCACGCCGACCCGTTCCTGATCGCCGCTGGCTCGGGCGCGGCCACGATCGGCGTGCCTTCCTCCCCCGGCGTGCCCGCAGCCGTGGTGGCGGACACGCTCCTCGCCCCCTACAACGACCTGGAGGCGGTCGAGCGGCTCTTCGAGCGGCACGGGGATGGCATCGCCGCCGTCATCGTCGAGCCCATCGCCGGCAACATGAACCTGGTGCCGCCCGCGCCGGGGTTCCTCGAGAGGCTGCGCGCGCTCTGCGACCGCGGCGGCGCGCTGCTGATCTTCGACGAGGTGATGACCGGCTTCCGGGTGGCCTGGGGCGGCGCGCAGAACCTCCTCGGCATCCGCCCGGACCTCAGCACCTTCGGCAAGGTGATCGGCGGCGGCCTGCCGCTCGCCGCCTACGCCGGGCCGCGCGACCTGATGGGCCGCATCGCCCCCGCCGGCCCCGTCTACCAGGCCGGAACCCTCTCGGGCAACCCGCTGGCGGTGGCGGCCGGCCGGGCGGCGCTTGCGGAGCTTGGCAAGGACGATCCCTGCCCCTACGAGGCCCTGGAGCGCGCGGGCGCGCGCCTCCAGGCGGGGATCGAAGAGGCCGGCCGGCGCCACGGCATTCCGTGCCGGGTGGAGCGCCAGGGCT
>DASWME010000045.1:0-1952 GCA_036399915.1 Thermoanaerobaculia bacterium
GTGGTCCAGTCTCTTGATCGTCATTTCCCCACTATAGGAGAGGCAGAGGGCGACGGTCAACGTCGACTGTTCTTGCCGCGACCGTCTAGGCCCAGTGCTTGCGAAGCCGTCCTGGGGGCAAGGTGGCGCCCGGGACGCGAACCGTCACAACGCGGGCTCGCGGCCGTTGAGACCGTCCGCCGGTCCCCGATCCAAGTCGAGGCGCCTGTCCATGACGAGCCGGAAGGTGCCGTAGCCGCCGGCCCAGCCGAACCTTCCGGGGGTGGCCGACACATCGTCGCGCCTCGCGACCACCCCCACGCCGAACCCCCAGCCGCTGCCGTCTCCGAAGAAGAGCGGCGCTTCCGCCTTCTGCTCCGGGGTCAGGTGGTCGGTGGTCATCAGCTCGACTGAGGGCCTCGAGAGGACGCGCTCGTCGCCGTGTTAGCGCCCGACGACGCGGTAGCGGATGTGCGTGGCGAGCGGAGAGTGGAGCACCTCGACCGGCTCGAACCCGAAGGACTCGACTCCGTCGAACAGGCGCTCGCCGGCCCCGAGCAGGACGGGGGCGACGTCGAGGACGAGCTCGTCGATGGCACCCGCCGCGAGCGCCTGGCGCACGGTCGACGCGCCGCCTGCGATGTCGACCCCCCGGTCGTCGGCCGCCGCCCGGGCCTGCTCGAGCGCGGCGTCGAAGCCGTCGGTGACGAAGTGGAAGGTCGTGCCGCCTTGCATCTCGATCGGGTCGTGGGCGTGGTGGGTGAGCACGAAGACGGGGGCGTGGTAGGGAGGCTCCTCGCCCCACCATCCGCGCCAGTCCTCGTCCCACTCGCCGCGGATCGGCCCGAACATGTTGCGGCCCATGACGTAGGCCCCGCGCGGTCGCATGAGCCAGCCCTCTGCCGTCGCGTCGGCGTCGTTCGCGCGCTCCTCGCCGAGGTGCCAGCTATGGACCTCCCTGCCGCGCTTCCCCAGCGGATTCTCCCGGCTCTGGTCCGGCCCGGCAACGAAGCCGTCCAGCGATATCGACATGTGGCAGGTCGTGCGCGGCATCGCGTCCTCCTCGGCCATCGATTCCCTTTTGCTTGCCTTTTGCAACCGGTTACAGCATACGGCGACTGGTACAATTTCGCAACCGCTATTTTTGGAACCGTTTCAGGAGACTGAGGATGGAAGGCGACGATCACCGCTCGGGGTGCCCGATCAACCTCTCGCTGGAGGTGTTCGGCGACAAATGGAGTTTGCTGATCCTCCGCGACATGATGTTCGGCGGCAAGCGCCACTTCCGCGAGCTCTTGCGTTCGGAGGAGGGCATCTCCTCCAACATCCTGGCCGACCGCGTGAGGAAGCTCCTCGGGGAGGGGATGATAACCAGGGCGGACGACCCGAGCCACAAGCAGAAGGCGATCTACTCCCTCACCGAGAAGTCCATCGCCCTCGTACCGGTCTTCGCGCATCTGGGGGCGTGGGGCCGAAGGCACCTCCCGGCGAGCGAAGAGTTGAGCGTGCGAGCGCGGGTGCTGGAGGAGGGCGGGCCCGAGATGTGGGAGAGGTTCATGGCGGAGCTGCGCGAGGAGCACCTGGGCCTGCCGCCTGGCGGTCGTTTCGAACCGGGTGATGGCTCGGTAGCCGCCGAGTTGCGGGCGGCCTACGAGGAGGTCCTCGCCGGGGGCGCGAAGGAATAGATCGCCCCAAGATGTGACGCGAGGCGGGCAGGGGGCCGGTAAGGTGAGCGGATTCTCGTGCCCAACCACAAGAGACGCACGGCCTCGCTCGTCGGGGGCTGACCTCGGCTTCACTTTGCCCCTCGGGACAGCTTCGCAAGCACTGCGCCTTATTCAGCGGAGTGCGTGGAAGGTGTGTTCTGCGAACTTCGCTCTGAGGTGCATTCTCGGAAAGTCATATCCAGGATCTTGCATAACCTACCCGGTCGGACCGGGGCAGGCCGCTTAGGCCCGGTCCAGTACCGAACC
>DASWME010000046.1:0-6406 GCA_036399915.1 Thermoanaerobaculia bacterium
GAGCGCCTGCTGCCCGAGAGGCTCGCCACCTGGCAGCGCCGCTTCCCGTCGCATCCCCTGTTCAATACCTATGGCCCCACGGAGGCGACAATCCAGGTCACGGGTGTGGATCTGAACGTGCCGGGAATGACCGGCCGGCCGGAGCCGCCCATCGGCCGGCCGCTGCCCGGCGCCGGGGTCTGGCTGCTGGATGCTCTAGGCGAGCCGGTGCCTCTGGGAGCGGCCGGGGAGGTCTGCCTCGGCGGCCCTCTCCTTGCCCGGGCGTACCTCGACCAGCCGGACCGCACCGCCGAGCGCTTCGTCCCTCACCCGTTCTCGGCCATGCCGGGCGCTCGCCTCTACCGGACAGGCGACCTCGCCCGACTCCTGCCGGATGGCAGCCTGGAGTTCGCGGGCCGGATCGACGGCCAGGTCAAGATCCGTGGCTACCGCATCGAGCCCGGCGAGGTTGAGACGGTGCTGGCGCGCCATCCGGCGGTCCAGGCCGCGGCGGTGGTGGCCTGGGACGACGAGTCGGGCCGCAAGCGGCTCGCCGGCTACGTGGTGCCCCGCTCGCCCGCTCCCACCGCCGCCGAGCTTCGCGCCTTCCTTTCCGGAGCCCTGCCCGAGCCGCTGGTCCCCTCGGATCTCCTCTTCCTGGACGTGCTCCCCCTCACGCCCCATGGCAAGGTGGACCGGCGGGCGCTTCCGGCCCCCTCCGGGCGCAGTGGCGCAGGCATGGAGCACGTGCCGCCCCGTGACGAGGCGGAGCGGGCAGTCGCCGCGATCTGGCGCGAAGCCTTGGGGATCGAGAAGGTCGGAGCCCACGACAACTTCTTTGACCTGGGGGGGCACTCCCTGGTCCTCGCCCGGGTCCACGTGCTGCTGAAGGAACAGCTCGGCCGCGAGGTCTCCATGGTGGACCTGTTCCGCTATCCGACGGTGGCGGCCCTGGCCGGGCACCTGGCCCTGCCCATGGCGAAACCGGAAGTCCCTGCTCGGCTCGTTCCCGCGCGGCGGCAGGGGAGATTCTTGGAAGCCCGGGAGCGCATGACCTCCCCTGGGAACGTCGGCGTCCTCGCCAGCCCTCCGGCAGGTACGGGAGAGACAGTCCGGCGGGACATCGGCGCTCCCGGCGATTCCGCCCATGCCCGGCTCTCCCGGGCGAGCGCAGCCTTCCTGCGCTTCGTGGAGCGGAATCCGGAGGCTCTGGAGCGCGCCAGCTTCGCGGAGCTGGAGCATCACGACGTCGGCAGCCCGTACCCGCTCCAGCCCTGGCCCGCCCTGGTGGACCGGGCTCGGGTGGCCGAAATGGAGCGCGTGAGCACCGGCATCGCCCGGCTGATCAAGAGTCTGCCGCGGCGCGTCTTTGGCAACGACCCCGAGCGTCTCCGGGATTTCTACGATCTGGCGAGCGCCGATCTGGCGCGGTTGATGGTCCAGGAACCCGACGGCCTGGCAGCCGCCATCGGACGGGGCGACTTCCTGGAGTCGTCCGCGGGCCTCCAGTGCCTGGAGCTCAACATGTTGAGCGCCCTGGGCGGCTGGGAAGCGCCGCTCTGGGCCGAGGCGTACCTGCGGGTGCCGGTCTTCGCCCGGTTCCTGCGGGAGGAGCGGCTCCGGGTGGCCTGCCGCGACACCGTGGCGCTGCTCCTCGCCTATGCCGTGGCCGAGGCCCGGGAGCTGGGAGCGGCCGACGGAGAGATCAACGTCGCGCTGGTGACACCCGAGCGGACCGCCGCCCACGGCCACCACCTGGAGGCCTGGCTGGCCGGCCGCTACGCCGAGGCCCTCCGCGACTCGGCGCCGGGCGCGACGGGCGCCCTGGCAATCCTTCCCTACGCGGGGCTGCGGGAGCGGGCGGGAGCCCTGTGGGCCAGAGAGCGGCGCATTCACGCCGCAGTGGAGCTTCACGAAGAGGGGACGGCCGCCCAAGCCCTGCGCTGCTTCCGCGCCGGGACTCTCAAGCTCTTCAACGCGCCGATCCGTGCGGTGCTCACCGACAAACGCAACCTGGCTTTGCTCTCCGAGCTGGCCGAGCGAGGCGACCTCCTGAGCCCGGTCGAGCGGGAGCAGGTGACGCGGCACGTGCCGTGGACGCGGCGGCTCGCCGCAGCGGCGGCCACCCGCGAAGGCCGGGAGGTCTGGATCCCCGAACTAGCCCTGGCGGCGCGGGAGGAGCTGGTGATCAAGAAAGCCCGGGCCGGCCGGGGCTCGGCGGTCCACGTCGGGGCCGCGACGCCGGAGCCTCGGTGGCGCGAGCTTGTGGAGCGCTCCCTCGCCGCGGGGGATTGGATCGTGCAGGAGCGGGTCGAGCCGCTCCCCTCCCTCCACCAGCACGGGGAGAGGGGATCGGCGCCCCACGACGTGGTCTGGGGGCTCTTCGTCCTCGGTGACCGCTATGGCGGAGGATTCCTGAGCCTCGCGCCTCTTGAGGCACGCACCCAAAGAGAGGGAGGGGTGATCAATGTCATGCGGGGGGCGACGGTGGGAGTCATCTTCGAGGTGTTGAACGATGAATGAGACGAATGAGATCGCGATCGTCGGTATGGCGGGCCGGTTCCCCGGCGCCTCTGACGTAGAGCGGTTCTGGGAGAACCTGGCGGCGGGGGTCGAGTCGGTCACCTTCTTCCGCCGCGAGGAGCTGGCCGCCGCTGGAGTCCCTGCCGCCCTGTTGGACGATCCGGCCTACGTGCCGGCCCGGGCGGTCGTGGAGGGCGCCGAGCTGTTCGACGCCGGGCTTTTCGGCTACAGCCCCCGCGAGGCCGAGGTCATGGACCCTCAGCACCGGCTGCTGCTCGAATGCGCCTGGGCGGCCCTGGAGCACGCCGGCTACGACCCACGGCGGTATCCAGGGCTGATCGGCGTCTACGTGGGTAGCGGAGTGAACACCTACCTGCTGTTCAACCTCGCCGCGAACCGCGAGATCCGCAATACGGTCGGGGACTTCCAGACCATGCTGGGCAACGGCGTCGATTTCCTGGCGCCTCGCCTCTCCTACAAGCTGGGATTACGGGGCCCGAGCCTGACGGTGCAGACGTCGTGCTCCACGTCGCTGGTGGCCGTGCACCTGGCGGTCCAGAGCCTGCTCAACGGCGAGTGCGATCTCGCCTTGGCCGGCGGTGTGCGGGTCTCGGTACCCCGGCCCGCGGGCTATCTCTATCAGACCGACAGCGTCTTCTCGCCCGACGGTCACTGCCGTCCCTTCGACGCCGCAGGCCAGGGACCGGTCGACGGCGAGGGGGCGGGCATCGTGGTGTTGAAGCGCTTGGACGAGGCGCTGGCCGACGGCGACCATATCCACGCGGTGATCCTGGGTACGGCGACCAACAATGACGGCGACGATCGGGTCGGCTTCACGGCTCCGGGCATCGGAGGGCAGGCCGGCGTGCTGGCCATGGCCCAGGCGGTCGCCAGGGTGCGCCCGGAGACCATCGCCTTCGTGGAGGCGCACGGCACCGCGACGCCTCTGGGCGACTCGGTGGAGGTGGCCGCCCTGCGGCAGGTTTTCGAGGCCTCGACGTCGCGCAAGGGGTTCTGCGCCCTGGGATCGGTCAAGGGCAACGTCGGACATTTGGACGCCGCAGCCGGGGTGGCGTCGCTGATCAAAGCCGTCCTGGCTCTGGAGCGCGGGGTGATCCCGCCGACGCCGCACTTCCAGCGGCCGAACCCGCGGCTGGGCCTGGAGGACAGCCCGTTCTTCGTCAACGCCGCCTCCCTCCCCTGGCCGACCGGGGCGGAGCCCCGGCGCACCGGGGTGAGTTCGTTCGGTCTGGGCGGCACGAACGCCCACGTGGTCCTGGAAGAGGCACCGCCCCTCCTACCCGGGACCCCGTCCGGCTCATGGCAGCTGCTCGTGCTCTCGGCGGCCAGCGCCCCCGCCCTGGAGGTGATGACGGACCGCCTGGCGGACCACTTGGCCCGGCATCCGGAGCTGGAGCTCGCCGACGTGGCCTTCACTCTCCAGACCGGACGGCGGGAGCTGGCGCACCGGCGGATGCTGGTCTGCCGCAGCGTGGCCCAAGCCCGGGAAGCGCTAGCCTCCCGCGATCCCGAAAAGGTCTTCTCCGGCCTGGTGGACGAGGGCCGGACCGGCGATCCAGTATCCCTTGCGTCCCTTGAGCTCTTGGGCCGGCAGTGGCTGGCCGGGGCCCAGGTCGACTGGCGTGCGCTCCATGCCGGCGCACGGCGGCTGCGCGTCGTTTTGCCCTCCTACCCCTTCCAGCGCCAGCGCTACTGGGTCGGGCCGCTGGTGGAAACACGGCCGGTCGCCCCTGCGCCCACGTCGTCCAAGGCGGCGAAGAAGCCCCGGCCCGCTCTGGACGCGGCCTACGTGCCGCCGCGCGGTGGCCTGGAGCAACGGGTAGCCGGCCTGTTCGAGGATCTACTCGGCATCGCGCCGGTGGGGGCCCTCGACCCGTTCTTCGAAATAGGCGGGACCTCGCTCCTCGGCCTGCAGCTCCTCTCCCGAGTGAAGAGCGATCTGGGAGCGGAGGTGCGGCTCGAGTGGCTGTTCGAGGCCTCTTCGGTGGAGGACCTCGCGGAGCTGATCCGGCTGATCGAGGAGGAGCGGGCGGACACGGGGAGCGTCATCCCCCGCGTCCCTCGCGACGGCGACTTCCCCCTCTCCTTCGCCCAGGAGAGGCTCTGGTTCCTCGACCGCCTCGACCCGGGGAGGACCACCTTCAACCTCAACGAGTCCGTGCGCTTCACCGGTCCTCTCGACGCGCCCGCCTTCGCCCGGGCTCTCGCTGAGGTCGTCCGCCGGCACGAGTCGCTGCGCACCGCATTCGTGGAGATCCACGGCCGCCCCGTGCAGCGCGTCCTGCCGGCTCTGGACATCCCACTGCCGCTGGTCGACCTCTCGGCCCTGCCGGCGGAGCGGCGGGAGGGCGAGGCTGAGAGGATCGCCACCTGGGCGAGCGACCACCGGTTCGACCTCACCCGGCCGCCTCTCCTGATCGCCGCGCTGGTCCGCGTGGCAGCGGACCGCCATGCGCTCGCGCTCGTCTATCACCACATCGTGGGGGACGGCTGGTCAAGCGTCGTGCTCCTTTCGGAGCTGGCCCAGATCTACCGTGCCTTCGCCACCGGCGAACCCTCGCCGCTTCTTGAGCTGCCGATCCAGTACCCCGATTTCGCGGTCTGGCAGCGCTCCCGCCTCCGGGAGGAGGAGATGGCCAGGCAGCTCGCCGCCTGGCGCGAGCGCCTCGCCGCGCCTCTGCCCGTGCTCGAGCTGCCCACGGACCGGCCGCGGCCCGCGGTGCAGACCTTCCGCGGGAGGAGCGAGACCCTGCTCCTGCCGCCGGAGCTGGCGGACGGCCTGCACCACCTCGGCGCACCCCAGGGGGCCACTCCGTTCATGGTGCTGCTCTCGGGGTTCGCCCTCCTCCTCTCCCGCTGGAGCGGCCAGGAGGACCTGATCGTCGGCTCGCCCATCGCCGGGCGCGACCGCCGGGAGCTGGAGCGGCTGATCGGCATCTTCCTCAACATGTTGCCTCTCCGCATCGACCTCTCCGGCGGTCTTTCTGGCGGTCTGGGCTTCCGCGCCCTGCTCGGCAGGGTGCGGGAGACGGCCGTCGCCGCCTACGCCGGCCAGGACGTGCCCGTCGAGCGGCTCATCGAGGAGGTCCAGCCCGAGCGCGACCCCTCGCACCCGCCGCTGTTCCAGGTGCTGCTCAACCTCCAGGGCTTCCCCAACCGGGACTTCGACGTGCCGGGCCTGGCCATCGAGGCCATCCGCCAGCGCGAGCTGCCGGCGCGGTTCGACCTCACGGTCTACGGCGAGGAGATCGAGAGCGGAGAGGTCTTCCTGGATCTGGTCTACAACGCCGACCTCTTCGACCGCGCCACGATGCTGGGATTGCTGGCCCAGCTCCGCCATCTCCTGGAACGGACGGCCGCGGAGCCAGATGCACCCGTCTCCCGGATCTCGCTGGTGACAGCCGAGGCCGCGGCCGTCCTGCCCGACCCGCGCGCTCCCCTGGAACCCGGCGTCTGGACCGGAGCCGTGCACGAGCGCTTCGCCGAGCAGGCGCGGCTCGCTCCGGACCGACCGGCGGTGACCGATTCCAGCGGCACGTGGACCTACGGCGAGCTGGCGGAGCGGGCAGGCGACCTCGCCGGGCGGCTGCGAGCCCTGGGGGTCGGCCACGGCGATGTGGTCGCGATCCTCGCCGAACGGAGCGCGCCGCTGGTCCAGACGCTCCTCGCCGTGCTGGAGGCGGGAGCGGCGTTCCTGATCCTCGATCCGGTGCACCCCGAGCCGCGCCGACGGGCCGCGCTCCGGCAGGCGGCGCCGCGAGCGCGCATCGAAATCGACAGCGGCGGCCGGCTGGAGATCCATGTCAGCGCCGGATTGGCGCGTTTCCCCACCCCCGAGGACCTCGCCTATGTGGCGTTCACCTCCGGCTCGACGGGCGAGCCC
>DASWME010000047.1:0-2476 GCA_036399915.1 Thermoanaerobaculia bacterium
ATTCTGGCCTCAGCCGCGGCATTAGGTCTCGGGATGACCGTAAGCATGGCACTCATGGTTAAGGGGCTCTTCCCAGTTGAGGGTGTAGACGGCGGCCGGCTGGAGCGCGGAGGGGTCGGCGCGTCGGTGCCCGGGTAGAGGTCGAGGCCTCCCGAGGATGGGAGCTCCGACACTGCCCACCTAGCTAGGCCGGCTTGCGGACGAGGGCCTCAAGTACGCTCAAACGGCCCTCGTCCACACTCCGGGCCGCGTTGATCTGAGATTCCCCAATCCGCTCGCCCATGAGCGTCTGCAGCCCCAGCGGCGGCAGCCCGTGTTCCTCCAACCGCCGGCGGTTCTCCCGCAAGTCCGGCAGGACCTCCTCCGTCTTGTCCCGGAAGATCACGATCTCGAACCCCGCGGTGAGAACTTGCTCCCGTGTCTCCTCGGGCGAACACAAAAAGCTCGTGCCCGGCCCTGCCGCCCAGGGCAGCGGGTAGTCGGGCTCGCCTTTCGGCCCGGCTCCGTAGTGGGAGAATGCGAACACCGCGCCGGGGCGAAGCACACGAAGCGCCTCGGCATAGAAGCGCCGCTTGTCGTCGATGTTCATCGCCACGTTCTCGGAATAGGCTCGGTCGAACCCATCGTCCTCGAAGGGCAGATCGGTCGCGCTGCCCTCCACCACGCGCACGCGATCCGAGAGGCCGGTCGCGGCATTCAGCTCCTCCGCCGCGCGGCAGAACTCCGGCGTCAGGTCGAGCGAGGTCACGTGGCAACCGAAGTGCGTCGCGGTCCACCGCGCCGGTCCGCCGATCCCGCCGCCGATGTCGAGGATGCGCTCGCCGGAGAGGGGTTCGAGGAGCGCTACCATCTCCTTTGTCGCCTTCAGCCCCCGGCCGTGGAAGTGGTCGAGTGGGGCGAGCGCGTCGGGCGTAATCGGGCCCGCCTCGCTGCCTCCTGCCGCCCTAAGCGCAGCGAGGATGCGGGCTGCGATGCCCTCGCTGGCGTAGTGGTCTTGGACCTTGTTACCGGCTGCGGTCATGTTTTCGTTCTCCTCCCGAGCCGCCCGCGGTCCATGGCTTGAGGGGGTTCGTATGATAAATCCCTGAGAGGCTCAAGGCTAGCTAGGAAGACCTCGACGTGCCTGACGCTACCTTCGCGACCCCTGATGTGACGACGTTCTGCCGCCTCGACGAGCTGGGTCTGGTGGTGGTCGGCCAGCACCTCCAACCGGATCGGGCGGTGCTGGCCTGCCGGGTCGCCGACGACGCGGTCGAGGAGGCGGACCGCTGGTGCCGGCGCTGCGGCTGCGAGGGTCGCCCGCGGGACACCGTCACCCGTCGCCTGGCGCACGAGCCGGTGGGCTGGCGGCCGACGACGCTGCTGCTGTCGATCCGCCGCTACCGGTGCGCTGGCTGCGGGCATGTGTGGCGCGAGGACACCAGCCGCGCCGCGGAGCCGCGGGCGAAGCTGACCCGCACCGCGCTGCGGTGGGCGCTGGTCGGGCTGGTCTGCCAGCACCTCACCGTCGCGCGTCTCGCCGAGGCCCTCGCGGTGTCGTGGAGCACCGCCAACACCGCCGTGCTCGCCGAGGGGCAGCGCGTCCTGCTCGACGACCCGACTCGCTTCGACGGGGTCCGGGTGATCGGCGTCGATGAGCACGTGTGGCGGCACACCCGCCGCGGCGACAAGTTCGTCACCGTCGTCATCGACCTCACGCCGGTCCGGGACAGGACCGGCCCGTCGCGGCTGCTGGCGATGGTCGAAGGCCGCTCCAAGCAGGCGTTCACGACGTGGCTCGCGAACCGGCCGAAGACCTGGCGCGACGGGCTGGAGGTCGTCGCGATGGACGGGTTCTCCGGATTCAAGACCGCCACCACCGAACAACTGCCGGCAGCGACGGCGGTGATGGACCCCTTCCACGTCGTCCGCCTCGCCGGCGACGCGCTCGACCGGTGCCGGCGCCGGGTCCAGCAGGACCTGCACGGACACCGCGGCCGCAAGGACGACCCGCTCTACCGGGCCCGCCGCACCCTGCACACCGGCGCCGACCTCCTCACCGACCGGCAGCACCAGCGCTTGACCGCCCTGTTCGGAGTCGAGGACCACGTCGCCGTCGAGGCCACCTGGGGTGTCTACCAGCGCATGATCGCCGCCTACCGCCACCCCGACCGGGCCGCCGGACGGGCAGAGATGAGCAGCATCATCACCAACCTGTCCGCGGGCGTCCCGGCCGCGCTCACGGAGCTGCGCACGCTGGGGCGGACGCTGAAGAAGCGAGCCGAGGACGTCCTGGCGTACTTCGACCGGCCCGGCACCAGCAACGGCCCGACCGAGGCAGTGAACGGCAGGCTCGAGCACCTGCGCGGCTCCGCCCTCGGCTTCCGCAACGTCGCCCACTACATCGCCCGCAGCATGCTCGAGACCGGCGGGTTCAGGCCGCGGCTACACCCTCAATCGAAAGAGCCGCTTAAGTGATCGTCGGCCTGGCAGGCCA
>DASWME010000048.1:0-2876 GCA_036399915.1 Thermoanaerobaculia bacterium
CCGGAAGGAAGTCCGTATTTTAGCGCACCGGGGACACGCCGGGACGGGCCCCGGGGCGGTAAACCTCCCCGGCCGCGATCCGGGCCCCGGCGCAAACCCCGCTACCTGGTCTCGATCCCCCAGGAAGTGTAGCCAAAGGGCCTGGAGGTTTCAAGGAACGGGGCTTCCTCGCCGCGATCCACCGCTACGGAACGTTCAGGTTGTCAGGGGTAGGAGGGGTGGGTTGGTGGAGCCGAAGGGAGTCGAACCCTCGACCTCTTGAATGCCATTCAAGCGCTCTCCCAACTGAGCTACGGCCCCACAGGGACGCGGATTGTACAGGGAGGAGGCGGGGGTGTCAAACTGGCGCAGCGCCGGGATCCCTGTACAACGTTTTGCGGCTCCGTGCGGTATCCTAGGGGAGTCGGGATTCGGGTCCGAACCTGACCCGATTCCTTCGACACTGGAGCGACTTTATGCACTCCCACGACACTCCGAGCGATGCGCTGGCCGCGGCTCCCGCCGCTCCTCCGCAGCCGGGCGCGGGCCTCGGCCTGCCGGCCAAGCTGGGTCTGGCCGCCCTGGCTGTCTGCGCGCTGCTGGCCCTCTTCTGGCCGCGCGGCGACCGCTCCTTCAAGGAGCCCGGCGGATTCCTCTACGACTCCGCCGGCCGGGCGGCCACCCTCGGGCCGCGTCTGGCTCCGGTCACCCTGGTCCACTTCTGGGCCACCTGGTGCCCGCCCTGCATCCAGGAGATTCCGGCGCTGCAGCGCCTCGTCCGCGATTTCGGCGGCCAGCACGGCTTCGCGGTCGTGATGGTTGCCGTCTCCGACTCGGCGGACAAGGTCCGCGCCTTCCTCGGCCCCGGAGCGTCCGACGCGGTGCTCTTCGATCCCCGCTGGGAGGTGGCGAACCGCTACGGCACGGACAAGCTCCCGGAGACCTATCTCATCGTCAACGGGCAGGTGGTCCGGAAGTTCGTGGGTATGACCAACTGGGACGACCCCAAGCTGCGGGCGGAGATCGCGGCCCGCCTCGGCGGACGCGCCTCGACGGCCGCGCTGCGGCTGCCCGGCTCATGACCGCGGCCCTGGAGATCGCGGCCAAGATCGGGCTTGCGGCCCTGCTGGCGGGGTTGATCGGTGCCGAGCGGGAACGGACGGGCAAGGCGGCCGGCCTGCGCACCCACATGTTGATGGCCGTCGGGTCGGCGCTGCTCACCCACGTCTCGATCCTCATCGGCGTCCGCTATGCCGGGGGAAGCAACGCCTGGGACCCGGGACGGATCGCGTCGCAGATCATCCCCGGGGTGGGCTTCATCGGCGCCGGCACGATCCTCCACTCGCGGGGCGCGGTGCACGGGCTGACCACCGCCGCCGGGCTCTGGGTGGCCTCGGCCATCGGCATGGCCGTGGGCGGCGGGTTCTACGTCGAGGCCACGCTCACCACGCTGGCTCTGCTGTTGATCCTCATTGCCCTGGTCCCCGTCGAGAGCCTGCTGCGCGGCGACCGCCACACCGTGGTGCTGCACCTCCGGCGCGATCAGAAGGTCTCCCGCCTGCTGGACATCCTGGAGGAGTCGAAGGTGCGGACGGAGGGGATCTCGGCCGTCCGCATCGCTGACGGCGTCTCCCTCCAGGTCAGGCTGCGGGGAAGCCCGGAAGACGTGCAGCGGCTGGTGCTCCTGGCAGGCCGGGAGGAGTTCGCGGCGCGCGAGGAGAACGACGAAGGACCGCCGGAACCGGCCCGGGGACCGCTCCCGTAGGCGGCCCCCCGCCGGCCGGCGGCGGTCAGAAGTGGAAGACGACGCCGGCGTGCCCCATGGCGAAGAACTGCGCCTCGTCGAAGTCGATGTAGTGGCCCGAGATTTCGGCCTGCACTCCCAGCCAGCGGTTGATGGGCAGCTCCCCCGTGGCCCCCACGGCGAGCCCCCAGGAGGTGTCCCGCGAGTCGCGGCCGGAAGCCATCGTCCCCTCCAGCCGGTAGCCGCCCAGGGCCACGTAGACCCCCGAATCGAAGAAGGTCTCGCGAGCCCGGTACTCGCCGCCAAGGGTGGCGTAGGTCAGCTCGGCGTCGCGCAGCGAGCCGAAAAACTCGTCCTCGTCGAGCGCCAGCCGGCCGGTGCGGAGCACCAGATGGGTGCGCGGCTCGGTGACCAGTCCGAGGTTGACCTGGAAGCCGGTGTTGGTGAGGCTGTCGCCCGGGTCGGCGTCGAAGGAGCCGCCGATGCCGCCGAAGACGCCCACGGTAAAGTTGTAGAGCTCCTGCGCGCCGGCGGCGCCGGGGAGCGAGAGCAGACCGCAGATCAGCAGGAGCCTGCCGAGCAGGCGATGGTTCGGGATCAAAATCTCCTCCTTAGCGGCGGATGCCGTGTCGATTCGCTGCGCTTCCGGCGCCCGGACCTCCCCGGACCGCCCGATTCTTGAGAGTATAGCGTCACGTTTTGTCCCGACCTGGAGGAACGCTGCGGCGCTCCGGCGCCGTCGTCTCGCATGGCCGATCCGTTATACGAACCGCAAGCCGCCGGCGTCACAACGCCGCCCGCGCGCGGCCTGCTCAACCGGCTGCTCCACGCGCTGCTGCCGGCTCCCTGCCTCGGCTGCGGCGAGCCGCTGCCAGCCGCGGGAGCCCCCCTCGGCCTCTGCGGCCGGTGCCGGGCGGCTCTGGCGCGGCCGCCGCGGCAGGCCTGCGCGGTTTGCGCCCGGCCTCTGGCCGCCCATGCCCTCCCCGCGGACTACCGGTGCGGCGCCTGCCGGCAGAGCCCGCCCGCCTTCGACCGGCTGCTCGCCCTGTGGCGCTATCAGCCGCCCCTCGACGCCGTGGTGCGGGGACTCAAGTTCGGGCGCCTGGACTATCTCGGGAGCCACCTGGCCGCCGCCTTGGCGAAGGGGCTGGGG
>DASWME010000049.1:0-8607 GCA_036399915.1 Thermoanaerobaculia bacterium
CCCTCAGAGGGCTAAGCCGGCCCACAGCAGGGCTGGTCGATCCCTCTCGAGGGCAGGTGGGGCCCTGATGGGGGCTGTCGCGGCCCTCCTGAGGGCCACGACAGCCCAGCATTCGGGGAACGGCCGCCGGCGTTCGCGCCACTATCAGGCCTCTTCACGCCGGGCGCCGTCCGGAACCGCTTCGGCCGGCCGCGCCTCTGGGTCTGCGCCGGGGGGCTCGGGCGCCAGGACGGGACCGGTCTGGACCTCCGGCACAGGGAACTGCGCGATCCCGGACTCCTCCGACACCCTCCGGGAGCGCCGGCGGATCGGCCGGATGCGGAAGCGCACCAGCCCCTCCCAGCGGTGGCCGAAGTGGACCTTCAGCGCTCCCCGCACCTTGACCGCCAGATCCTGCCCCTGACTTCTCGTGATCCGCAACTGCTGCGTCACCGCCTGGCGGCGGCCCGCGAGCGCCTGTTGCTCGTGGGCGAGAAACTTCGTCATCTGGATCTTGGCGGCGAACTCGTCCCGCAGCTCCAGCAGGTGCGGCTTCTTGAGCTCCTCATCGCTGTCCAGCGCGGTGAGGAGCGAATCCCACTCGTCCAGCGTGTCCGCAAGCGCGATCTTCGACATGTCTGTCTCCTCCGGCCCCCGTTCGGGGAAATATCGGGTTATGGCTATTTATACGAAGGAGGCTGGACTTCCGTTGAGAAAGCGCTCGGGGATCGCATGCTCCCGGGCCCCGGAGCTGGCCGTCCAGGCCAGGAAGGCGTCGCGGTCGGCCCCGAGGAGGTCCGGGAACGCGCGCTCTACGTCCGGCCGCCGGCGGTACACGGCCTGCCACAGGCGGGTGACTTTGCGGCACGGATCGGGGAATTCGTCGACGGGCTGATCGAGCCAGTGGAAGTAGCTGTGGGGCCCTGCCGCTCGAAACGGATCGCCGAACGGCCCCACCGCCTCGCCCAGCTCCAGGTAGATCTCGCGCGCGACGTCGGGGATCGCCACTCCATTGTCGAAGAAGCCATAGGCGTACGGCCAGCTCCTGGTCTCCTGGCAGCCCGCCGCCGCGAGCAGGCTCGCGTAGCGCTCGAACAGCCGGGCGGCCGGCCCGATGTCCGCCATCGTCAGGCGGCGCGAATGCTTCGTCACGGTCTGCGGCTCCTCGGGCCTGAAGCCGCTGAAGTGGAAGAACCGGCAGGGCCGGCCGTCCACCAGGACGGCGCCCTGGCAAACCTGGATTTCGCGCTCGGGCAGGTTCCAGTGCGCGACGTTGCACCCCGGGTCGCGGAGGATACACACATCCTCGAAAAAGGCGGGGACGAGGTCGAGCCACCGCTGGTCGTTGTGCAGGCCTTCGGCGAGCGCGTGACGGCAGTGGAGGTACACGCGGTCCTGCCACCAGGCCAGGAAGCGGCGGGCCGCCGGCGTGTCGGACACCCCCACGAAGCCGGCGTTGTAGACACCCGACTGGAGGATGTTGAGCTCGCGCGCGGCCCGCTCCGCGCCCGCGAGCGGCGCCAGCAGGTGGGGCGTCAACATGATGGAGCGCGGATCGGCAGGGGCGAGGAGCGGCGTCAGGTCGGAGAGGACGAGGACATCAGCATCGAGGAAGACGGCGCGCTCGAACCCCCGGTCCAGCAGGTGGCCTACCAGGTACGACTTGGCCGCGACGGCGACCTGCTGGCGCGAGTAGCGGAAGCAGAAGCGCCGGAGGTGGGGGATCCCCAGCTCCTCCAGGTGGAGCAGCCGGAAGGGCTCGGCCGCGGGATCGAAGGCTCCGTCCACCTCGTCGGAAAGGACGAGAAAAAACGGCACGCGCGGGTGATGTGCGAGGAAGGAGCGCGCCAGGACGCGCGCGAAGGACAGGTAGTTCTTGGCGGCGATAGTGCCGACGGCCACCGGGCCCGGGGTCGTCTCCTCGCAGGTCACGGCGCGCGGTGGACCCAAAAGGGCTCGGGGATTCCATGCTCCCTGGCCCCGGAGCTCGCCGTCCAGGCCAGGAAGCCGTCGCGGTCCGCCCCGAGGAGGTCCGGGAACGCGCGCTCTACGTCCGGCCGCTGGCGATATACGGCCTGCCACAAGCGGCTGACCGTCCGAGATGGATCCGGTGGATCGTCGACGGGCTGGTTGAGCCAATGGAAGTAGCTGTGGCTCCCCGCCGCCCGGAACGGATCGCCGAACGCCTCCACGGCCTCGCCCAGCTCGCGGTAGATCTGGCGCGCGACGTCGGGGACCGCGACTCCGTTGTCGAAGCAACCATAGGCGTACGGCCAGCTCCGGGTCTCGTGGTACCCCGCCGCTGCGAGCAGGCTGAGGTAGCGCGCGAACACCGCGGCGGCCGGCCCGAGGTTCGCCATCGTCAGACGGCGCGAATGCTTCGTGGCGGCCTGCGGCTCTTCGGGATCGAAGCCGCTGAAGCGGAAGAGGCGGCAGGGTTGCCCGTCCACCAGGACGGCGCCGTCCCGGATCTCGACGTGGCGCTCAGGCAGGTTCCAGTGGCCGACGTTGAAGCCCGGGTCGCGGAGGACATGGACGTCCTCGAAAAAGGCGGGGACGAGGTCGATCCACCGCTGCTCGTAATGCAGGCCCTCCGCGACGGCGTGGCGGCAGTGGCCGTACACACGGTCCTGCCACCAGGCCAGGAACCGGCGGGCCGTGGCCGTGTTGGAGACCCCGAGGAAGCCGACGTTGAAGACGCCCGACTGCAGGATGTTGAGCTCGCGCGTGACCCGCTCTCCGCCCGCGAGCGGCGCCAGCAGGTGGGGGGTGAGGACGATCGAGTACCGGTCCAGCAACGCGAAGACGGGTGCCTGGTCGCCGAGGACCAGGCTTTCCTGCTTGAAGAAGACCGCGCGGGTGAACCCCCGGTCCAGGAGATGGCTCAGCAGGTAGGGCGTCGCCGCGTAGCTCAGCGGCTGCTGAGGATGCTGAAAGCGGAAGCGCTCGAGGCGGGGGACGCCCAGGTCCGTCAGGCGCAACAGGCGGAAACGCTCGGCCGCCGGCTCGAAGCAGCCGTCCACCTCGTCGGCCAGAAGGACGAAGAAGGGAACGTTCGGGTGACGTTCGAGAAACGAGTCCGCCAGCACCCGGGCGAGCGACAGGTAGCTCTTGGCGGCGATGGTGCCGGCGGCGACAGGGCCCATGGGCAGGGGATTGTAGAGAGCCCCGCGCGGCGGGACAATGCTGCTCCGTGCTATCGTGAATTCAATGGATGACGATCCTGTCGGCACGACCTACGACGAGCGCTGCGCGGACGTCTACGATCAATAGTTCAGCTCCTTTGAAGCCGCCGCCGTCGACACCCTACAGCTCGGCAAATTTCTCAGTTTTCCAGGACAGCGATAATGAAAATCAGCAGAAACAACAAGACTAGTCCCAAGCCGAGCACTAGACTGAGCCAAGCCCACCAGGGCAGACCGACCTTGCGTCCAAGCTGCTCGAGCTCCTTCTGGACCTCGCTGGCTTTCTCGCCGGCATGGCAGCTCTCGAATAGGGCCGCCGCCCGATTGAAAGCCTCGCGCGCCGCTTCCCGATCGTCCATGGCCAGATAGGTCTTGCCCAGCGTCCGCTCGGCTTCAGCTTGGCCATAAGCATCCCTGATCTCCGCGAAGAGAGCACGCGCTTGGAGGCCGCTGTCGATGGCCTGCGCAAGGTCGTTACGGCGGCGAAGGACCCGCACGCGATTGAGGAGCGTCGTTGCCTGCCCGCGCGTGTCGCCGGCTTGTCGCTTGCCTTCCAGGCTCAATTGATAATAGCGATCCGCCTCCCCCCAGTTCCCCAGCTCGGCCTGCACCATCCCCAGGTTGTTATAAACCTGCGGCACGCGAAAGCGGTCTCCGAGCTGTTCCAGGCAGGCAAGACTCTTCTCGAATTGGACGGCCGCCACGCCGCCTTCCCGCCGCCGGAGGTACAACGCGCCGAGCGCGTTGTGCGCATTGGCGATGGCTGAAAGGTCACCCGCCGCTTCCGCACCCGCGAGACTTTGCGTCAAGAGGCCTTCGGCCTCGAGCAGCTCACCGCTGTCGCGGTAGGCCTCGCCGATCGAGCTGAGCACCTCGTAAGGCTTGAGGCCGGTCTTGCCGAAGGACTCGACAATCTGGAGCGCAGTACGGTACAACTCGATGGAGCGCTCAAAATCACGGCGCGCGCAGAAGATGAACCCTTGGCGCAGAAGGGCCTTGGCTCGCAGCTCAGGGCTGATCGTCGGGTTCTTGATGAGATTCCCGAAAAGGTTCTCAGCCTGCTCGAAATCTCGCAGGTCGGAAGCCAGCTTGCCTTCGTGATAGGTCAGCCAGGCCGCCAGCTCGGGGCTCAAGATGACGTCGTATTCGTGAACCAACGCGATCAGGCTCGCACAAGCGCTCCAGCGGCTCTCCCGGCGCGCGGCTCGGCAGAGCTTTTCGAACTCGGCAAAGCCACGGGGCAGATCCGCACCGAGACGATGGAACATGAAGCGATGGAGCCTCTCTTCAGCCGGGGGGAAGGAATCCGTCTCGAAGTAGCGGGCGAGCCGTTCGCTGACTTCCGTGAACCGCGCGTAACGATCGGGCTGGAGCCACTGGGAAAAGATCTCAGACCGGACCGTTCTGTGCAGGCTCAGCTCGCCGTCGGCGACGCTGACGGCCGAAAGCTCGGAGAACTCTCGGCATCTCGCTTCGGCCTGCTCGCGGGCCGTGCCGGGTACCAGCACCTGCAGGACTTCCGGGCTGAACTCGTGAGGGATGGCGCACAGCCGCAGTTGCTCGGCTTTGTCGGGCTCCATCACCGTCAGGAGGACCTCGGCGCCTCCCGCGCCTGAAGAGGGGAGACGGCTGAGGAGAGACTGGAACTCTTGCAACAGCTCGCTCATCGCTTCCGCTGTGCCTGAAGCTTCAGGAACGCGTCCACATTGGTCGCGATCTGCGCGATCCTTCCCTGAGTGGTCGCCTCGAGCATGAGGGCGAGGGCCTCCCGCTGACTCTCCTCGACGCCGCGGCGCGCGAGATAATCGACGATGTGCTCATGGGAAAGCGGCCGTAGCTCAGCCGTCTCAACCGCATAGTCCCAGTCCCGGTCGAGCTCCGGCTTTTTCTCGCCACAGAGCACGAAAACCGTGTTCTCCAGACGACCGTTGCGGGCGGCGCAAAGCAGTTCTCCCCAGACCCACTTTTCCGTATCCGCAGAGATCTCCTCGACGGCATCGAAGAAGACCACCAGGCGCTCGCGCCCCACCACTCCCCTCAAATCTTCGAGAAACCGGTCGGTCAGGCGTGCCATGCGCTCCGCTTCAGGCACCGCCATGTCCGACCGCGCCGAGTTCAGCATCACGTCCTTGACGATGATGCCCCCGATGTCCCCCGTTGTGGAGCCCTGGATCGTGGCCTGCTGGGCCACATGGATCGAGCTCACCCCTTCCACCCTGACCGTAAGCTCATAGTGCTCGACCGTGAAGTAATTGGCGAGGTCCGTGAAGCGGGTGAAGGGGAGGAGAGACCCGGACGGCTGCGGAGTGTTGTGGAGGGACGACAACACGTCATCGCGGATCTTCCGCATCACGCCCAGATAATCATAAGGCCGGGTCTTGGTCCAGGTCACCTCCGCTTTGGCCACCCGCCTCTGAGCGCATTCATGGATCATCTTGGCGAGCAACGACGACTTGCCGAGTCCCGAATCGCCCCACACGACGAGGATGCTCTTGCTGCCCGTCTCCAGCATGTCGCAGAACAGCTGCATCTCCGCCTCGCGGTCGACGAATTCCGCGAGGCGGCGCTCGAGGAGACCCATCATTTGCCGGCTTCCAACCCGTCGTCCTGCACCACACCGCCGATGTCGCGGGCTTGGACGTCCTTGAGTTCGCCCTGCCTGAGCACGTCGATCTCAGCCCCGGCGGGTACCGGGACCGTTCCACCACCTCGGTGGATGATCCCTCCGATGTTGCCAACCGTCGAGCCCTCGATGCGTGCTCCCTCCCCCACGGAGATGCCGGTCTTTGGAGGTATCGCCGCCGAGCGCTTCTTGACCTCGATCTCGACCCCGTCCTTCCCCTTGCGCAGGATCAGACCGCTACCCTTCAGGATCGCGAACACCACGGCGATCAGGACGGCGGCGATCAGAACGTACCAGACTTCATTGGGCATGAAGCACTCCTCTCTGCCGATCCCCCGGACCGGCTAGCGTCTCAGGTCTTCGGCCAGAGCCGCGCTGTCATAGGCCTCTTTACGAGACCGCATATCGTAGTACATCAGAACAGTCGCGATCACGAGGATCGGATTCAAGAGCAAGTTGAAAATCTGCGCCACAATTTGGGCTATCATCATATGCGGACCGGTGATCATACCGACAAGAATGAGAATCATCCAGATGAAAAGACTGCCTGCAAAGATCAGGGCGTAACACAGGAGCAACACTCCAAAGTTGCGCAGAAAGAAACCCTGCCCGAGCTCCTTGCTGCGCCTCAGAGCCGTCCATCCTCCAACCCGCTCGAGGACGACAACGATAAGCGCAAAGAGATACCAGATCGTGAAGACGACACCAGGAACGATACAGAGAAGAAGTCCGAGTATGGTGACCGCCGTGGAGAGGAGATACGTCCCCATCACCTGGCCGGCGGAGCGATCGAACGCGCGGCGAAACGCGCGTCTGATGCCGGGCTCGTTGCCGAGGCAGATGTCGGAGAGCACGACCGTGACCGGTATCACGGCAAATCCGAACGCCAGCAATAACAGAGCTAAGGTGGTGTAGAGCAGCGCGGGCGAGCCGCTCTCGTACGCGATCACATAAACGATGGAAACTGGCAGCAGAGGAATCAGGTAGGTCAGAAAAAGCGCGCGGAAGTTCTTCCGGTAGAGGTGCGCCGAATTGCGCAGAATCTCCCCCGCGGATTGGGGGCGAACGTAGGCGCTCATTCCAGTCGACCTCCTGGCGCGCGATGGTCGCAGGCCGATGCCGCCTGATCCCCATCCGCAGATCTGGCTCCTTGCCGTAAGAGACGGACTTCCCTGTGCGATTCCACCACGGGTCCGCATCCCTCACCCATTTATTTAAATGCTAGCACAAGACGGGGCGCATTCGCCACCAGTTCCCGTCCTGATTTGCTGAGCATCCGCAAATTTGCTAATTGCGATGGATTGCGAAGCTCGACGTCTCCCGGCTGCATCCTCGATCCTCGCGAACACCCCGCGAGGGGATCGTCACCACCGTAGGGCATCCCCGTTCCGAACCCGTCCTGTCCGCCCCGGAGGCGCCCCGCCGTCCCCGCTTCGCCTTCGTGCGCGACTTGAACCGTAACGCCTCCCACAACGAGATCGGCATGCAGGCGGTCGAGTTCTTGGGCAGGGGGGTAGACGGCGGTGACGATCCTGTCGGCACGACCTACAGCGAGCGCTGCGCGGACGTCTAACGATCAATGGTTCAGCTCCTTGAAATCGCCGCCATCGACACCCTGGCGCAGTTCGCCAGCGGCGGGCGGGCGCTGGAGCTCGGCATCGGCACCGGACTGATCGCGCTCCCCCTGGCGGCCCGGGGAATCGACGTCCACGGCATCGACGCCTCGCCGGTCTTACGGAGAGGACCGTATCGCTTCTACTTCTACAGTCATGAGCCAAACGAGCCGCCCCACATCCATGTTGACCGTGAGAGCTTCTCGGCAAAGTTCTGGCTTGAGCCGGTTGCGCTCGCCAGGAATCTCGGGTTCAAGGCTCATGAATTCCGTGAGAAGGTCTCCTCCGCGGGGCTCCTGCACCTCACGGCTCCCTCGTCGGAACCTAAGCCCGCGAGCAGTAGCTCGCGCTGCCGCCCCTCTCATGCTGCTAGACTGCGGGCGGTCCGGCGCCACGCCGGTAGAGGCGAAACGGGATGGCCCTCGATTTCTCGCTCGGTCCGGAGCAGCAGGCGTTCGCGGCGCGCGTCCGCGAGGCGTTCGCGCCGCTCCGCGGCTGGTATCGCCAGCGCCGGCACGGCGATCTGCTCGAGGAGAGCTGGCGGGCGCTCGCCAACGGGGGGTTCTTCGCGGCCGTCGCGTCCCTGGGCGACGGCCAGACGGGCGACGACGTCCTCCGGCTCTGCCTGGCCCTCGAGGAGATGGGCGCGGTCGGGCTGCCGAGCATGCTCCCCGTCCTGACCGCGGCCGGCGCGGTCGCCGTCGCCCGCCACGGCGGCGAGGCCCTCCGGCGCAGTCTCCTGCCGGGGATCGCGGCCGGGGAGCGCAAGCTCTGCCTGGCCATCACCGAGGCCGAGGCGGGGTTCAACACCTTCCGCATCCGCACCCGGGCCGAGCGGCGGGGCGGCGGGTACGCCATCCACGGCTCGAAGATCTACACGTCGGGAGCCGACTTGGCCGACGCCATGCTCGTCCTCGCCCGCTCGATCCCCTTCGAGGAGTGCGAGGCGCGCGGCCTGCCCAAGACCGCCGGCCTCTGCTGGTTCGTGGTGGACCCCCGCTCCCAAGGTCTGCGGCTGCGGCCGATCCCCACCCGCGGCGAGGGGACCCTCCGGCAATTCGAGATCGACTTCGAAGGGGTCGAGGTCCCGGCCGAGGCCCTCGTCGGCCGCGAGGGAGAGGGGCTCCCCGTGCTGCTCGGCCTGGTCAACCTGGAGCGCATCCTGGTCTCCGGCCTGCTGGCCGGCGCCGCCCGCCACTGCCTGGAC
>DASWME010000050.1:0-8759 GCA_036399915.1 Thermoanaerobaculia bacterium
GGTTTTCCCCTCTCCCTCTGGGAGAGGGGCAGGGGTGAGGGCCCGGCCCCGGAGGGGCCGAGCAACGGCTGACGCCGAAAGGATTTCATGCCCCTCTCCTTCCATATCCTCGCCACCGAGGCCCAAGCCCGCCGGGGCCGCCTCACGACCCCCCACGGGGTCGTCGAGACGCCGGCGTTCATGCCCGTGGCCACGCTCGGCGCGGTCAAGGGGGTCACCCCAGAGGAACTGGAGGCGGCCGGCGCCGACATCCTGCTCGCCAACCTCTATCACCTCGCCCTGCGGCCCGGGATCGACACCGTCGAGCGGCTGGGAGGGATCCACGCCTTCACCGGCTGGCGCGGGCCCATCCTCACCGACAGCGGCGGCTTCCAGGTGTGGAGCCTGGGCGGCCTGCGCACCGTGGACGCGGACGGGGTGACCTTCCGCAGCCATCTCGACGGCTCCGCCCTGCGCTTCACCCCCGAGGGGGTCGTGGACCTCCAGGAGAGGATGGGAGTGGACGTGGCCATGGCGCTCGACGAGTGCACCTCCTGGCCGGTGACGCGCGAGGCGGCCGCGGCGTCCTGGGAGCGGACGCTCGCATGGGCCCGGCGCGCCCGCGCCGCCTGGCGAGGGGAGGGGGCAGGGCTCTTCGGCATCGCTCAGGGGAGCGTCTACCGCGACCTGCGCGAGCGGGCGGTGGCGGATCTGGCGGAGCTCGACTTCGACGGCTACGCCATCGGCGGCGTCTCGGTGGGGGAGGCGGAGGCGGAGCGCCGGGCGGCGGTGGAGTGGACGGCGCCCGCGCTGCCCTGGGACCGGCCGCGCTACCTGATGGGGGTCGGCTACCCCGAGGACATCCTCCACGCCGTCGCCCAGGGGGTGGATCTCTTCGACTGCGTGCTGCCGGCGCGCAACGCCCGGCACGGCGTGCTCTTCACCCGGGAGGGGGTCTTGAGGATCAAGAACGCCCGCTTCCGGGAAGACCCTTTGCCCCTCGACCCCGAGTGCGGCTGCCCGGCCTGCCGGCGGACCTCCCGGGCCTTCCTGCACCACTTGACCCGCGCCGGCGAGCTGACGGCGGCGGTGCTCGCGACCCTGCACAACCTGCGCTATTACCTTGACTTCATGGCCGACATCCGGCAGGCTATCGGACTCGGTGCGTTGACGGAGAGAGCGAGCCTCGCCTGTCGTACCACCGGCGAAGACCCGCCGGAGGGGCCCGACTTCGGGGTCCTGCCGGTTTCTTCCGATCCCCTCGAGCAAAGGAGCTCTTGAAGGCAGGCGGCCCCTGCCGGGATATTTGCCCATGAATCCAATCCTCGGTCCCTCGACGGCCTTAGCCCTCCAGGCCGGCCCTTCCGGCGTCCTGGGGGCCCTGGGCGGCTTCGTCCCCATGCTCCTCGTCTTCGTCATCTTCTACGTCGTGCTCATGCTGCCCATGCAGCGCCAGCGCAAGGCGCTGCAGCAGATGATCGCGAATCTGAAGAAGGGCGACCGCGTGGTCACCTCCGGCGGCATCTACGGAGAGGTCACCGCGGTCGAGGGGGCGACGGTGATGCTGCGCATCGCCGACAACGTCCGCGTGCGGGTCGCCAAGTCGGCGATCTCCGGCCTCGAGGGCGACAGCAGCGAAAAAGGCGACAAAGGGAGTTCTCCATGAAACGAAATCTGCTCTGGCGCGGGCTGCTGATCCTGGCGGTCACCGTCGCCGCCGTGGCCGTGGCGTCCCCGCCGAAGGACAAGATCAACCTGGGCCTCGACCTCCAGGGCGGCATGCACCTGGTGCTGCAGGTCCACACCGAGGATGCCCTGCGGGCGGAGACCGACTCCGACCTGGCGCGCCTGCTCGACATCGCCCGGGAGGAGGGCGTCACCGACCTCCAGGGGCGGCGCACGGGCGACACCACCTTCGCCATCTCCGCCGGCTCGCCCGCGACCCGGGACCGGGTGGGCGACCTCCATCGCCGTTTCCTCAGCAACCGCTGGGAGCTGACGCGCCGCGGTGAGGAGATGGTCTTCACCATGAACAAGGTGGCCGAGAACGAGGTGCGCACCGGCGCCGTCAACCAGGCGGTGCAGACCATCGACAACCGCGTCAACCAGTATGGCGTGGCCGAGCCTGTGATCGCGCCCACCGCCACCGGCTACCGCATCGTCGTCCAGCTCCCGGGCGTGGACGACGCGGAGCGGGTGCGCAACCTGATCAAGAGCACGGCCTTCCTGGAGTTCCGCCTGGTCAAGTTCCCCAAGGGCGGCGGCGGCGTGGACAGCCGCGAGGCGATCCTCGCCAACTACGGCGGCCGGCTCCCCGAGGACGTCGAGATCCTCGAGGGGAACCGCCTGGACGCGAACAAGAACGTCATCGGCAAGTCCTACTACGCCGTCGAGAAGCGGCGCACGGTCACCGGCCGCGACCTCTCCAGCGCCAAGCCGGGCCAGGGGCAGTTCAACCAGCCCATCGTCGAGTTCACCTTGAAGCCCGAGGGCGCCAACGCCTTCGCCGAGCTGACCGGCAGCAACGTCGGCTCCGGCCTCGCCATCGTGCTCGACGGCCGCGTCGTCTCCGCGCCGGTCATCAACTCGCGCATCTCCGACCGCGGCCAGATCGAGGGCAGCTTCACCCAGCAGGAGGTCCAGGACCTGGTGACGACGCTGCGCTCCGGCGCGCTGCCGGCCAGCATCACCTATCTCGAGGAGCGCACGGTCGGCCCTTCGCTCGGCCGCGACTCCATCGAGGCCGGCCTCAAGGCGGGCCTCCTCGGCACCGCCCTGGTGGTCCTCTACATGCTCGTCGTCTACAACCTCACCGGCGGCAACGCGGTGCTCGCCCTGGCGCTCAACGTGGTGCTGCTCTTCGGCGGGCTCGCGGCCATCCCCCTCGCCACCCTCACCCTGCCCGGCATCGCCGGCGTCATCCTCACCATCGGCATGGCGGTGGACGCCAACGTGCTGGTGTTCGAGCGCATCCGCGAGGAGCTGAGAGCCGGGCGGACCGTCCGGTCGGCGATCGACCTGGGGTTCGAGAAGGCCCTCTCCTCGATCGTGGACTCCAACGTGACGACCCTGATTGCCGCGCTCTTCCTGTTCCAGTTCGGCACCGGACCGATCCGCGGCTTCGCCGTCACCCTGACGATCGGCCTGCTGGCTTCCATGTTCACCGCCGTCTTCGTGAGCCGCTGGTTGTTCGACGTGGTGTTGTCGCGCGTCCGTCTCCAGAGGCTCTCGATCTAAGGAGCACGCGATGGAGTTCCTGCGCGATACCCACTTCGATTTCATGAAGTACCGGAAGTTCTGGATCATCGTCTCGTTGATCCTGGTCGGCATCGGCATCTTCTCGGTCTTCGTTCACGGCCAGTTGAACATCGGCATCGACTTCGCCGGCGGCACGCAGATGACCCTCAGGTTCCGCGAGCGCCCCGAAATCGACCGCCTGCGCTCGATCCTCGCCACCCAGGGTCTGGGCGACGCCCAGATCCAGCGCTTCGGCGAGGAGGAGCAGAACGAGGTGATCATCAAGACGCGGCTGGCCAGGGGCCGCGAGGAGGGGAGCCGCGACCAGATCGTCCGCGCTCTCGACCGGGAGTTCAACCCCGGCCAGACGGGCAAGCCCGACCTCAACCGGGTGGGCGCCGAGGCGGTGACGGAGATCCTGCTGCGGGCCGATCCCGACCGCGTGGCCGCCCAGGGCCCGGAGGCCGCGCGCGCCCACTACAAGGGCGTGGCGGAAGCCATCCTCGAGAAGCGGAAGGATGACGGCCTGCTCACCTCCTGGAACGCGCTCTCCGGCATCAAGGGCGTGAGCCCGGCGGTCGTCAGCGCGCTTCAGGCGCGCATGGCGCTCGGCAACTTCACCGTGACGAGCGTCGAGAACGTCGGGCCCCAGATCGGCGAGGAGCTGCGGCGGCAGGGCTTCTGGGTCGTGCTCCTGTCGCTGCTCGGCATGCTCGCCTACATCTGGATCCGCTTCGAGCTGCGCTTCGGCATCGGCGCCATCATGGCCTGCCTGCACGACGTGCTGGTCACCCTCGGCCTCTATGCCCTGTGGAACTTCGAGTTCAACCTGACCACCATCGCCGCCTTCCTCACCCTCATCGGCTACTCGGTCAACGACACCGTGGTCATCTTCGACCGCATCCGCGAGAACATGCGGAAGAGCCGCCGCAAGCCGCTGATCGAGACCATGAACGAGAGCATCAACCAGACGCTCTCGCGCACCATCCTGACCGGCGGCTCGACGCTGCTCGTGCTGCTGTGCCTGCTGATCTGGGGCGGCGACGTGCTGCGGGGCTTCGCCTTCGTCATGTTCGTGGGCATCCTCGTCGGCACCTACTCGTCGATCTACGTTGCGAGCCCGTTCGTGCTGCTCTGGGAGCAGCTCTTCGGCGCCCAGGGCCGCTGGCGGCGCGACGGGAAGGCCGTACCGGCCACGGCGGGCGCGTCCCGGCCGGAGGAGCCCCGGGAGCCCCGCACCGAGCGCGAGCCCCGCACCGGCGAGGCGGCCCCGACGCCCTCCCCCCGCCGGCGCCCGGCGCGGCGGCGGCGGGCGTAGGGGGGCCCTCACTCCCCCTGCCCTCTCACTCCCAGCCGCACACCCACCCTGCCGGGAGAGAGGGGGATTACAACAGCAAGATCAGTGTTCTCTCTCTCCTCTCCCGGAAGAGGAGGACAGGGGTGTTTCCAGGTAGATCCATGGCGTCTCAACCGACCTCGAAATCACGTCTATCTCCTTGACTTCCCGGTGTTTTACCTGTCTAACCCGGTCCCTCGCCATCTCACGCTCTCTTCCGCTTGACTTCTCGTTCTAGTACCTATGAGTACCTGCATGGGGCGGCACCCCCTAGGAAAGCCTTCCGATTTCCCGCTTGGCAGGCGGGTTTCTGATGAGGTCCAGAACCATGAAGCGGCGACTCACGGAAGTGGCGATTCAATCCCTCCGGACTAGTCTCCCACAGGAGGACGTCTTCCACCCGCCGACGCCCGGCGCAGGCCTCCGGCTGACCCGGGAGGGGCGCAAGACCTGGTTTCTCCTCTACTACGCCCCAGGCACGAGCAGGAAGCGGCGGCATTACTTCGGCGAGCACCCGAGCGGCAAGCTCGGCGAGCCGCGCTATCTTTCCCCAAGGAATTTGAACGGGAGTACGCCATCGCCCGAGGCGACCTGGCCCGGGGGATCGATCCGCAGGCAAAGACGGCCCAGGTCGACCCGGCGACGGCCAAGCTCGTCCCCTCCGCGGCCCTGCCGCGGGAGCTGCAGCGAGTCTTCCCCGAGGGATTCATCGAGGGAACGGTCGGGGCACTGCTGGCGGATTTCCTCCAGAACTATGCAGCGAAAGAGCTCACCGCTCGAGGGTATCTCAACTATCGAAATATCACCCGCGCCTATCTTGCGCCTGTCTTTAAGGTCCCGATCCTCCAGTTTGGAGAGTCCGACGTGAATAATCTCCTAACCGCGCTGACCAAGCGGGCGCCGCAGTGCGTGAGAGGCGCCAAGAATGTCCTGTCCGGCGCTTTCGACTACGGTAAGCAGCATTTCCACGGCGTGAAGGCGAACCCCTGGGAGATTGCCGCCAGCAAACCAGATAGCATTGAAAACGCCATAGAGTCCGGCATATAGCGGGCTTACACTCTTGCCGTCGCTCTTGGCCTTGGCGACGAACACATGGATGACAATGGGCACATTGTGATATACCCAGATGCTGGCGGCATCCTCTTCGCTCGGATCGGAGATGTTTCCTGGAAAAGCCGCCGCCTGCTGCGCGGCGAGCGATCCCGCCAGGAAGTAATGAAGCTGGTAAGGCGCAGTAGCCCAAAGCCCCGTCAGAATGGCATCAGGGATGCTCACGAGAAGGGCGCCGTTGAACGTATAGACCATCTTCATCACATCGTAATAGCTGCTACCGGGTGCCAAGGTAGCTCTTGGCCGCGGCACCAGTGTAGCTGCCGGTGCTTCGCCCGTTGGCGCCTTGTAGACGATCGTCGTCGGTACCGCCGCAACCAACGCGCACACATCGAGCAGCGTAAGGCTATCGCCTTTCGTGATCAGTCTGTAGAGGTCGGAAATCAGGGGAATCTCCAGAGGCGTCTGGAGGAAGGTCTGGATTCGCTTAAGATCGAAGCGAGAAGGTCAAAGAAATCATCAACCACGGCCTGGCCTAGCTGAAGCAGGTCTTGGATGAGGTTACCCAGATTGCTCAACAAATTGGCATATGTGCTATCTCGAACCTCTCCCGTGCTGATGAGGTCCAACAGTGCCTGAACCGAGTCTTTGATAGTATCGGCAAGATCCTCGGCGATCTCCGCAGCGGCGGCGATTACGTCGGCGATGAAGTCCTCGACCGCCGTCACCAGCGGGTCGGTGGCATCCCGTGGCAGTACCAACGAGAGCGGCTGACCATTGGTCGTCACAGATCCGTTCGGCGGGAGCGAGTTCTCCGTGAGCTTGTTCATCATCCAATTGCTCTGCACGCTCGTGTTGGGCGTACCGTTCTGTGTATACGGTGTCGTGGGATCGGCGTACGGCGCTTGCGCCTGGTCCGGCGTCTGGGAGCCGATTTGGCTGATGATGCTATCGAAATAAGACTGCGCTGCGGCCTCCAACCCACTAAAGTAGCTATTTGCGGTCGTCTGAAGGGTGGCGAGGTTTTCCTGCAGGGTCTCGAAGGCGTTCAGGACCGTATTGGAAATCAGGGTATGGGTATTGAGGATATCGCTCCAATCGAAGATCCAGCTCAGCGCTTCGAGCACCTTATCGATCGCCAACAATGGACTTCAGAAGCCCCAAGACGACATGAGCGGCATCTTCCACGGTGGTTACCGCGAACTGATAGGCTGATTCGACCGTATGGATTACCGTAGTTATGGCATCCTCGACATTGGTCCACAATACTTCAATAATCTCTTCAGTTCCATAGATGACATTCTTGAAGAAATCTGCGATGTCGCCAAAATTCCTCCTGGATCCCGAGTAATCCCACGAGTGGCAAGATTCGCAGACAATCTTTGGAGGGCGGCCTTTGCACTGTCTTGGGCCATCCACGTCACAGTGCCATCGGCAAAGGACAAGTTCCAATTGGCAACCGCGCCTGAACTGGCCGGCCGTGTCGTCGGCGGCAGCGAGGCCCACGATGACACGCCCACCAACGAAGCCGGAAACGCCAAGTACTTCGTGTTTGCTTCCGAGACGCCAATGGCGAGACCCGTGCTCTGTTGCAGCCCGATCGTATTGTTGATTGCCAAGGCCAGACTGTTGGCATTGGAAAGACCGCTGGCTTGCTGAAAGTTGGCCGGCAGCAATTTCTCTGTCGGGCTCGTCGGATCGGCTTGGTTGTAGATGACCGCGTTCTGCAGGTCGGAACCGCTGATGTTGGAAAGCGACTGATGAAGCCGCTGGTCGGGATAAAACAGGATTCTCTCCTCTGGGCCCATGAACGCCCCCCAAAGCATCAACGGCGGTGTTGAGAGGCCAGTCGCGGTAGCTGGCTGTACGTTGCTATTGACCTGAAAATAGATTGCCAACTGCCCGGTACCGTTAGTCTGCAGCCAAACCGGCTGGTCCGGCCCAACCTGCAAAGCTTGTACCCCCCACAAAAGCGTCGTGCTTTCGGTCGTCCAGAGCTTGACGCTTTCGTTGGATCTCACGTTGCCGGCGGAGTCGTACAGCGTAATTTGCGCCACATAGGTCGGAACCTGCACGGGGGCAGTGCTGCTCGAAACGAAATCAACCATCATCTGCGAATCGGCCATGAAGTCATGCTCGACATCGACGAACTGCATGCCCCACATTGCACCACTAGTGCCAAAATATGCGTTCCCATCGGTCGCATAAACGAGGTACAAGATCGAACTACCAGCGATCGCCGTGAGCGCCGAAGCTCCCTGCGATTGGATTTCATACGCGTAGAGTTTGCCGTCATTGCAGCCCACGTACGCCATGCCATCCGCAATCTGGACGGGCGTTGTCAATGCCGCAGTGGAGTTACCAGGATTGACCGACCACAGTGTGCTTGTCGGATCGGTGCCGTCCAGCACGAAGAGCTGCCCCGAATCGGTCGGCACGTACGCCGCATTGTTCTGATCCACCGCAATCAGGTTCTCGATGTTGGCTCCCAGGTTGTTCGACTGAATCGAAGTACCCGTGGCTACATCCACAACGGCCATCGTCATAGCTGGTGTGCCAACGAACACTTTGCCCATGGCCAGCGACGGCGGCGTAACAAAACCACCCAGATTGCAATCCCACTGCTTTGTCCAGGGTGCGGTGCCGGTCAGATTGACCTGAAGCCCCGACAACCCTTGCGACGTACCGACGACCATGTACTGGGTCTTGCTGAAATAGACCGGCGGTTGTAGGCTCAGTTCCGTGTCCGAAGTGTAAACTGTGCTCACGGTCGGTGGATTGGTCACAGCATTTGTCACTGTCGTGTTCAACGGGATTGCATAGATCGAGTGTTGGTCGAGCACATACAACACGGTGACCTGCCCGACGTTTTCGACATATCCGGCTCCGAGAAACGGAGTGCTTACGTTTCCACCAGAACCAACTTGGACCGGAGCCGTCCACAAGGGATTGCCCGACGTAGGGTCCACGGCATAGATGCTCCCGCTCGAATCAGCCAGAAACAGTATAGCACCCCCTAGTGTCCCGTCCGGTTAATTCGTTCGCTTTTGGGCGCGACATATGATCTACTTCGAGTATGGCGAGACCGACAGAGCGGATCAAGTTGCGTCGTGGCGATCGGGAACAACTGGAAACCTGGCTGCGCAGTTCGACCGCC
>DASWME010000051.1:0-2009 GCA_036399915.1 Thermoanaerobaculia bacterium
GGCCGGGAGGAGAATGGGTGGGGCACGAACCGCTCGGCGGTCAGCTCTGGCCGGCCGAGGTACCCGCGCGCTAGGCCGGAGCCGCCGATCCAGACCTCTCCCGTCACCCCTGGAAGCGCCGGCTGCATCGTGCCGTCGACGACGTAGATCTGCGTGCCGTCCACCGGCCGGCCTAAGGGGACCGACCCGGCGTGGTCGCGGTCCACCCGGTGGACAGCCGACCAGACCGTGGTCTCGGTGGGGCCGTAAAGGTTCCACAGCTCGCTGCCGCGCCGCCGCAGGCTCGCCGCCAGGTCGCCTACGAGCGCCTCGCCCCCGGAGAGGATGCGCAGCGGCCCCCGCCCCTCTTCCCAACCAGCTTCGAGGAGGAGGCGCCAGGTGGAGGGGGTGGCCTGCATCACGGTGGCGCCCGAGGCGCGGACGCGCTCCAGCAGGCGCCGGCCGTCTCGCACCGTCTCGCCCGGCACGATCTCCAGGCGAGCGCCGGCCAGAAACGGCAGGTAGAGCTCCAGCGCCGCGATATCGAACGACAGCGAGGTGACGGCCAGAAGGGAGTCATCCGCCGCCAGGCCCGGCTGGCGCAGCATGGAGAGCAGGAAGTTGGCAAGGGCGCGGTGGGGGATCTGGACCCCCTTAGGGGTGCCCGTGGAGCCCGAAGTGTAGATCACGTACGCCAGGTTGTCCGGGCCAGCACCGCCGTCGTGCAAGGGCTCGGTGGCGAGGTCGGCCTCGCGGTCGAGGCAGAGGACGCGGGCACCGTGTTCGGGCAGCGTGGCCGCCAGCCGCTCGTGGGTGAGCACCACCCGCACGCCGCTGTCGGCCAGCATGAAGCCGATCCGCTCGGCCGGGTAGCTGGGGTCCAAGGGCAGGTAGGCGCCTCCGGCCTTCCAGACGCCGAGGGTCGCTACCAGCAGGTCGAGGGAGCGTTCGAGGGCGACGCCGACCAGGGACTCGGGGCCGACGCCGAGACTGCGCAGGCGGCCGGCCAGCCGGGCCGCGCGCTCCTCGAGCTCCGCGCGGGTGAGACTCTCCTCCTCGAAGACTACGGCCAGGTTCTCGGAGGAGTGCGCCGCACGCGCCGCGATGAGCTGATGGGCGCAGGCCATAGGGACCTCCGCGGCGGTGTCATTCCACGCTACGAGGATCTGGCTCCGCTGGCTCGCGGAAAGCAGGGGGAGCTCGGAGAGCCTCCGCTCCGGGGTGTCGGCCACGGCCGCCAGCAGATGGGAGAAGTGCCCGAGCCAACGCCCGGCGGTCGCGCCATCTATCAGTTCCGCCTTGAGCTCTAGATAGCCGACGAGGCCATTGCCGGTCTCGGTCATCGACAAGGTGAGGTCGAACCGCGCCACCCCATGGTAGACGTCGTCCAGAGGGCGGAAGGCGAGGTCGGGGATCTCGACCGCCGCTGCCGGGGCGTTCTGCAGGATAAAGAGGAGCTGGAACAAGGGAGAATGCCCGAGGCTCCGCTGCGGCTGCAGCGCCTCTACCAGCTTCTCGAACGGCAGCTCCTGATGGGCGTAGGCGTCGAGGGCGGTCTCGCGTACCCGCTCGATCAGCGCGGTGAAGGAGGGGTCTCCCGAGGCGTCGACGCGCAGCACCAGCGTGTTGACGAACAGCCCGATCAGCCCTTCGACTTCGGGGTGGGTGCGCCCCGCAATGGGCGTACCCACGGGCAGGTCCTTCTGGCCGGTGAGACGGCTGAGCAGCGCACCGAGGGCGGCGAGGAGGGTCATGAAGAGCGTGGCGCCCCGGCCGCGAGCGAGCCCGGCGAGGCGGGCGCTCAGCTCCGGCGGAAGCGCCAGGGGCCGGCGTTCGCCGCGGAACGTCTCGACCGCCGGTCGCGGACGGTCGAGGGGCAGTTCCACGATCGGTAGGGAGCCCAGCCGCGCCGTCCAATGCGCCAGGTCCGCCGCGAGCGCTGGGCCATCCAGCCAGCTCCGCTGCCAAGTCGCGTAGTCGGCGTATTGGATCGGCAGCTCCGGGAGCGGCGCCTGCCCGCCTGCGGTCAG
>DASWME010000052.1:0-12127 GCA_036399915.1 Thermoanaerobaculia bacterium
GAAGATGTAGGAGCCGTTCGGCGTGTCGGCGACCGTGTCGAACTGCACGAAGCTCGCCGCGCCGCAGCGGAAGCGCTCGGCCGTGCTCAGGTTGGGCGTGCAGGCGACGTTGTTGGTGAACGTCACCGTGCAGGCGGTCGAGGCCCCGTTCGAGAAGCCCGTGCGCACCGTGGTCGGCGAGCAACTGCATGACAACGACAGGTTGGGAGACGGCACTGTGGAGTTGATGTTGCCGCAGTTGCACTTGGAGGGCGTGCCGGGCTTGACGTCGGTCTCGCTGCTGCACGTTCCACCAGTGCCGACTTCGTCGGAGTTCTGCCCCCAAGTGGCACAAGTGGGGATGTCGACGAAGCCGTCGGCCGCGCCGTTCGTACCGTCGCTGCATTTCACCGTGATGGGGTCGGGGAAGATCATGAAGGAGTCGTCCCAGATGCCGTTCCCGTTGCTGTCGCAGGTGGTGCTCGTCTGCACTTTCAGCAGATCGCCGCAGCTGTCGCCGTCGGCATTGAAGAATGGCCCGTTGCCGCCCGATAGATTCAGCGAGCCCGCCGGAGAGTCGAAGGTGCAGCGCGTATCGTTGAGGATGCCGACCGGCTTGAGGGTCTCGCGCGCGCAACTCGAGCCGTTGTAGGCATAGCCCTGGCTGACCTGAGGCGCGGTCTCCGTGCCCAGGACGTTGTAGATGTACATGCCGATGTCGTAGCGCGTGCCCGCCGCGGTGTTCTGCAACTGCCCGCCGAGGTAGAGGGTCAGGGTATCGCCGGGTTTCACACAGCCGTCGGTCTGATTGCCCAGGCCGACGAGGATGAACGTCACGTCGCCGGCCGTGCAGCTATTGCCGCCGCGAGCCTGCACGCACTGGCCGGTCACGACGCCATGGGCCGCGCCGGCCGCCAGGAGCAACCCCCCTGCCGCGAGCGCCAGGACGTTGCGAAACCGAGTCTCACCATTCATGTCAATCCCTCAGGATCCAGAAGATCGCTATCTGAACGGCCTACGGGCCGGTCAGCGTGCCCCTTTTTGTTCGGAACGACTCATCATAGCATACCTGAATCCCTGCTCCTGTGCCATAGGTCTGTTGTAGGCTGCCTTCGCAAAGAGGAGATCACCGTGCTCCGCGAATCCATTCTCAGCAAAGCCCGTCTCGCCCTGGCTTCCTTTCTCGTTACCGGCCCCCTCCAGGCCGCCACGCTGCTCGTGGCCAACAAGTCGGAGGCGACCGTCTCGCTGGTGGACCTCGGCTCGGGCAAAGTGGCGGCGACCCTGCCGGTGGGCACAGGCCCCCACGAGGTGGCGGTCTCGCCGAGCGGCCGGCTGGCCCTCGTCGCCAACTACGGCACGGGCCCGCAGCCGGGCTCCACCCTGACCCTGATCGACGTACCCGGCGCCCGGGTGGTGAAGTCGATCGACCTCGGCGCCTACAAGCGCCCCCACGGTATGGCCTTCCTCGACGACCGGCGGGCGCTGGTCACCTCCGAGGCCAGCAAGGCGGTGATCGAGGTGGACGTGGACGACGGCAAGGTGGTGCGCGAGCTCCCCACCGGCCAGGAGGTCTCCCACATGGTGGCCGTGGCGCCCGACCGTTCCCGGGCCTTCGTGGCCAACATCGGCTCGGGGACCCTGACCGCCCTCGACCTCAAGGAGGGCAAGCCGCTGGGCAACGTCAAGACCGGCGCCGGCACCGAGGGGATCGACGTCACCCCGGACGGCCGGCAGGTCTGGGTGACCAACCGCGAGGGGGATACGGTCGTCGTGGTGGACGCGAAGACCCTGGAGGTGCTCGCCACGATCCCGGTCCCCGCCTTCCCGATCCGCGCCAAGGTCACCCCGGACGGCAAGCGCGTCCTGGTCTCCGCCGCCAGGTCGGGCGACCTCGCGGTGCTGAGCGCGGCCGAACGCAAGCTCGAGCGCCGCGTGCCCCTCCCCGTCCAGGCTGCCGCGGACCGGGCGGGCCGGCTGATGACCCAATTCGGTGACAGCTCGGTCCCCGTCGGCGTCCTCATCGAGCCGGACGGCAAGCGCGCCTTCGTGGCCCACGCCAACGCCGACGCCATCTCCATCGTCGACCTGATCGAATGGAAACGGGTGGGCTCCCTCACCGCCGGCAAGGAGCCGGACGGGATGGGGTGGTCGAAGCTCGACGTGAAGGCGGCGGCTCCGGCCAAACCGTGAGCCCTGGCCGCGCCGCGCCGCGTCAAAAGCTCGCCGCACCCCGCCGTCTTTCCGCCTTGCACGCTGAATTCCGCAACTCCTTCCGCAGCCCGGTAATTCCGGCTGTGGAAATGCTGCGCAGAAGATGCGGATTGTAAAAGGTTCCCCGGTTGTCTCCCCAGTGATTGGGGCGGAGTCTGTGACAACCCACAACATCTTGTGGTTTCCCCCTTGACACCCGCCCCGGGCAGGCGTAGCGTTGAGGGCGTTGCTTCCCTGACTTCACCAATGGACGAGAGATCTCAATCCTATGCAGGCCAGGCGGGGCCGTGGACTTCGGTCCGAAGGGACGGCCCGCCAGCCCCGATCCGCAGTCCTCTTTCAGGAGTCGATCGAACAACGCCGTAGTGGGTCCGTCGCGGGACGGGGCGCGGCCCTGTCGCGCCGTCCCGCGTGCAACGAGAGCGAACTTCATCAAGGAGAGGAGAGCCATGGAGCCCCAATCCACCCTGCATTCCGACGAGGCGATGAGCAGAGCGACGCGCAATCGGGCCCCGAGGGCGAGCATGGAGACTCCGAAGAAAGAAGTTCCCTCGGGGCCCCCGGCGCGGGGCCTCCTCTTCCAGCGCTACTACACGACGCCCGGGGTGGATCCGTTCGACACCGTCGAATGGGAGCTGCGCGACGCCGTCATCACCAACGAGCGGGGGGAGAAGGTCTTCGAGCAGAAGGGCGTGGAGATGCCCAAGTTCTGGTCGCAGACGGCGACCAACGTGGTGGTCTCCAAGTACTTCCGGGGCCAGCTCGGCACGCCCGACCGGGAGCGCAGCGTCAAGCAGCTCATCGGCCGGGTGGTGGACACCCTCACGGCCTGGGGCCGCCGGGGCGGCTACTTCGCCGGCGAGACGGACGCCCTGACGTTCCACGCCGAGCTCAAGCACATCCTCCTCTACCAGCACGCCTGCTTCAACTCGCCGGTCTGGTTCAACGTCGGCATCGAGGAGAAGCCCCAGTGCTCGGCCTGCTTCATCAACGCGGTCGCGGACACCATGGACTCCATCCTCACCCTGGCCAAGACCGAGGGCATGCTCTTCAAGTACGGCTCGGGCACGGGCAGCAACCTCTCCAAGCTCCGCTCCTCGCGCGAGCCCCTGGCCGGCGGCGGCACCGCCTCGGGCCCGGTCTCCTTTATGAAGGGGTTCGACGCCTTCGCCGGCGTCATCAAGAGCGGCGGCAAGACCCGCCGGGCGGCCAAGATGGTCATCCTCGACATCGACCATCCGGACATCGTGGACTTCATCCGCTGCAAGGAGGTCGAGGAGCGCAAGGCCTGGACCCTGATCGACGCGGGCTACGAGGGGGGCTTCAACGTCCAGGGCGGCGCCTACGACTCCATCGCCTACCAGAACGCCAACCACTCCGTGCGGGTGACCGACGGCTTCATGCAGGCCGTGCTCGACGGCGGCGAGTGGGTAACCCGCGCCCGCACCACCGGCGAGTCCATGGGCACCTACCAGGCGCGCGACCTGATGAAGATGATCTCCGACGCCGCCTGGGTGTGCGGCGACCCCGGCATGCAGTACGACACCACCATCAACGACTGGCACACCTGCGCCAACACCGACCGCATCTATGCCAGCAATCCGTGCAGCGAGTACATGTTCCTCGACGACACGGCCTGCAACCTGGCGTCGCTCAACCTGATGCGCTTCTACGACGCCGAGTCGGGCTTCGACGCCGAGAGCTTCAAGCACGCCTGCGAGGTGGTGATCTCGGGCATGGAGATCATCGTCGGCAACGCGAGCTACCCGACGCCCAGGATCGAGGAGAACTCCCACAAGTTCCGGCCGCTGGGGATCGGCTACGCCAACCTGGGCGCCCTGCTCATGGCCCGCGGCGTGCCCTACGACTCCGACGCCGGCCGCGACTACGCGGCGGCCATCACCGCCCTGATGTCCGGCGCCTCCTACGCCCAGTCGGCGCGCCTCGCCGACGCCATGGGACCGTTCGCGGAGTTCGGGACCAACCGCGAGCCCATGCTGCGCGTGATGCGCAAGCACCGCGACGCCGTGAAGCGGATCGACCCCGCCCACGTGCCGCTCGACCTGCTCCAGGCCGCCAAGCGCTCCTGGGACGAGGTCGTGCTCTTGGGCGATGAGCACGGCCTGCGCAACAGCCAGATCTCCGTGCTCGCTCCGACCGGCACCATCGCCTTCATGATGGATTGCGACACCACCGGCGTCGAGCCCGACATCGCCCTCGTCAAGTACAAGAAGCTCGTCGGCGGCGGCATGATCAAGATCGTCAACAACACCGTGCCCATCGCCCTCAAGCGGCTCGGCTATGAAAAGGACGAGGTCCGTGCCATCGTCGAGTACATCGACGAGAACGACACCATCGAAGGGGCTCCTCATCTGAAGCAGGAGCACCTGCCGGTCTTCGACTGTGCCTTCAAGCCGGCCAAGGGCTCGCGCTCCATCCACTACATGGGCCACCTGAAGATGCTGGCCGCCGTGCAGCCGTTCATCTCGGGCGCCATCAGCAAGACGATCAACATGCCCGAGGAGTCCACCTCCGAGGACATCCTGCAGGCCTACGTCGAGGGGTGGCAGATGGGCCTCAAGGCGGTCGCCATCTATCGCGACAACTGCAAGCGCAGCCAGCCGCTCTCCACCAAGAAGGACGAGCCGGTCCAGGCGGTGGTGCCCATCCAGGAGCGGCGGGCCGTGCGCCGCAAGCTCCCCGACGAGCGGCATGCCATTACGCACAAGTTCTCGGTCAACGAGCACGAGGGCTACATCACGGTGGGACTCTACGAGGACGGCCAGCCGGGCGAGATCTTCCTGGCGATGGCCAAGCAGGGGTCGACCATCTCCGGCCTTATGGACTCCTTCGCGATCGCGCTCTCGATTGCGCTCCAGTACGGGGTGCCGCTCCAGACCCTGGTGGACAAGTTCAGCCACACCCGCTTCGAGCCCTCGGGCTTCACCAAGAACCCGGAGATCCCGATCGCCAAGTCGATCACGGACTACATCTTCCGCTGGCTGGCCTCGAAGTTCCTCTCGCGCGAGGACAAGATCGCGGCCGGGGTGGTGCTGCGGGAAGACCTCGCGGGCACGGATCTGCCGGGGGCGATGCCGCTGCTCGGCGGCGGCCGTCTCGAGACCGTGGCCCAGGCCGTGAGCGTCGAGATGACGGCGACCACCCGGTCCACCTTCCTCTACCAGCAGGATGCCCCGCCCTGCCACGACTGCGGGGCCATTATGGTGAGGAATGGGAGCTGCTACAAGTGCCTGAACTGCGGGTCGACGAGCGGGTGTAGCTAGAGAAGTCCCGCCCCGGAAGGCCGTCAGGAGGGTAAGGCCGAGGGGATGCGTACGCTCCTCCTCCAGATGCTGGCCGCGAAATCCCTGCGGGATCTCGGGCTCGGGTGAGGCTCGTTTCGCCCGCGCGAGGGCCGGCTCAGCCTTCGCGAATCCGACTCATCCCCCACGAATTCTGGAGCGCGTCGCGCGGGCTCCGGTCCGGCCCTCGCCGGGGGCGGACCGGCCCCCGCGAATTTCGGACGGGCCCTCGCGAATTTCGGACCGGCCCCCGCGGGGGCGCGTCGGGCCCTCGCGAGGGCAGAGCGGCCCCCGCGAGGGCGCAACGGGCCCCGGCGAGGGCGCGTTCAGCCCCGGCGAGGGCGCGACCGCCCCTCGCCAGGGCGCGACCGCCCCCGCGAGGGCGCAATCGCCCCTCGCGAGGGCTCGACGCACCCCCAGGGATTTCCCGGTCCCCTTTTCTTGTTTCCGCCGGTGGACGCCCGGCTTCCCGGGCCAGCCCCCATCCTTTATGCTCGCGAGGCCATGACGATGACGAACTCCTTCCGCCCGCTCCGCTCCCGGCGCTCCGTGCTGGCGGCCGCCGCGTTCGGCGCCTTCCTGCTTTTCGGCTGCAACGACGGCGCGACCGCCGGCAACGGTCCGGCGGGCAAGAAGGCCGATTTCCGGCTGCAGACGGTCGACGGCCGCACCCTGGGTCCCAAGGACTTCCCGGGCCAGGTGGTGGTGGTCGACTTCTGGGCCACCTGGTGCGGGCCCTGCCATCTCCAGGCGCAGATCCTCGAGCCCATCTATCGCGACTTCAAGGGCCGCGGCGTCCAGTTCCTGGCCGCCAACGTGGGCGAGGAGCCGGAGACGGTGAAGAAGTTCCTCCAGAAGAAGCCGTTCCCCTATCCCGTGCTGCTCGATCCCAAGGACTCGGTCGCCAGCAGCCTCGGCGTCTACGCCCTGCCCACTCTGCTGGTGGTGGACAAGCAGGGCCGCATCGCCTATTTCCAGTCCGGCATCGCCGACGGCGACACCCTGCGAGAGGTCATCAAGAAGGCGCAGTCATAGGCCCGGGAGCGCAGAAAGACCCTGGCGCTGCTGGAGCACCCTGGGAAGCCGTAGGGAGAGGCCTGTGCAGGGGCGCAGCATGCTGCACCCCTACAACCAGCCTTGGCCGGAGGGCTTACTGCAGCACTACCAGCGCGACGCGGCGGTTCTGGGCGCGGCCCTGGCGGTTGCTGTTGTCCGCGACCGCGGCGCTCTCGCCGTAGGAGATGACGTTGATGCGGTGCAGCGGGAAGCCGTGCTTCTGGTTCAGGTAGCGGCGCACGGCCTCGGCCCGCAGCAGCCCCAGCTCCTCGTTGTACTTCTCCGAGCCCACGTTGTCGGTGTGGCCCTGGATCTCGATATAGACGTTCTTATTCTCGTTCTTGAGCTGGGAGGCGAACTCGTCGAGGGCCGCCTGGGCCTCGGGCGAGAGGTCGGCGGTATCGAAGCCGAACTTCACCTTCTCATCGGTGAGCACGGTCTCGTAGAGGAACTTGCCTTCGGCGAGCTTGCCCGCCTCCTGGGCCCGGCGCAACGCATCCTGGGCGGTCTTGGAGGCTTCGCCGATCTGCACCTCATGCTTGTTCAGGCGGGTCTGGGCTTCCTCGACCTGGCCCTGGACCTGGTCCACCCGGGTGCCGACCGCGCCGGTCTCCTGTTTGACGTATTTCTTGGTCGCGCAGCCGGTCGTGCCGATGAGGGCAACGGCCAGCAAGACAGCCACGATCCACAGTCTTGTTCTCATGTCAGGTCCTCCCTTGGACTGTGAGGGGCCGCTCCTCCGGCAGGGAAGTGGGCCCCGGGTCAGATGGAGCCGCCCGCGCGGGGTCACGCTGGCGGCGTTCCCTTGTAGCCACGCCGGAACACGATGGTGCGGCGGTCCTTTGCCTTGTCTTTGATGTCGACCTGCAGCTTGCGGAACCGCACGGCCCCGTCGCCGGTCGAGAACCCCAGGACGTACTGATGCCGGACGTCGTCGAGGATCGCCGTCAAGGCTTCCTGGAGATCCTCGGCGCTGGAGATCGGATAGTAGCGGCCGCCGGTCACCGCCGCGAGCAGGCTCAGCACGTCCGCGTAACGATAGATCTTCTTGCCCTCGGTGGAGAGCTCGTAGGGATTGCCGGAGCCCATCCCCAGCACGTAGGTGGGGAGCTGGGCTTCCTGCACGATCGCCCGCGCCTGCTCCGGCGTGATGCGGCTGGCGTTGTCCACGCCGTCGGTGATCAGCAGGGCGAAGCGCTTCGGGTTGCGCCCTTCGAGCGAGATCTGCGGCATGCGGGACACCGCGTCGTGCAGCGCCGTGGTGCCGTAGGCTTCCCAGCGGTCGACCGACTCGCGCAGCACCGCCAGGTTGGAGGTGAAAGGCACCTCGACCTGGAGCTGCTCGCCGGCGAAGGTGGCGATGGCGAACTCGTCGCCGGGGAGCGCCTTCTCGAAGAAGAAGCGCGCCACGTCGCGGCTCGTCGCGAGCTTGCCCAAGGTCGCCATGCTGCCCGAGAGGTCCTGCAGCAGCACGACGCTGGCGGGCGCGTCCGACCGGCGCTCGAAGCTCTCGATCCTGACCGGCTTGCCTTCCACCTTGAGGCGGAAGTCCTCCGGGTCCAGGTTCTTCGCATACCCGTCGCCGGAGCGCACCACCACGGGCACGAGCACCAGGCCCACCGACACCTCGTCCGAGAACGTGGAGGTCGGCGGTTCCTGGGCCTTCGCGGGGGCCGGCTGCGCCGTCAGCAGCCCTGCCAGCAGAGGCAGGAGCAGGCCGAAGGCGCGGAAGCGTGGTACTACTCTCATGGCGAGGCCGAATGGTGCAAGAGCCGAGCCACCGTGGGAAGATGCTGCCGAGGAGGTCGCCATGGCGGAAGAGATCAACATCCGGAACATCTCAATCAAATGCGGTAACTGCAACACCTACCAGACCCTTATGAGCTTCAGCCGGCGCGAGGAGTGGAACGTCTACACCTACGAGTGCGAGAACGGCCTCTGCGCCCCCAACGTCACCCGGACCCTCGTGGAAGTGCCGCGGGAGATGGACGTCTTCGCCCGCCGCGACCCGGAATGGCGCGGTGGCGGCCGGCATGGGGAATGGGGGGACGGGAAGCCGGAAGAGTGAGGTGGGGTACGGCGCGCTCACATAGAGACTTTACAATAACTCCCCCGGAACTCTTCAAGTCCTTCTCCCCTCTTTTCCGGAATCGGCCGCGGCACGCCCTGTGCTAATCTCCCCCGCGCTGTCGCCGGTGGAAGCTCTTTCGCCTCGTCCGCCAACCGTTTTGAGAGGGAAACATGAAAAAGATCGTCCACGTCGTGGGCACGGGCACGATCGGTGAGCCCCTGCTCGGTCTCTTCACCGACTTCCGGGAGAGGATGGGAATCGATGAAGTCACCTTCCACAAGCGGACACCGCTCGCGTCCGACCGCGCCAAGCTCAACCACCTGATCCGGCGTGGCGCCAAATTGGCGGTGGACGAGGACGTCCGCTCGGAGTTCGAGAAGCTGGGTCACGAGGTGAGCTTCGAGTCCCGGGAGGCCCTGGAGCGGGCCACCGTGGTCGTCGACTGCACGCCGGCCGGCAACGAGAACAAGGAGAGGTACTACGAGAACCTCTCCGGCCCCAAAGGGTTCCTGGCCCAGGGGAGCGAGTTCGGCTTCGGCAAGCCGTACGCCCGCGGCATCAACGAGGAGGTGCTGGTGCCGGGCGAGGACCGGTTCCTCCAGATCGTCTCGTGCAACACCCACAACATCTCGACCCTGATCAAGACGATCTGCCACGACGGCGGCGGCGAGTACTGCCTGGAGAAGGGCACCTTCGTCTGCATGCGGCGTGCGAACGATGTCTCGCAGTCCAACAGCTATGTGCCGGCGCCCAACGTGGGCAAGCACGACGACCCCGACTTCGGCACCCACCATGCCCGCGACGCCCATCACGTCTTCGAGACGATGGACCTGGACCTCAACCTGTTCTCGAGCGCGGTCAAGCTCAACACCCAGTACATGCACTCGATCTGGTTCAACCTGGAGCTCAATCGCGACATCACCTTGGACGAGGTGAAGCAGCGCCTGCGGGAAAATCCCCTGGTGGCCACCACCGACAAGCGCTATGCCAACCTGATCTTCAGCTTCGGCCGCGACCACGGCTACTACGGCCGCATCCTGTCGCAGACCGTGATGGTGATGCCGACCCTGTCCGTGCGGCGCAAGCGCGAGGTCTACGGCTTCTGCTTCACGCCCCAGGACGGCAACTCGCTGCTCTCCTCGGTGTCGGCGGCGCTCTGGCTCATCGAGCCGGACTGGGACAGCGTGCACAGCCGTGGCAGCGCCCTCAGCCGCTGGCTGTACCGGGAGATCTGAGTCTCATCCTTTCGCCGCCCGGCGGGCCGGGCGGCGGGCCTGCTCCTCACCATGCGACCCGTCGAGCTGCGCTTCGGTGACTTCCGCATCGAGGGGTGGTCCCGCGCCGGGGACGACAACTGGTTCCGCGTCCACCCGCCAGGCCTGGCCCTCGACGTGGGGCGGGGAGCGCTCCAGCTCGCCGGCGCGCAGGACGTCTTCCTCACCCACGGCCATCTCGACCATGCCCTTGGGCTGCCTTTCGTGCTCTCCCAGCGCTCGCTCCACCAGCACGTCCACACCCGGGTCTTCTGCCCGGCCGAGATCGCGGAGCCGCTGCGCGCGTTCGTGGCTGCGGCCGAGGGCCTGGAGAGGGCGCGCTACCGGTACGATCTGGTGCCGCTCGCGCCGGCGGACCGCGTCGAGGTGGGCAGGGGGCTGACCATGGAAGCCTTCGCCACCGATCACGTGGTGCCGAGCCTGGGGTTCCACCTCTGGCGCGGTCGGCGGCGGCTGGCGCAGGCGTTCGCCGGGCTGCCCCGCGCCGAGCTGATCGCCCTGCGGGAGAGGGGAGTGGAGACCTCCGAGGTGGTGGAGGACCTCTGGCTCTCCTACTGCGGCGACACGGGGCCGGAGGTCTTCGAGCGGGAGCCGCGGGTCTTCCAGGCGCGGGTGCTGATGGTGGAGTGCACCTTCCTCGGCGAGGCGCACCGTGACAAGGGGGAGCGCTTCAAGCATCTTCACCTGGGGGACATCGCGCGGTGGGCGGGCGAGTTCCGCAACGAGGCCCTGGTCTTGCACCACCTCTCGCGCCGCTTCCGCGTGGAGGATCTCCGCGCCGAGGTCGAGCGGCGGGTGCCCGAGCTGGCGGACCGCATCCACATTCTCGTGGAGGGAAAGGCCGGATGAGGGGAAGGCAGAGCGGACGGGGACCGGGCCCTGGGCGCGGCCCGGGGGGGCCCGGAAAGGGGCGGGGTGGCCGGCGGGAGCGCGGGCCGGCGGGCCGCGGGCCCCAGGAGCGCCGTCCGCCTCGGCGCCACTTCGAAGACCGTGGCCCGGAGGACCGCCGGCCCCCCAGGCGCCGGACCGAGGAGCCCACGCCGGAGGAGCTGCGGGCGCGCCGGCGCCAGGCCGAGGCCTTCGAGTACGCCAAGCAGGTCCTCGAGGGAAAGGTGCCCACGCCGCCGCCGGGGGCCCGCCTGATCGATTTCGAGGAGGCGGTGGTGCGGATCGAGAAGCTCGTGGCCGGCGGCGAGGGGCTCGCCCGCGTCATGGACGTGCCGGTCTTCGTGCCGCGCTCGGCGCCGGGGGACCTGCTGCGGGTGCGCATCGTGGAGCGGCGTCCCGACTACGGGCGGGCGGAGATCGTCGAGGTCCTGGCGCCGGGGCCGGCCCGCCGGCCCGATCCCGTGCCGGAGCTCTCCCGCTCCAGCATCTGCGACCTGCAGCACCTGGACGACCGCGTGCAGCCGCGGCTCAAGGCCGAGGCGGTGCGGGAGACGCTGGAGCGGCTCGGCAAGGTGCCGGTCCCCGCGGGCTCGCCGGTGATCGCGGGAGAGCCCTGGGGGTACCGGCTCCGTACCCAGATCCACACCGAGGTCGATCCGGTGACCCGAGGGGTGCGGGTGGGCTACTACGCCCGCGGCACCAACGACGTGATCCCCCTCTCGCGCTGCCCCCTGCTCGTGCCCGAGCTGGAGGAGCTGCTGGCCGAGCTGCCGCAGCACCTGGACCCGGGCTCGCCGCGCCGGCTGGACCTGGCGGCGGGGGACGGCGGAGCGGTCACCGTGGCGCCCGTGGTGCCGGGCCTGCCCCACGGCGAGGTCTCGACCCGGGTGGGCGAGTTCACCTACGCCTACGACGCCCGCACCTTCTTCCAGTCTCACCGCGGCCTGCTGCCGCGGCTGGTGGAGACCACGGTCGGGCCGTGGGAGGGGGAGACCGCCGTGGACCTCTACGCCGGGGTGGGGCTCTTCAGCCTGCCGCTCGCTCGCCGCTACGGGCGAGTGACCACCGTCGAGTCCGACCAGATCGGGGCGCGCTACGCCCGGCTGAACGTCCGCCGCAACCGGGTCGCCAATGCCGAGGTGGTGAACCGGGTGGTGGAGAGCTGGCTAGGCGAGCTGCCGCAGGGGGTGGACCGGGTGGTGGTGGACCCGCCGCGCGGCGGTCTCTCGCGCGAGGTCCGCAGGGCGCTGAGGACCCGGCGGCCGGCGCGGGTGACCTACGTCTCCTGCCACCCGGCGGCGCTGGCCCGCGACCTGGGCCAGCTCCAGGACGCCTACCGCGTC
>DASWME010000053.1:0-8438 GCA_036399915.1 Thermoanaerobaculia bacterium
CGCGCGGAGAGGTGGGTGGGGGGCGGGGGTGAGGAGGGAGGCATGGCCGATTCGGAGCCGGGAGATCTTAATTCAAACCCGGCCGTCCCCCCGCCTTGCCCCCCACCCGCCGCCTGAGCTAGCCTGTCGTCAGTCCAAAGGAAAGGAACTCCACCGAGTCAGCCAGCCCCCATGCCCGACGCGCAGAGAAAGATCTTCGTCCTCGACACCTCGGTCATCCTCTACGACTTCAACGCCCTCCAGAACTTCGAGGAGCACGACGTCGCGATCCCGATCACCGTGCTGGAGGAGCTCGACCAGTTCAAGAAGGGCAACTCGGTGCTCAACCTGCAGGCCCGCGAGTTCATCCGCCAGCTCGACAAGCTGTCGCACCACAACATGCTCCACGAGTGGATCCCCCTCGACGGGCCGGCCCGCGGCAAGTTCCGGGTCATCACCGAAGAGCGCGGCGTCTTCGTGGACGCCGGCGAGGTCTTCGGCTCCCGCAAGGCGGACCACCGCATCCTCAACGCCGCCCTGGGGCTGGTGAAGGCGGAGCCCGAGCGGCGGATCATCCTGGTCAGCAAGGACGTGAACCTGCGCCTCAAAGCCCGGGCGCTCAACCTCGCCGCCGAGGACTACGAGACGGTCAAGATCAAGGACCTCGACCACCTGCCCAAGGGCAAGAACGAGGTCGAGGTGCCGGAGGGCTCCACCATCGACCGCCTCTACCAGGAGGAGTGGCTGCCGGTCGAGGCCGTGCTCGACGGGCGCCCCCCCTGCAACCAGTACTACATCCTGCGCAGCGGCTCGAAGTCGGCCCTCGCCTACTTCAATGCGCGCGCGGACCGCATCGAGCGGGTCCACAAACCCATCGCCTACGGCATCTCGCCGCGCAACGCCGAGCAGACCTTCGCCCTCCATGCCGTGCTCAACCCGGACGTGCCGCTGGTCACCCTTTCGGGCGCGGCGGGCACGGGCAAGACCCTGCTCGCCCTGGCCGGCGCCCTGGAGCAGCGGCGCCACTTCCGGCAGATCTACCTCGCCCGGCCCATCGTGCCGCTGTCGAACCGCGACATCGGCTTCCTGCCGGGCGACATCCACTCCAAGATCAACCCCTTCATGCAGCCGCTGTGGGACAACCTGGGGATCATCAAGAACCAGTTCGACGAGAAGGAGCGCGAGTACAAGAAGGTCGACGAGCTGGTGGAGACCGAAAAGCTCCACATCGTGCCCCTGGCCTACATCCGCGGGCGCAGCCTCTCGAACGTCATCTTCATCGTCGACGAGGCGCAGAACCTGACGCCGCACGAGGTCAAGACGATCATCACCCGGGCCGGCGAGCGCACCAAGATCATCCTGACGGGCGACATCTTCCAGATCGACACCCCCTACCTGGACGCCCACAGCAACGGCCTCTCCTACCTGATCGACCGCGTGCGGGGCAACCCGCTCTACGCCCACGTCAACCTGGAGAAGGGCGAGCGGTCGGCCCTGGCGAATCTGGCGAGCGTGATGCTGTAGGGCGGCAGGGCGGGTCGAGCCCCCAGCCCTACCGTCCAGACCCGCCCCTACCCGAGGCGCGCTCTTTCTCCCCTCTCCCGCTGGGCGGGGAGGGAGGAGCCGGGAGAGGGGCCGGGGGTGAGGGTCCAGGGTCCGTTTTTTGCAATCGATCCTCGCCGAAGTACCAGCGAGGCGAGCGGGGCGGAGCCGCCTGCCAGACCAGCCCGAACTCCTTGGTGGCGGCCGTCAGGATGCGATCCATCGCCTCGTCCACGGAATCGGTGAACAGGATCCTCTCGCAGTCCGCGGGCAGGATCGTCTTCTCTTCGACCATGCGATGGCACACGAAGTCGTGCAGCGGCTGCCAGTAGTCGGTGCCCATCAGGACCAGCGGGAAGTTCTTGATCTTGCCGGTCTGGATCAGGGTCGCGCACTCGAAGATCTCGTCCATGGTGCCGAACCCGCCGGGCAGCACCACGAAGGCGTAGGAGTACTTGACCAGCATCACCTTGCGGACGAAGAAGTAGCGGAACTCCAGCCAGCGGTCGAGGTAGGGGTTGGGCTTCTGCTCCTGCGGCAGGACGATGTTGCAGCCGATGGACGGCGCCCGCACGTCGCGGGCCCCGCGGTTGGCCGCCTCCATGATGCCCGGCCCGCCGCCCGTCAGGACGGTGAAGCCGGCGCGGCCGAGCCGCTGTCCCATCTCCCGCGCCATGGCGTAGTACCGGTGGTCCTCGTGGAACCGCGCCGAGCCGAAGACGGTGACGCACGGCCCCACGAAGTGCAGGCCGCGGAAGCCGCGGATGAAGTCGGCGCCGATGCGCGCCAGGCGGCCGAGCTCGGAGGTGCGGCTCTGCGGCCCCTGGAGGAAGTGGCCGTCCTCCGCGAACTCCGTCCCCTTGCCCCAGCGCGGCGCCTCGCCGCTGCGCGCCGCCGCTTCCACCTCCACCCTGGCTGCCGGCCCTGGGGCCTTCTCGGGTCGAATCTTTTTCATGGCGGTCAGATTAGCAAAGGACGGGCCCTCCTCTTCCTCATCCTCCTGGCCTTCGCCCCCCCGGCCCCGGCCGCCCGCCAGGCCGATCCGCCGCCCCAGCGCTTCCCCAACGTGGTCGTCCTCACCGTCGACACGCTGCGGGCCGACCGGCTGTCCTCCTACGGCTACCGCCGCCCCACGACGCCCAACATCGACCGCCTGCTCGCTTCCGGCGCGCGCTTCACCCAGGCGCGGACCGTCGAGCCGCTGACCAATCCCGCGATGTGCTCCACGTTCACCTCGCTCTACCCGCACGAGCACGGGGCCACCCGCAACGGCCTGCGAATGCGGCCGGACCTCCCCTCGGCCGCCCGCATCCTGGAGCGGCGGGGGTACCGGAGCGCCGCCTTCGTCGGCAACTGGACGCTCAAGAACCGCGTCTCGGGCCTGGGCGACCATTTCGAGCGCTACGACGAGGTCTTCACCCGCAAGCGCTGGCTCGGACTGTTCAAGGGCGAGGCGACCGCCGAGGACCTGACCGACGCCGCGCTCACCTGGCTCAATGAGACGCGGAAGAACCCCCGCCACCCCTTCCTGCTCTGGGTCCATTACGTCGAGCCGCACGCCCCCTACCGGCTGCAGGAGGGCTTCGCGCCCCGGCTCGGCATCTCCACCCGCGGCGAGGCCTCGCGCCCGGACCGCTACGACACCGAGGTCGCCTTCGCGGACCACCACCTGGGCCGGCTCCTCGCCGCCTTCGAGCGCGACCCGACCCTCAAGGCGAACACCGTCTTCGTCTTCGCCGCCGACCACGGCGAGAGCCTCGGCGAGCACGGCTACTGGGGGCACGGCCGCAACCTCTACGAGCCCGCGCTGCGCATCCCCCTCGGCTTCGCCTGGGCCGGGCGGATCCGGCCCGGCACGACCGTCGACGCGCCGGCCGTGAACATCGACGTGGCCCCCACGATCCTGGGGCTCGCCGGGCTGCCGGTCCCCTCCGGCTTCCGCGGCTTCGACTGGACTCCGGTGTTCCAGGGCGCTCCGCCCCCCCGGGACCGGGTCCTGCTCTTCCAGGCCCACAAGGGGGCGGTGCTCTCCGCGAAGGAAGCGGAGAGCGCCCGCCGCAAGGGCCTGCTGGAGGTGGCCGTGATGGTGGGCGAGCGCAAGGAGGTCTTCCGCCTCGCCGAGGGCCGCCGCTGGCTCTTCGATCTGATCAGGGACCCGCGAGAGACCCGAAGCCTCCCCCCGGGCGCCCGGCTCTCCCAGCGCCTCCACCAATGGATGGACACGGTCCAGAGGGGCCTCATCGCCTCGGACCGCCTCGGACCCGCGGAGGTCGACGCCGAGAACGTGGAGCAGTTGCGGGCGCTGGGGTATGTGCACTGAAGGCTCCCGAGTGCGGTAATCTTCAATCCCTTCGGGGAGACCCGCGACCATGGCGAGCGAGCTCAAACCCATCTTCCTGCTGGCGGACAGCCAGCTCCTCTTCTGGCGCGGCGAGGACGGCCGCCGGCTCCTCGACCGCGCCCGGGAGCTGATCGCGGCCGGCGAGCCCGGCAGGCCGCCGAAGGCCGCCTACTTAGGCGCCTCCAACGGCGACGCTCCCGAGTTCTACGACCTGTTCCTGGGCGCCGTGGCCGAGGTCGGCATCCGCGACTGCCGCCACGTCCCCGCGCGGCCCACTCCGGACGATCTCGCGTTCCTCGCGGAAGCGGATCTCGTCCTGCTCGCCGGCGGCGACGTGCGGCGCGGCTGGGACGCGTTCACGGAGAGCGGCCTCAAGGACAAGATCGCCGAGCGCTACTACGCCGGCGCGGTGCTGGTGGGCGTCTCCGCCGGCGCCGTGCAGCTCGGCCTCAAGGCCTGGGAGGAGGACGGCTCGGCCCTCTTCGACACCTTCTGCCTGGTGCCGTTCGTGGTGGACGTGCACGACGAGCCGTCCTGGTCCCGCCTGCTGCGCGCCGTGCCGAAGGCGGGCGAGCATGTCCGGGGGTTCGGCATCCCCTCGGGCGGCGGCGCCCTCTACCATCCGGACTACTCCCTCGAGCCGGTCCGCCATCCCGTGATCGAGGTGGAGGTTACCGAGACCGGCACGCGCCAGGCGCTGCTCTTCCCCGGAGAGGGCGGCGAAACGGCGTCCGAGGGTCCGCGGGTCATGAGCCAGGAAGAGGTCCTCGACCGCGTCATGCGGGACCTCGGCGGCCACTCACAGGACACTCCGGACGATCCGGTCAACTGATCGCCCGATGAAGCTCTATGCGCTGGGGGACCTCCACCTCCGCTACGAGGTCACCCGCAAGGCCCTGCGGGAGCTCAGGCCCCATCCCTACGACTGGCTGATCCTGGCGGGCGACGTCGGCGAGACCGAGGAGCACCTGCGCTTCGCCCTCGCGGTCCTCTCCGAGCGCTTCGCCCGCCTGCTCTGGGTGCCGGGCAACCACGACCTCTGGACGATCCCGACCCGGCCGGACGACCTGCGGGGGGAGGAGAAGTACGAGCGCCTGGTCGAGATCTGCCGGGAGTACGGCGCCCTCACCCCCGAAGACCCGTACGTGACCTGGCCGGGCGAGGGGGAACGGAGCGTGCTCGCGCCCCTCTTCCTCCTCTACGACTACACCTTCCGCCCCGACGAGGTCCCGGTCGAGAAGGCGGTCGAGTGGGCCGCCGAGGAGAACATCCTCTGCTCCGACGAGGTCCTCCTGCACCCGGATCCCTACGTTTCCAGGGCTGCCTGGTGCCACGCCCGCGTGCGCGCGACCGCGCCGCGGCTGGCCGAGGCTGCCGCGCGCGGGCCGGTCGTGATCGTCAACCATTTCCCCCTGCGGCAGGACCTCGCCGTGCTGCCGCGCATCCCCCGCTTCTCCATCTGGTGCGGCACCCGCCTGACCGAGGACTGGCACCTGCGCTACCGGGCCACGGCCGTGATCTACGGCCACCTCCACATCCGCGCCACCCACTGGCGCGACGGCGTCCGCTTCGAGGAGGTCTCGCTCGGCTATCCCCAGAACTGGGACCCGAGCCGCGGCATCGAGCCCTACCTGCGGCAGATCCTTCCCCGTCCAATGGGAAACCCCGAATCGGCGGCGCCGTTCGCAGACTCCTCTTCCTCCTATCGGCCTTGACCCGCCAGAAGAACGGGCTATACTTCGGATAGCCACAGGAGGAGGCAAAGATGGTCACCAGGGTCCAGAAGTGGGGTAACAGCCAGGGGCTTCGTTTGAGCAAGGATCTGCTGAGTGAGGCCGAGATCGAAGTGGGGGACGCAGTGGACGTGGTGGTACGCCAAGGTACCTTGGTCGTGACACCTGTTCGCCGCGTACGAGGCGGGCACGACCTGCGTGAGCTCGTGAGCCGCATCCCCAAGGATTACAAACCAGAGGAAGTTGACTGGGGTCCTCCCGTTGGCCGGGAGGTTTGGTAGATGGCGGAGTACATCCCGCGGAAGGGAGACCTTCTCGTTCTCACCTTCGATCCCCAGGCAGGTCATGAGCAGCGGGGGCGCCGGCCCGCCCTCGTGGTCAGCAACGACCTTTTCAACAAGCACACGGGTCTCTGCATCGCCTGTCCCATTACCAACACCCGCCGCGACTATCCCTTCCACGTGCCGATTCCCGAAGGCCAAGCCGTCACCGGCTTCGTCATGGTCGAGCAGGTCAAATCGATCGACTTTCGTTCTCGGAGAGCCACGCGCATCGGGAGGGCTCCGACACAGGTCCTGGAGGAAGCTCTGTCGATCCTCGACGCGTGCATCTACTGAGCGCTGGCGAGTTATCGCGGTGCAGGAGGGTGACGGCGGCGTCGGGCCGGACGCCTATAGGCATCGCCCGTCCACCCGAGGCCGCCTTCGCAGCACGAGAGGCGGCACGGAACTCTCTGAAGAAAGAGTGGCGGTAGTCGGGCGTCATTCTCTGGGCACCGCGGCTGGCCGGCTCTACCTCTCTTTCATGCCTCAGGGTCGCGGCTGAAAGCCGTCGGTGGACGACTTTGACAACTGAATCCTGCCGGGGAGCGGCTGGCGACCGCTCCCTGGCTCCCGCCTATTGACGCCAGGGGGCAGAGCCCGGCTGCTCCCTGGCCCTTCCTACGCAAGACCTGCGGGCGCCTCAGCTCCCAGGACCGGCCCTAGCATCGACGAGGATCTTCTTCATAGTCCCTTAAGGCCCATGAGCTCTCGGACTTTGCGGACGTCCTCGACAGGGTCTCCAGATCCGACCTTGATTCTCCCCTCGCGGAGGAGAAAGGCTGGCTCAGCCGCAGCCACCTGCACGCGGTCTCCGAGCACCTCCCACGTCAGGACGTCGCCGGCCCCCACACCGAGCTTCTTCCGGACTTCCTTCGGGACTGTCGTCTGGTACTTCGCTGTGATGGTGGACTTGATCATGGCCGCACCCCTTACCAGACCCTAGAGTTGGCCAGGAGAGGGTGTCAAGTCCCCTGGCACCGGAGAATCGCATGGCACCCTCCCGATAGCGCGGCGGATGAACTCCTCGGTGACGCGGCGCAGCACCTGCTCCGGCGTCTCTGGCCAGATCTGCTCCATCTCGCACACCCCGCTCGGGAAGCCCGGCTTTGGCAAAGGGAATATACCACTCGGCTCCCGCTGAGAGAGCCGCTGCTGACCGGCGCGGACCTCCCGCTCCGCTCGAATCGGCTCCCGCTCCGCGGAACGAGCTTTCCGTTCCGCTCGAATGAAGGCCCGCTCCGCGGAACGAGCCTTCCGTTCCGGTCAAATGAAGGCTCGCTCCTCGGAACGAGCCGTCCGTTCCGATCGAATGAAGGTTCGCTCCTCGAAACGAGCCTTCCGTTCCGGCTCGATGGAGTCCCGTTCCGAGGAACGAGCCTTCCGTTCCGCGGAACGAGCCGTCCGCTCCGCGGAGCGGCTTTCCGTTTGACCGGAGCGAGACTCCGTTTGACCGGAGCGGGCCTTCGTCTGAGCGGAGCGAGCCCTGGTATCACCGGTGTGGCGCTCCGTTCGACCGGCGCCCCGCTCCGTTTCCGTCAAACCGAACTCCGGCAAAGGCTTCAGGCGTCCGATCGGGGCTTCCCGCTCGTTGCGACCGGAGGATTTTGCGGCCGTGAAAGGTGCGCGGCAGCCTGACCGGCTGGCCCGCTCTCCCAAGGCGGACCTGATGGAGCACCTCAAAGGCGTCAAGCGGCTTCACGAGGAGGATCTGCGCGCTGGATACGGCAGGGTCCACCCCCACTATCCTCCCTGGTCCTCGTCATTGCAATGACTGCCCCGACCCTGGCTCCCTCCTGCGAAGGCTACGACATCCGGACCGTCCAGGAGCTTCTCGGGCACCAGAGCGTGAAGACGACCATGATCTACACCCATGTGCTCAACCGTGGCGGCCGTGGGGTGCGAAGCCCGATCGACGTGCTCTAGGCGGCTTGACCTTGGACGCTTACACGCCCGATCCCGTGACGGCCAAGAATGCATACCGTCCTTTCGGCAGCCGTATAACGCTCCGCTTCCCCTGTCCTCCCCTGGATGCTTCGGCGACCGCGACGGGATGGCGCCACAGGGTAATCCTCGTCCTTGCAATGAGATAAGGCCCGAAACGCGCTCGACCAGCCGCGCGGAACAAGGACCGAAGGCGGCTGCCGGCAATCAAGGCTTACACGACCGGTCCGCCCGCATTGACGAGGAGGAGGGACCGGAGGTAGAATTTCCATGATCCATAGAATGAGTGACATAGGCATCTTCCGTGACCGTTCGAGGAGGGACCTTCAAGCCTGTCGGTAAGCACGTCAGTGGAGCCGCGGAAGATCGAACTACAGGTTGAACAAAACCGCTCCGCGGTAGCTTCTTCCGAAAAACCTTTCCATCCTGCACTCCAGTCCGTAGTTCTCCAATCCGGGTACCCTTTCGGGTCGAACTTCCCGAAAGGAGATACGTCATGGGAGAGATGCGTCGTCGGATGGACAAGGAGTTGAAGCTGCGGGGACTGAGCCCACGGACCTGCCAAGCCTACCTGCGTGC
>DASWME010000054.1:0-13135 GCA_036399915.1 Thermoanaerobaculia bacterium
CCGGATGATCAGCGACTTCAAATCGGCCACGGTGAACATCACCGTGCCGTCGTTGAAGGAGGAGACGCCCGAGGTCACGGTCTCGCCCAGCTCGACCCCCTTGGTGATGACCACGCCGGACATCGGCGAGACGACCCGCGCCTTCTGGCTGTGCGCGGCGCCGGAGATCGGGATGCCGTGGTCCTCGACGATCTGGTAGCGGGACCGGGTGCTGGCGAGGACGTCGGCGGCCAGGTCGCGCGAGGTCTGGTAGTTCTGCAACGTCTGGCTGGGGATGAGACCCGCCTCGAAGAGGGCCTTGTGCGCTGCCAGCTCGCGCTCGGTATCGCGCAGCTTGATGCCGGCTTGGCTCACCGCAGCCTTGACGTCGGCGAGCGACTGCGCCTGGTTGACGTCGGGCTCGACCTCGGCCAGAACCTGGCCGGTGCGCACCACGTCGCCCTCGCGCACGCGCAGCGAGAGCACCCGGCCCGAGACCGCGGACTTGACGTCGGCCTTGATCTCGGGGTCCACGATCCCCACCTCGCGCACGCTCACCTGCAGGTCCTCGGCCTGCACCTTGCCGAGGCGGAACGGCGACTCCAGCACCTCGGGCTTCGAACGGGTGGTCGCGCGGGCCACCACGAAGCCTCCGGCCACGAGCACCAGCACGGCGATAGCGATGACCTTCTTCTTGTTGCGCATGAGAAGCCCTTCCTTTTTGAACACAACCTGCTCCCAAGACGGCTCCAGGTTGACTGAGGTTCGTCGTCGAACTGCCTTTCGACCTCTCTACGAGGGAGGGAGGCAAAAGGTTACAGGGGGGATTCGCGGAAACCCGAGCCGGCCGGTACTTGTAACTTCCGTCAGGGTTCGCGCGCCTACTTTAAGACGCCTGATAGAGATCTGGCGATTGAGTGCGAAATCTTTTTAGCGTTTTTGACAACTACAGAAGGGAGATTGGTTTCATGATGATGGCTCAACCTCCCTATCAGGCCGATGCGCCGGGGACTTGTTCAGACCCGGCGTCCGGCGGCTTCCACATCCTTGACGGGAAGTACCGGCTGGAGGAGCGCCGCGGAGAAGGGACCACCGGCATCGTTTACCGTGCGGTCCACCTCGGTCTGGAGAAGTCCTTCGCGATCAAGCTTCCGAAGACCGGCGGTGCTCCGAAGCCCGCCGCTCTCTCCCGCTTCCGCAGGGAAGCCGTGGCGCTTGGGCGCCTCCAGCATCCTCACATCGTGGCCGTCACCGACTCCGGAGTCGACCCCGGGACCAGTGCCCCTTACCTCGTGATGGAACTTCTGGAGGGGACTTCTCTCGCGCAGCTCTGCCGGAGGGAAGGCCCTTTGCCTCTCGACCGGGCGCTTCCCATCCTCGACGCGATCGCCGCCGCCGTCGACACCGCCCACGAGCAGGGGATCCTCCACCGCGACCTCAAGCCTAGCAACGTTCTGCTGTGCGGGTCGGACGAGAAGGATCGAGTCGTGAAGGTGTTGGACTTCGGCCTGGCGGAGATCTCCGCACCGCCTTCCCTTGCCGTACCTGAAGACGAGCAGAAGCCCGCCGCCGGTGCGGAGGAGATGGCCGCCGAGCGCCTGACCGCGACAGGCGGCCTCCCGGGCACGCCGCTCTATGTGGCGCCGGAGGTAATCCGGCACGCTCGGGCCTGCCGCGCTTCGGACATCTACTCCTTCGGCGTGATGGCCTACGAGATGCTTGCCGGGAGACCCCCGTTCCACGGACGGACGGCCGAGGTCCTGGCCGGGCATCTCGAAGGGGAGCCTTCGCCGGCGGGAGCGCTTCCTGCCGAGGTGTGGAGCGCCCTGCGAGAGGCGCTCGAGAAAGACCCGGCCCTTCGCCCCCGCACCGCGGGCGAGGTCGTGCGCCGGATCCGGGAGGGAGCGGCTCGGGCCGAGGAGGCGCGCTGGAAGTCCACCGAGATTCCGCGCCGGCAACGGATGGCGGCCCTCCTTGCGGCGGCCCTGGCGGTGGTGGGCCTCGTCCTCTCCTGGCCGCCGCTCCCGGCGGCCGAGCGCCGGATCGGCGATCTGCGCGTCCGGACCTCGCCCGCGAGGGCCCCCGACCCACGCATCCTGCTGATCACCCTCGACGAGGCGAGCCTCGATAGCAGCCTGCTCTCCCTGGCGGACCGGGCGGACGAGATCGGGCGCACCCTCTCCCGGATCCTCGACGCCGGGGCGCGCGGCGTGGCCATCGACCTCCTGCTGCCCGCGAAGTGGAGCGCGTCGCAGGGCTTTTCGGATCTCCTCCTGCGGCACTCCGAACACCTGACGCTCGCCGCCTTCTCCGAGCCTGATGGGAGTCTCCTTGGAACGGAGTGCATGGACAGGCTGACCGCGGCGGCCCTCGGCCCACAACGTGCCGCCGAGATCTTCGGCTTCGTCAACCTGGACGAGGACCGGGACGGCGCCGTCCGCCGGGGCCGCCTCTGGTTCCGCGACCGCTCCGGTGTTGAGAAACCGTCCTGGGCCGCGCGGGCCGCGCGCGAGCTCCACCCAGGCTTGGAGAGCGGAACACCCCGGGATTTCTGGATTGACACCCGGATCGACTGGCCGCGCTACGCAAGGCTCTTCTGGCGGCAAGTCCCCACGGCCCTCGACCGGAGCCCCGAGCTGTTCCGGGGCCGGCTCGTCCTCGTGGGCGGGGATTTCCGCGCCTCCGGCGACGACTACTACCGCATCCCGCGCCGCTCCGGAACGAGCGCGGCGGTGTCGGGGCTCACGCTCCAAGCTCTGATGGTGGACACGATCGCCGCCGGGCTGCCGGTCCGCGAGCCTGGAAGGATGCCTGTCCTCGCTGCCGTGCTGCTGGCAGCCGCCCTCGCCGTGGCAGGAGTCCTCTGCGCGCGCCGGGCCGGACCGGTCGTGGTCTGGCTCGCCGCAGGAGCGGGCCTCTACCTGGCTCTTTCGTTCCCGGTCTTCTGGTGGACCGGCTTGATGCTGCCGATCACGGCTCCCCTGTTCCTGGTCCTGCTGGGGCTCGTCGTCGCGCTCGCCTTGCGCAGAATTCTTCCTTCGCCTCCGGAGGTCCCAACGCCATGAGCATCCTACGTATCCTGGGCCTCGGCGCTCTCGCCACCATGCCGCTATACGCTCCGGCCGAGGCAACGCGGGCCAAGGCGCCCGAGCCCGTCGCCATCGTCTACTCGCTCGCGGGCGAGGCCTCGCTCGCCGCTCCCAACGCAGCCCGCCGGACCCTGCGCCGGTTCGACCGCCTCCCGGCGAGAACAACCGTAGAGGTCCGTCCGCGCTCTCGCCTGGCGCTGGCCTTCATGAATGGCCTCCGCTACGAGCTGGGCGAGCGCTCCCGGGTGACGCTCGGACCGAAGGGCCTCGCCTCACGTACTGGGCTCGTACGTGCTCTTCCCCGGCTCCCTCCCCTCCCACGTCTCTCGCCGATCTCAGAGGAGGACAACCCCGGACCGCGCGCTGGAGCTGTGCGCATCCGCGCGGAGAGGATTGCGGGGCTCTACCCCCGTCGTGGGGCGGCGACCCTCGCGGGAAAGACCACTCTGGTTTTCCAGCCCCTCAAGAATGCGGGAGGCTACCGGATTGAGGTGCACGACGGCCAGGGTCGAACTGTTTTCCGGACTGACACCGAGTCGCCGCCCATAAAGGTGCCCGCCGGGGCGCTTCGCCCCGGCCTCAGCTACCAGTGGACGGTCCGCACGCTGAATCGACCGGGCGCAGTCGCCAGCGGCGAGGCCGAGTTCGTCACCCTTAGTCAGAACGCCGCCCGGATGCGCGAAAAAACCCGTGAGGTCCTCGAAGCCGAGGGACCCGGCTCCCTGCCGTTGCTCGCTGAGATCGACTGCGGCTTGGGGCTGTTGCTCGAAGCTCGCGAGGAGCTGCGGACGGCCCTCGACGGTGTCAGCGGAGATCCCGCGCTCCGAGAAGTGCTTGCCGAGATCGAAAGACGATTGGAGGACAAAGATGATTCCGACTAAGAATCTCCGAGTTTTCTCCCTGATCTTGGGCCTCCTAACCCTCTCGGTGCTGCTTGCGATTCTCGTCGTGGCTCCCGGTGAGCCGGAGGAGGGCGCCGTGGTTGAAGAGGCCACCCAGGGCTGGGCGGCCGAGAGGGCGGGAATCCAGCCGGGTGATCTGCTCCTGTCCTGGTCGCGCGGGAGCGGGAACCGAGGGCCTGTCCGATCCTCCTTCGATCTCGGTCAGCTCGAAATCGAGCAAGCTCCGTTCGGCATGGTAACCCTCCGTGGTACACGAGAGGGCGGAAGTCGAGAGTGGATCGTGCCGCCGGGCCGATGGGGACTTCGGGCAAGGCCCACCCTGCCGGAGGCCATCCTCTCCTTGTATGGACAGGGTCGGAACCGGATCGCGGCGGGAGACCTCGAAGCCGGAGCCAGGCTCTGGCACTCAGCCGTGGAGGATGCCGTCAGACGGGAAGACCCGCTGCGGGCTGCTTGGCTCCAGGCCCGCCTGGCCCAAAAACTCGCCGATGCCGGGCGGTGGCCCGAGGCGGATGCGGCCTTGGAGGAAGCGGTCCAGCGGCTGGAAAGGAGCCAGCCGACCGCCGCCGCGCAACTCCTGCGCGACGGGATCTGGAGCGAAACCTTATATTTCTTGCGGCCCAACGTCGGGGACCGCGCTGAGGTGCGCTTACGCCGGGCGCTGGCGCTGGAGCCGAAAGAGAGCCTGGCCGCAGCCTGGGACCTCAGTTTCCTGGGAAGGATCGCTAGAGATCGGGGAGATTACGCGGCCGCCGAGGACCTCAACCGCAAGGCATATGCGATCCAACAGAAGCTGGCCTCCGGGAGCGTCCTCGCGTGGATCATCCAGCGAGAATTGGCGAGGATCGCCTTCCGCCGCGGCGATCTCGCCAGCCAGGAGAAGTTCTACCGAAAGGCACTGGAGTCCCAGAAGCGGCTCGCGCCAGAGAGCCTCGAGATTGCGGTAAGCCTGACCGATCTAGGGCGCAACGCTGCCGCCCAGGGTGACCTATCCACGGCCGAAGAGCGCCTCCAACGCGCGCTGGCGCTGATGGAGCGACTGAGCCCGGACGGTCCCGAGTTCGCGTTCACTTTGGGCTCCTTGGGAGAATCGGAGCTGTACCGCGGCGACTTGGCGAGAGCCGAAGAGTACCTCCGGCGCGCACTAGCCCTCTTCGAGAAGTTCGCGCCCGAAAGCTTCGAGTTCGCCTATTACTTCAGCCGCCTGGGATGGCTGGCCGAGGAGCGGGGTGATCTTGCGGCGGCCGAGGAACACGACGGGCGCACCCTCCACCTTACGGAAAAGCTCTCCCATGGCGCCCCCAATACCTCCTATAAAAGTATTTACCACCTATGGAACTTAGCTGTGGTCGAGATGCGCAAGGGCAACCTGCCGAAAGCCGACGAGCACCTGCAACGCGTTCTGGAGAGCCTGGACAGGATCACGCCGGAGAGCTCCGACATGGTAGGGGTCTGCCTCCATCGAGCCAGTATCGCGATCGAACGCGACAACCTGGTTCTGGCGGAGGAAATGTACAACTGCGCGCTCGCCATTGAGGAGAAACAGTCCCCTGGAGGCCTATTCTTCTCAGACATCCTTGAGGGCCTGGGAACCGTCGCCCTCGGGCGCGGAGACCTGACGAAGGCCCAAAAGCTCTTCCAGCGCGCGCTGGCAATTCGCGAGAAGATGGCACCAGGTGGAACGCGGGAAGGATTTTCATTGAATCATCTGGGCCAGGTCCACCGCCGGGCAGGCCGCCTCGCAATGGCCGCAGAACATTTTTGTCGCGCCACCAAGGTATTCGACCGAGGGCGGAAAAAAATCGGCGGAACCACCGAGGAGAGGGCCGCTTTCGGAGGAAAGACAGCGGAGCCATACCGCGATTGCATTGCCGCCCTGATCAACATCGGCCGTTCGGAAGAGGCCTTTCGTGTTCTGGAACGGGGACGTGCCCGCTCGTTTCTCGACCTGCTGGCGGAGCGCGATCTGAGTTGGACGGCCGACCTGCCGCCTGACCTCGTCAGGGATCGGAAACAGACGGATACCGAGTACGATCGCACACAGGCGGCCCTCGGTCGGCTAAGCCCAATACGCGATCAGGCCGAGGTCGACCTCCTGCTGGTGCGGCTGCGGGAGCTCCGCGCCCGACAGGAGGAGATCGCGGCGAAGATTCGCCAGACCTCGCCGCGGGCTGCTGCTTTGCAGGACCCGCAGCCTCTCGGCCTAGCCGGTACCCGGGCTGCCCTCGATCCTGGAACTGTGCTCCTCGCCTGGTCCATCGGCCGGGAGCGATCCTTCCTGTTTGTGGTACAGCCCGCAGGAACGGACCCTGGGCTCGAAGTCTTCTCCCTCCCCTTTGGCGACCAGGCCCTCCGCGAGGACGTGGAGAGCTTTCGTCGTCTCCTGAAACGCCCAGGCTCCGAGCGCGCGGCGCTGCAGGCGCGGGCACGGCGCCTCTACAATCTGCTGGTCCGTCCCGCCGAGGCACGCGTTGTCCGGGCTCAGCGGATTCTCCTCTCTCCAGACGGTCCGCTCCACACCCTGCCCTTTGCCGCACTGATGCTAGGGGACCGCTACCTCGTCGAATGGAAGCCGATTCATTCAGTGCTCTCTGCCACTGTTTACGCGGAGCTGGCACGTTCGCGGCCCATCCAACAGGAGCCTGGGAAGGAGCGCTTGGTCGCATTCGGCGATCCCGCCTACCCGCCGATCACGCCCAATGCCTCCGCCGACCCCGAGGTTCGCGAGGTCGTCCGGCGCGGGTTCGCTCTCAAACCTCTCCCCTCCACGCGCAAAGAGGTGGAGGGCATCGCCGCCCTGTACCCTCAAGCCCAGGTCTATCTTGGCCAAGAGGCTACCGAGGAGAAAGCCAAATCCCTCGGACCGGAGTCACGCCTCGTCCACTTCGCCTGTCATGGACTGCTCGACGAGCGCTTCCCGCTCAACTCCGCTTTGGCTCTGACCCTGCCCGAGAAACCAACCGAAGGTCAGGACAACGGCCTGCTCCAAGCCTGGGAGATTTTCGAGAGCGTGCGCCTCGATGCCGACCTGGTCACCCTCTCGGCATGCGACACGGCGCTGGGCCGGGAGATGGGTGGCGAAGGCCTTGTTGGGCTGACCCGCGCCTTCCAGTACGCAGGCGCCCGCTCGGTCCTCGCCTCGCTGTGGAGCATCTCTGATGTCTCCACCGCTCGTTTCATGCAGAGCTTCTACGGCTACCTCTGCAGCGGCAAGTCGAAGGACGAGGCCCTGCGGGCGGCGCAGATCGATCAGATCCGGAAGCAGTCCCATCCCTTTCACTGGGCCTCTTTTCAGCTTTCTGGCGACTGGAAATAAGCCGCTTCTTGGATGGGTGGCTACGGCCTACGATCTATGCGCAAGCCGTTCCACCATGGGACTTGGACCGGCTGTTCAAGCAAGTCGGCGGCGAGGAGGATGGGCAGGTTCCTCCTCGCCGTGGAATCCAGGTCCAACTACTCTCAGAAGTCGCAGGATGTCACCGTCTCGCAGTTGAAGCACATATCTGTTTCCCCGACTAACGGTGGAGGCGGCGGTCCACCGTTGCAGGTGTCGGTGCCCACTCCGCCATCCAAAGTGTCGGCCCCTGTCCCGCCATCCAGGACGTTGGCGTTGGCATCACCTACCAAGACATCGCTGCCGCTTGATCCCATCAGGTTCTCAATGCCGACCAGAGTATCACCGTCGGAGGCCGTGCCAGTCGCGAGGTTCGCATTGATGGCTGTCGTATATTTTGCAGTGTCGATACCGCTACCGCCGATCAGGCTGTCGACGCCATTCCCGCCGGTCAGTTGATCATTCCCGTTCCGGCCATCCAGAATGTCGTTACCGTCGTTGCCGATAAGGATATCGCCTCCGCCCATCCCGATCAGGGTATTATTCCCGGAGTCGCCAATCAGAGTGTCTCCGCTCGGGGAGCCGGCCAGGTTCTCGATCAAGGTCAGAATATCCCAGGAGCCACCATCATAGGCGGTGCCGGCGGAGAGGTCGGCGGTCACGGCAACCGCAAAGGCGGCCGCATCATCGGATCCGCTACCACCATCGATCGTATCCGCGCCCCCTTCGCCGTCAATGAGATCCGAGCCGCCGTCACCATGGAGCTCGTCCGCACCAAGACCGCCGCAGATCTTGTCGCCGCCACCCCCGCCGTTGACTTTGTCGTTTCCTTCGAGACTGCAGATGACATCAACTCCGGACGTCCCGATGATAACGTCGTCCCCACTGGTGCCTATGATCGTGCAGCTAAACCCCATGCACGTCTGCGCCGTGGCAGAGGACACAGGGCCCCACGTTACCAGAGCCAGATAGAGAAGGATTCCGAGGTAAACTGGGTTTTTCATGCTCTCTGCTCCTTTGTCGTGGTCGGTTGAATGAAGATGACCAGACCAGGAGGAGGGCAAGGGGCGCGCCAGTCTGCCGGCAAGTAGGAAAGCTCTGATTCTACGAAACTTCTGGCGAGGCTCTTACCGGTATGGTTTCAGGTGTGGACCTGCCGAGTGGAGGCCAAGTCTCAAATCTGAGACCTGACATGAGTCTCAGACTTCAGGGCCGTCACTGCCTCTCACACCCAACCTCTTCAGATACCTGTGAAACGTCGCCTTGGCAAGCCCCAGGCTCTCCCGGGCGGCCTTCATATTGCCGCCGTAGCGCTCCAGACGGGAGAGGATCAGCTCGCGCTCGAAGGCGCTCACCGCCTCGTGCAGCGAAACGCCATCCGCAAGGAGCGGCCCCGCCTTCGGGTTGGGCGCGGCGTGCAAGATCTCGGGATAGCAAAGCTCGATCAGGGCCGAGTCGATCTGTGCGCCCGGGCGGGCGTGGATGACGAACAGCGAGCAGGCGCGCGCGACCTCGCGCACGTTGCCCGGCCAGCCGTAGGAGACCAGGGCCCGCAGAGCCTCGTGGGTGAAGCCGAGGGTCCGCTTGCGGTGCTTGCTCTCGTGGTGCCGCCGGAAGTGCTCAAGCAGCAGGGGGATGTCCCATGGGCGCTCGCGCAGGGGGAGGAGCCGGATCGCCAGAGCGCGGAAGCGGTCGTAGAAGTCGGCCCGCAGGGTGCCTTCCCGGACGGCTGCGTCCAGATCGCGGTTGGTGGCCAGGACGACCGCCACGTCGACCGGGATCTCGCGCGTCTGCCCCACGGGCACGACCCGATGGTTCTCGAGGACGCGGAGGAGGTGGGCCTGGGCCCGCAGCGACAGATCGGCGACCTCGTCGAGGAAGAGGATGCCGCCGTCGGCCGCGCGGAAGAAGCCGGGCTCGTCGGTGAGGGCGCCGGTGAAGGAACCCTTCTTGTGGCCGAAGAAGCGGGAGGCCGCCAGCTCGTCGGTGATCTCGGCGCAGTTGACGACGACCAGGGGCTTGCGGCGGCGCGAGCTGTAGGCGTGCAGGTAGCGGGCGATCAAGTCCTTGCCCGTCCCCCGCTCGCCGAGGATCAGGATGGGCTCGGGGTTTTCCGCATCGAGGGAGGGGATGTACGTCTCGTGCAGGGCGCGCCGCAGCGCCTGCGTGTGCGCTGAGTCGCCCAGGATTTCCGGCGCGTCGTCGCTCGCCGCGGCGGCTGCGAGGAGGTCGCGGAGCTCGCGCTCCTGGCGCTCCTGGCGGAAGTAGAAGCCGAAGATCCGGCCCACCGCCGTGGCATACCCGGTAAGCCAGGCGCGGTCGTCCTCTCCGTAGGCCTCACTCAGCCCGCTATTCTGGAAGTAGACCACGGCGAGCACCGCCGCGCGGACCGGATCGCAGATCGGCGCGCAGAGGACGCTGTGCTCGCTGCCCGCCAGCGAGGGGGTTCGGGACGCCTCCTCCCGCAGCCGGGGATCCTCGATCAGTTCCGGCTGGCCGGTCTCGATCACCCTCTGGATCACCGACGGGCTCACCCCCCGGACCGACTCGCCCCGCTCACAGGCCCGGATCTGCTCCGGCGTGAGCTTGCCCAGGACGTGGATGCTGCGCACTCGCAAGGGCTCGCGCTCCTCGACCAGCAGGAGGAGGGCCTTGCGGGCGCCGAAGCCGCGGGCCGCGGCCTCGAACGAGGCGCGCAGCGCCGCCTCCTCGTCCCCGTCGGCCGACAGCACCGCCAGGAGCTCGTTCATGGCTCCGAGGAGCTGGGCGTAGTCGCGCCCCGGCTGTGGAGACACGGGAGCAGGCATCCCCGTTAGCGTAGCAGGAGCCGCATTTGCGCGAGCGGCCTCGCCTACCAGACCCGGCAGACCGCGGCGCCGTGGATTCTTGCGGCTATCCACCGAGCGGAAGCGGCCGGGCACGAATCCTGGAATCGGTTACGCTGAGAATGGCACCCCTCCGAAGGGCCTCATGATGCTCCCTCAAGATGATCTCCAGATAGTGATTGACGATCTGCGGACGCATGGACCGGAGGCGAAAGATGATGACAGTTGGCAACTCCTCTCCGCTGGCCGCCAAGAGATCGGCAAAATCGAGATCGTGGGTCAGGAGGACGGCGTTTTCAACGCGCGCCTTGCGAAGGATCTCGGGATCGGCAACCGTTCAAGTCCTTCTCGGTAGAGGTGACGTGCCTGGTGGCCGGCCTGGATGAGGAAATCCGCCGTCTTCGGCGAGATCCCATATCGAGAAGGAACTTCACGCGGCGGCCGCCGCTTGACCCTAAGCGGCCGGCGCTTGACCCTAAGCGGCCGGCGCTTGACCTTAAGCTGTGGGAGCTGGACCCGCGTACAGCCCCTGCCAGACCCGGCAGACCTTCTCCAGCTCCTTGGCCATCGGCTGGCCGGGCTTGCAGGAGAAGGCTTGGGCGAACTCCGGCATGTTCACCACCACGCCGTTGATCCGGTACTGGCGCGGCGAGTGAGGGTTGACCCCGCGCGGACAGGCGCAGGGCCTCAGGACGGTCGCCGCCGCAATCCCACTGGGCGAAGCCGACGAAGAAGCGCTGCTCGGGCGTGAGGCCGTCCCGCGGCTCGAGCTTCTGGTTCTTCGTCTCCTCCTGCCAGGCCAGATAGGCGAGGATGGTCCCTCCCAGGTCGGCCACGTCCTCCCCCAGGGTGAGCTGGCTGAGCGGTCGAATTGTGGATAATAGACAACTGCGAACAAGCCGATCCAGGCTCTCGCAAGCCCCCGCCGGGGAGGAGGAAATCGCGATGAAAAAGACGGCAAGCCCACTCGCGAAGCTCTGCAAGCTGGCCCTGGTCCTCACCGTTTTCCTGGTGCCGGCCGTGCTCCAGCAGCAAGCGTCGGCCTCGACGAGCCCCTGTCGCCAGGGGTGCGGCTACAAGTGGAACCCAGTCACCCGCTGCTGCGAGCCGGACCCGCGGTTCGATTGCCCTGAGATCTGCTTCTAGCCTGAACGCCGGGCTGTCAGACACACGGCGCGGAAGAGAAAAGGCCGCGGCGGCCGCCGCGGCCTTTGAGAGCGTGGAGCCGTGCCGAGCAGGCGCGGCGCTACTTCGGGCTCATATCAACCCTGAAGTTGCTGTACTTCCAGAACAAGCTCGCCTCTTCCGGGTGGTGCTGGCCGACGTAGTTGCCGAACTCGGCCACCATGGCGAGGCCGCCACCGACCTGGCTTGCCTTGGCGTAAGGCCGGACGACGAGCGCCTGGCCATTTCCGGGCTTGACCTCCTTGCTGAGCCTGAGGACCTCCACACCACCTAGGAAGGTCTGGAGCGTGGCCAGCTTGTTGTGGGCGTCGAAGGTGTAGATGAAATGGTAGGTCTGACCCTGCTTCATCTCGTAGCCGGCCTTGACGTTGGTGTTGGTGTAGCGCGGCATGCCGACGTTCTGCATGAACTTGATGAAGCTCTTGTTGGGACCGGCGGCGTTGATGTTGCCGACGACGCCGCTGCGGTAGCGGTCGAGGAAGAAATAGGCCAGGTTGTGCAGGCCCGCGCGGTCCCGCGTGCTCCAAGGTCCGACAGTCACGTCCCATTCGTAGACCGCCTTGCCGATGCGCAGCTCCTCTGCAGTCCTGATGCAGATGATGCCCTTGGGATTGGCTTTCGTCGCGTCGTGGAAGAGGCCCGCCTGGCCCACGGTGTAGTGGCCGTTGGCCTGCTTGACCAGCGTCAACGAGAAGCCGCAGGCGCCGTTGGGGCCGATTCCCTTGGCGAACACCGAAACCAGGCCGCCCTCGTCCGCCGCGACGGCGAACGGATAGAAGCTCTGGTCGCAGGTGACGCGGACCGCGTCGACCTGGCCGCGGCCGGCCTTCGCCAGGGCCTCCTCGCGGGCCAGCGACATCGGCGCCACTTCGAAGGCGATCTCGGCCAGCAGGCTGCCGTTACGGTCGAAGAGGGTGGCCTGGCAGGAGGCGGCCTGCGTCGCCAGGTTGGCGGCGCCGACGAGCAGCGACGCCATGGCCCGCGGGCGCGGCAGGTCGCCGAGCGGCACGTCGGTGCCGGCTGCGTAGACCTCGTTTTCAGTGAACACCGGCACCTCGACGAGCCCCTCGCCGCCGCGCCCCACCATCCAGGCGCTGATCTCGAGGGCCGCGTCGGCGTCGATCGCGATCAGGCCCGCCTTGCCGGCGGGAGCCAGACCCGCGAGCAACTGGCCGCCCGCGCGCGCCGTGACGACGCGCTCGCTCCCCTCCACCCGCACGGCATCGTGGAACTGCGCCGCGACCGGCCGTTCCACGCCGTCCGCGTTGGCGACCCACACCTTGGTGGCGAGGGCGCTGCCGTCCGCAGCGGTCGTTCCCAGGACCGGTACGTAGAACCTTTCGGCGGTGGCCGGAGCGGCCAGGGCGAGCGCACAGAGCGCCGCAAAGACGGATCCCTTCTTCATCGCTGGACCTCCCTCCGTTGTTGCTCCGCGTCTCGTTCAGACGTGACACGCGACGCTGTGGTAAAACGTGACCCTATAGTAAAAGATCTAAGCACGTCGATGCAAGCCCCTTTTTCGGTAGTGCCCTAGTTTGAAATCTGACCGCCTTCCCCAGGCGGGCCGCATGGGCTAGCGTGTTCCTGTGCGGCGAGATGGACTCGCCCCACGAAGCGGAAAGCGGCCCCGGGCCGGGGTGCCTCCCGGACCCGGAGCCTGACCCGAGCACAGGAGGACCTATGCCCGTCCATAGAAAGAGATGTCAAGCGTATACCTCCTCTGAGCGCTCGATGAGGTTGGCATCGAACGTCCCGGTCCGGACCACCAAGCCCGTTCGCCAGGGCACGGTCTTCGGAGGGGTGGGGGAAAGGTTCGGTCCT
>DASWME010000055.1:0-35583 GCA_036399915.1 Thermoanaerobaculia bacterium
GGGCCCGGGTGGGGGGACAGCCGGCGTCGGGGTACGATACGGCTGGAACGCGGGAGACCTTCCTCCCGGTTCCAGGAGTCAAGGAGAGCGAGCCCATGCCCCCCATCCCCATCGAGCGCTCGGCGCTGCTCGTCGTCGACGTCCAGGACTCGTTCCAGGCCACGCCGCGGTGGGAGCGGCGGAGCAATCCCCGCTTCGAGGAGAACGTGGACCGGCTCGTCCAGGCGTACCGGGCGGCCGGCCTGCCGGTCATTTTCGTGCTCCACACCGATCCCGACCCCGGGTTCGAGACCACCAGCCCGTTCTTCAAGCTGATGGATTTCCTGCAGCCGGAACCGGGAGACCCGGTGATCGTCAAGACCACCCGCAACGCCTTCACCAGCACCAACCTCCAGGAGCTGCTCCGGGCGAGGGGCGTCGAGCGGCTGGTGGTGACCGGCATCCAGACCGAGCAGTGCTGTGAGACCACCACCCGGCTGGCCGCCGACCTCGGCTACGACGTGGACTTCGTGACCGAGGCCACGAGGACCTTCCCCATCACCGACCCGGAGACGGGGGAGGTGCTGAGCACGGACGAGATCGTGCGGCGGACCGAGTTCGTGCTGCGCGGCCGCTTCGCCCGCATCGCCACGGTGGAGGGCCTGGCCGCGGAGCTGCGAGGGGCCACCGTCGCGCGCAACGGGTGATCGCGGCGCTGCTGCCGGAGATCACACAGCGCAGGGGAAACCCGGACGGCAGAGCTCCCCCTGCTGCTATACGGCACCCGAGCTGATGGGACCTCAAAGGGGTCCGATCACGATCCGTTGAGACCACGAGCAGGTCACGGAATCGCAACTGCCGTCGCAGGTGTTCGCGAGTGAATAGCACTCGCAGCAGGTGTAGCGATACCCGTCATACCAGGGTCCGCAGATCCAGCACCAAGAGCATGCACAGCCGCTGCAAGAGCTGTGTCTCGTCTCGCACAGGGTGCAGCAGGCGTAGTCTACCAGCGCCTGCGCCCGCTGGGGAAAGCCCAGCAGCCCCAGCAGCGCTCCGGCCAGGCTGAATCCGACCTTGCCGAGGAAGCTGCGACGGTCGAATCGTACCGCGAGCTCCTTGATGATTTTCTCCATGTGCTCTTTCACCTCCTTTCGCTTGCGCTTTTGACAGACCCGACCCTCTTCAGCTTCCCAGACGGGCGCCCTGAGTCAGGATCGCCACCAACACACCGAGGGCCCACGCCAAGGCCAGGACGTGGACGCGCTGAACGAAGCTCCGGTGCTCCTCGATCGCGGCTAGGAGCCGGGGCGTGGAAGCGGCGTCTTCCAGCAGCAGAGGGGCCACCCAGACGGAGAGCGCCCGCCCCAGCCAGTAGATGGCGAAGAGGAGCGTGCCGAACCACGGTTCCCGCGCGAGGAACGCCACTGCGACGAGGAGCCACACTCCAGCCAGGGTGAACCAGGTGGTGAAGAGGAACCCCACGTCGAAGCCCCAGAGAGCCGCCGCCACGGGACTCCGGAACCACTTCGCCCAGACATCCCGGGTCTGCCGCCGGTGCTGCGGCAGGGGCAAGGAGACCCATCCCATCTCGCGGGCCGCCGCCAGCGAGGCGATGCCCAGGCAGAGGACGGCGGCGGGCCCGCTCATCCCTGAGGGCAGGAGCGCCCTGCCCAGCGCGGCCAATCCCCAGCCCACCAGGGCGCTGGCCAGAAGGCCGGCCGCCGTGTAGGCCGTCACGTTGATCAGCCAGTTCTTCTTTTTCCCGGCCACCTTCCCGAGGGGCCCTAGCGCTCCGACGAGCGATTGCCCTCAGAGGCCGACCAGTTGGGTCCAGCCGAGAAGGAACGCCGTGGCGAACAGTCCGAGCCGCCATTCCACGGCCACCCCGGCGGCGCCGCCCAGGAGGGCGATGCCCGTCACGGCCAGAGTCGTCCGCTGGACGTTGCGCCCCTCCCCCTGCCGCCGCGGCGCTGCCAGGCTCTGAGTCGTCATCCTCAACCCGCCTTTCGCTCTTCCTGCGCTTCGGCCTCGGTCTGCGGTGCCGCCTGAAAGGCGTGCTCGAGCTCCTCGCGCAAGGGATGTCCATACGATTGAATCCGGCCGCTGCCGTTGATCAGCACGGCCGTGGGAACGGAGCTGACGCTGTACAGGCGGCCGATGCGGTCGTCCTCGTCGGCGATGACCGGCAGTCCCTCCAGCTTGTAGGCCTGGACGAGGCGCAGGCTGTCCTGGCGGTTCGACCGGCAGACGACGACGACGTTGCCCTTGGATTTGAGATACAGGCCCCGCAGCTCCTGGAGAGTGGTGGTGCACGAGGGGCAGGTGGTGGAGACGAAGAGCAGTGCCGTCAGGCGGCCGAGGAACTGATCGCTGCCCACCCGCGTGCCGTCCAGGGCCGTGGCGGTGAACTCCGGAGCCGGTTTTCCCTCGAAGGCGTTCCGCCCCCCGGCGCCGCTGCTGCGCAGCTCGTGCACCATGCGCACCAGGGCGAGCAGGATCAGGCTCTGCAGGATCACCAGGACCCACAGGGCGGCATAGGAGCTGAAAAAGGCGACGGACATGTTGGCGTCCTCTATTCAGAAGGTGCTTGAACAGTCGGCCGGCGAGCCGGCCGCAAGCTGCGCAACAGCGGACGAAGCTCGGGCGCGCGCAGGATCCACGAGCCGGCGAGCAGGAAGAACGCGGCCAGGAAGAGGGTGAAGGCGGCGTCGAAGAAGACCGGCAGGCCTGGAGCCGGAGCGGCGGGCCCCGGCAAGGGAAGCCGCCCGGAAACCTCCAGGATCACCAGCAGCAGGCTCACCGCCAGCAGCAGCGCCAGGCGGACCGCTGCCCGCGGCGAGATCTCCTCGCTGGACTTGCCGAAGCAGCCGCAGGAGATCCGCCGCCCCCGCTCAAGATTGAGCCCCACCGCGGCAAGGAACACCCCGAAGACCAGAGCCGCCCCGCCCAGCGCGAGACCGGGAGCCCGACCGGCCAGGAGCGCGGCGGCGAGCAACGCCTCGGCGGGGATCAGGATCAGACCGAAGGCATAGGCCAGGCCCGTCGGCAGCAGCCGGTACTCCACCACCCCGCGGGCGAAAGCCAGGGGGCGGCGCAGCTTGGGCAGAACGGCGAGGGCGAAGACCAGCCCCAGGCTCACTCGCAGGGCAAGGGCGAGATGGGAGAGGAGCGAGACCTCGGCGCTTCCGCTCACGCTCGCGCCGTCTCCATGGCGAGGATCAAGGACCGCAGGTCCAGGTCCTCCCAGTTCAGGTTGTTGCTCACCGAGGTCAGCCGCCACTTGGTAGACCATAGCTCGGGTCCCCCCCGAGGGCTCATGGCCAGGCGCCCGAAGACCCGGCGCGCCGCGTCCACGTGCTCCGGAACGTCCCGCCCCAGGACGGCAATGTCGTCCGGATCGGCCCAGAGCGACAGGTTGTAGCAGGTGGTGAGGCCCTCCACGAGGAAGGCAGTCCGCAGCAGGCCCGGGACGCGCGCCGCCCGCTTCCGGGTCCGGCGGTAGTCGAGATAGGTGAGCAGCAGATGGAGCGGGGTGCGCAGCCCGAAACGGGTCAGCACGCAGGTCACCGTCACCTCAACCGGATGATCCCCCGGCGCGTGCAGACGCGTCGGCCACACCAGATCCCGAGGTGCCTCGAATGACTGCATGGGCCCGCCGACATCCTTAGCAGACATGCAAATTTTAGCAGCAGGAAGATCTTGAAGACAAGGTATCAGGTAGGTGCTGAGGGGCCGCTGGCGGGCCACTCCGCGTTCGGCTATGCTGGGCGCCCCATGGCGGAGCCCGAAGTCCCCCCAGGCGAAGAGGCCGTAGACGAGACCGGGAGCAGCGCGCTGCGCTCCTTCCTGGGCCTCTTCGTCGTCCCGCTGCTGGTCGTCATCCTCTGCGTCGCCGTGTTCGTCGGCTTCGGCTGGATCGCCTTCGACCGGCAGACGACCACCGACTACGTCAACGACCTGCAGTCGTGGTGGAAGCCGCGGCGGGTGCAGGCGGCCTACGAGCTGTCGAAGATCCTGATCGCGGACCCCAGGGCGCTCGACGAGGAGCCGGGGGCCCGGCAGGAGGTGCGCCGGCTCTTCCAGGAGACCCGGGAGCCGGAGATGCGCCAGTACCTGGCCCTGGTGCTCGGGCGCACGCACGACCGCGAGGCCGTGCCCCTGCTGGTGGGCGCCCTTGAGGACCCCGACGACAAGACCCGCATCTACGCGCTCTGGGCCCTGGGGACCCTGGGCGATCCGCGGGCGCGCGGGTCGCTCGAGGCCGCCCTGGCCGACCCCGACCCGGGCCTGCGCAAGACCGCGGCCTTCGCCTTGGGCGAGCTGGGCGACCGCGGCGCCGTGCCGGCTTTGACCCGTTCCCTCGACGACGCGGTGGCCGACGTGCGCTGGAACGCCGCCCTCTCGCTCGCCCGCCTGGGGAGCGACGCCGGCCTGCCCGTGCTGGAGACCATGGTGGACCGGCGGCTCCTCGCCCAGGTGCCGGACATCACCCGCGAGCAGCAGGAAGAGGCCATGGTGAGCGCCATCCGGGCGCTCGCCGCGACGGGCGGCGCGCGGTACCGCGCCGCGTTCGACCGCATCGCCAGGGACGATCCCAGCCTCAAGGTCCGCCAGGCCGCCATCGAGGCCCGCAAGGCGGTCGCCGCGCGATGAAGGCGGCCGGGCTTGACACCTCACGGGGTTTCGCTTAGAACAAGCCGACCTATAGATAGAAGAGTCGCAGGAAGATGTATCCCGATGAAGCCGAATCGCAGTAGACGAAAGGGGCCTCATGGCTGACGAACCCGAAGGCAGCCGCCCGTCCCAGACGGCGGATGCGACTGAGCCGGGCGCCGCACCGGCGGGCGCCGAGGGCGGACCCGCGGCTCCGGCCGGCTCGCCGGCGCAGATCACCGAAGGAGCCCGGGCCGAGACCGCGGCTGCGAAGACCTCCGCGCCCCAGGCGCCGGTCGCTCCGGCCGCCACCTCGGAGACGTTCAAGACGCCGCCGTCCGCAGGGCCGGTCCCCGAAGCTCCGGCCGTGGCCGGCGGCACCAACGCGCCGCAGGTGGCCCAGCCGCGCGGCGAGGCCGCGCCGGAAAAGGCCGCGCCCGCTGCCGCCGCCAGGCCCGCGCCGAAGCCGGCGCCCGCTGCCGCGGCAGCGGCGGCCGCCGCCACCGGGACCGTGGCGGCGAGCGGCACCGAGAAGGCACCGGCGCCCGGCGCCGCCAGGCCCGCGCCCGCTGCCAGGCCTGCCGCCGCCAAGGCCGCCGCTCCCGAGGAGGGCGTGACCCGCCGCGGCTTCTTCTCCTGGGCGGCGGTGGCCTGGGTGGGCTTCACCCTGGCGATCGGCGGCTGCGTCTCGGCGATGACCCGGTTCATGTTCCCCAACGTGCTCTTCGAGCCGCCCACCAGCTTCAAGGTCGGCCGGCCCGAGGACTTCCCCGCGGGGGTGGTGGACACCCGCTTCGTCGACAAGTACGGCGTCTGGATCGTCCACGACGCGGGGCGGATCTACGCGCTGATCGCCATCTGCACCCACCTGGGGTGCCCGCCGGCGTGGCTGGAGACGCAGAACAAGTTCAAGTGTCCCTGCCACGGCAGCGGCTACTACAAGAGCGGCGTCAACTTCGAAGGCCCGACGCCGCGGCCGCTCGAGCGGGCGCGCATCTACATCAGCCCCGACGACGGCCAGATCGTCGTCGACAAGTCGCAGAAGTTCCAGTGGGAGCTGGGCCAGTGGGAGGATCCCACCGCCTTCATCCCGGCCGCCTGAGCGCGAAAGAGGATCCATGACCCGCAATCTCACCAAGAGCGTCACCAAGACCCAGATCTGGAAGTCCATCTTCCGGGTGGGCATCCCAACGGACAACCGCAAGCGCGCCCTGGCCATGCTGGGCAACGTGGTGCTCCACCTGCACCCGATCAAGGTGAAGAAGTCCGGCATCCGGATGAGCTACACCTGGTGCATGGGGGGTACGGCGTTCTTCCTGTTCCTGGTGGAGACGATCACCGGCCTGCTGCTGATGTTCTACTACCGGCCGACCGTCGAGTACGCCTTCGTGGACATCGTGGACCTGCGCGAGGCGTTGGCCTTCGGCATCATGCGCGAGCTGCACCGCTGGGGCGCCCACGCCATGGTCATCGCCGTGTGGCTGCACATGTTCCGCGTCTTCATGACCGGCTCGTACAAGCCGCCGCGGGAGTTCAACTGGAACGTCGGCGTGATCCTGCTGGTGCTGACCCTGCTGCTCTCCTTCACCGGCTACCTGCTGCCCTGGGACCAGCTCGCCATCTGGGCCATCACGGTCGGCTCCAACATGGCGCGGGCGACGCCGCTGTTAGGCAACGAGGGCCCCGGGGCCGCGCTCTTGAAGCTGGGCGGGCAACGCCTGATCCACGTGGGCAGCGACGCCCGCTTCGCGCTGATCGGCGGGCGGACGATCGGCGGCGCCACCCTGCTGCGCTTCTACGTGCTGCATTGCGTGGGCATTCCGCTGGTGGCGGCCTTCCTGATCGCCGTCCACTTCTGGCGCGTCCGCAAGGACGGCGGCATCTCGGGCCCGACGTAGGTGGAGGCACGCCATGGACTTCCTCAAGCACGCCATCAACGTCCTGGCCTATCCCTACTGGTCGTTCACCCTGTCGGTGATCGGCTTCTTCCTGATGCTGCGCGCCAAGGCGCTGTGGACCCGCCGCGGCGGGCTGATCCTGCTGGCGGCCGGCGTCGCCTACTTCCTGCTGTCGATGCTCGATCCGAACTTCCGCCTGATCGTCACCAAGCCGGACAACGTGCCGATCGTGATGATGGTCTTCCTGGTCGGCTTCTTCGTCTGGTTCGCCATGAACAAGGCCACCCAGAACGACGAGCGGGTGGCCCGCGGCGAGCCGCTGTTCGAGAAGACCGAGGTGGAGGACCGCATCTTCACCTGGCCCGACCTGGTCTTCTCCGAGTTCATCTGCATGGTGGTGCTGACGGTGGTGATGGTGGTCTGGTCGATCGCCTTGAAGGCGCCCCTGGAGGAGCCGGCCAACCCCGCCCTGGCGCCCAACCCGTCGAAGGCCCCCTGGTACTTCCTGGGGCTGCAGGAGATGCTGGTCTACTTCGATCCCTGGCTCGCCGGCGTGGTGCTCCCAGGGCTCATCATCCTCGGCCTGATGGCGATCCCGTACATCGACACCAACCCCAAGGGGAACGGCTACTACACCTTCCGCGAGCGCAGGGTGGAGATCACGCTGTTCTTCTTCGGCTGGCTCGTGCTGTGGAGCCAGATGATCGTCATCGGCACCTTCCTGCGCGGCCCGAACTGGAACTTCTTCGGCCCCTACGAGTTCTGGGACCCCAACAAGGTCGAGGCGCTGGTCAACGTCGACCTCTCGGAGTACTTCTGGATCAAGCTGCTGCGCGTCGGGCTGCCCGGCAACTGGTTCATCCGCGAGCTGCCGGGGATCCTGCTCATCGGTTTCTACTTCTTCGTGCTCCCCGTGCTGCTGCGCAAGACGCGGTGGTTCCGCAGGTATTACGAGAAGATGGGCCCCGCCCGCTATTACGTGGGCGTGACGCTGTTCCTCTTCATGATGCTGCTGCCGATCAAGATGTACTGCCGGTGGCTGTTCAACCTCAAGTATTTCGTCCACATCCAGGAGTTCTTCTTCAACATCTAGGAGCATCGAGTTGAGCCCACCCATCACGCCGCCCGAAAAGCGTCCCGACCGTCACTACGACTTCGGCCGCATGAACATGGTGTTCGCCGTGAGCTCCCTGGGGCTGCTGGCGGTGACGCTCTGGATGGCCTTCGCCGATTACGCGCAGCCGTGGAAGCGCCTGCAGGCGGAGTTCCGCAGCCTGGAGCGGCAGAAGCTGGCCAAGGAGGCCGATGCGGAGAGGCAGCGCCTCAACCAGAACGAGCTGGCTCAGCTCAAGCGCGAGGTGGCGCAGGCCCAGACGGACATCGACCGCCACCATGAGGAGATCGCCAAGCTCGAGGACGAGGTCAAGGAGTGGAAGACGAAGCGCTACACCGCCGAAGCGTCCTGGAAGGGCGCCAAGGCGGTGGTGGACGCCCGCAAGTTCGAGTACGACACGGCGCTGCAGAACGGCGGCGAGCGGGGCGCCAGGGGGCCGCGGGCCGGGTACGACAAGGCCAAGGAGGAGCTGGCGGAGAGCAAGCGCCGGCTCGAGGAGATGGAAGACGGCCTCGCCGCGGCGCAGGGCCGCCTCGCCGCCCGGCGGGCATCCCTGACCGCGGCGGAGAAGAAGCTCGAGGCCCTCCAGAGCGGCGTCGAGAGCATCGAGACCCGCATCGCCGGCCTCGGCAAGGGGGTCGACTACTTCGTCCTCAACGCGCCGCTGATGGACTTCGTCCGGCCCAGCCTCAAGGTGGAGCAGGTGATCCTGCCGGGGCTCTTCCAGAACATCAACTTCACCAACATCGACCGCGTCGACCGCTGCATGACCTGCCACGTGGCGGCCAACCGCCCGGGCTTCGAGGACGACCCGAACACCCAGGAGGTGGAGTGGAAGGAGCCGTTCCGCAGCCATCCGCGGCTCGAGCTGTTCGTGGGCGACTCCTCGCCCCACCCCTACACCCGCTTCGGCTGCACGATCTGCCACGGCGGCCTCGACCGCGCCACCGACTTCGCCCGCGCCGGCCACAGCCTGCCCATGCTGGCGTCCACCAGCACGAAGGAGCAGCGCCAGGCCTGGGAGGAGAAGAAGCGCGAGTGGGAGACGAAGTGGGGCTGGGAGCCGCAGAAGTTCCTCGACTACCCGATCCTGCCGGCCGGCATGGCCGAGGCGGGGTGCGTGAACTGCCACGCCGGCGGCGTGTGGACGCCGAAGTCCGAGGAGCAGGAGGCCGGGCGCGAGCTGGTCGCCCACATGGGCTGCTACGGCTGCCACACCATCAACCTGCCGGGCTTCACCGGGCTGCGCAAGGCGGGCCCGTCGCTGCTGCGCATCGCCGGCAAGACCAACCCCGGCTGGGCCTACAAGTGGATCGAGGCGCCGCGCAAGTTCCACCCCACGACCTTCATGCCGCACTTCTTCTACCAGGAGAACACCACGATCCCGGTGAACGTGGCGCGGCAGCGGATCGAGATCAACGCCATCGTCTCCTACCTGTGGGCGAAGTCGGAGCGGCCGGTCTACGACGACGCGGCGGTGCCCGCGGGCGATCCGGCGCGCGGCAAGCAGGTCTTCGAGACCGTGGGCTGCGGCGGCTGCCACATCCTGGACGCCAGGGCGAAGCGGGACGACTTCTACCCGCTGATCAACCGCCTGCACGGGCCCAACCTGGTCTACACCGGCAGCAAGGTCTCCCGCGGCTGGCTCTACGCCTGGGTCAAGAACCCCAAGCAGTACTTCCCCGACACCAACATGCCCAACCTCCGCTTGACCGACCAGGAGGCGGCGGACGTGGTGGCCTACCTGCTCAACCCGTCGAACCGCAACCGCGAGTACGAGAACGTGGCCCTGCCGGCCGTCGACGGCAAGCTGCGCGACGAGCTGGCGCTCAGCTATCTCCAGAACCTCTACACGATCGACCGCAGCCGGGCGAAGCTCGCCGCCATGAAGGAGGCTGAGCGCAACGTCTACCTGGGCGAGCAGACCATCGCCAAGTACGGCTGCTACGGCTGCCACGACATCAAGGGGTTCGAGAACACCAAGCCGATCGGCACCGAGCTGACCGCGGAGGGCTCGAAGCCGCTCCACCAGCTCGACTTCGGGCACGTGCACGAGGTGCCGCACACGCGGCAGGACTGGATCCTCAACAAGGTGATGCACCCCCGCATGTGGGACGAGGGCAAGGAGGCGGTCAAGGACTACAACGAGCTGCTCAAGATGCCGGACTTCGGGGCGTCGCAGCGCGAGGCCCAGGCGGTCACCGCGAACGTCATGGGCTTCACCAAGGAGTCGGCCATCGCCACCCGCCGGGCCGGCGGCGACGGGCGCACGGCGGCCTTGGCCGAGGGCCGCAAGCTCATCACCCGCTTCAACTGCCAGGGCTGCCACCTCGTCGAGGGGCACGGCCGCGCCATCAAGACCCTGCTCGGCAACGACGAGGCGAAGCTGCCGCCGAACCTCGCGTCCGAAGGGGCGCGCGTGCAGGGCGACTGGCTGTTCAGCTACCTCCACGACCCGAGCCGGGTCAAGATGCGGCCCTGGCTCACCGTGCGCATGCCGACCTTCGGCTTCACCGACGAGCAGGCGAACGCGGTGATCTCCTACTTCGCGGCCCGCGACCAGAGCCGGCCGTTCCTCTCCGAGCCGGCGCCGCCGGACCCGCGCAGCCTGGCGGTGGGCGGCGTGGTGTTCGGCATGCTCCAGTGCGCCCGCTGCCATCCCAGCTCGGCGGAAGCGGTGACGGCGGCCACGGGCGACCTCGCGCCGTCGCTGCTGCTGGCCCACGACCGCCTGCGCTACGATTGGGTGCCGCTGTGGGTCCAGAACCCGCAGTTCTGGGTGCCGGGCACGCGCATGCCGAACTTCTTCCCCGAAACGAAGCCGGGCGAGTACATGTCGCCCGTGCCGACGATGCTGAACGCCCCGACCTTCGCGGCGCAGAAGCAGCAGCTCCTGCGGCTGTTCGGGTCCGAGGCGGAGATGAACGCCTACCTCTCCGACGTGGGCAGGGTGACCACGGCGCTGCGCGACCACATCTGGGCCATCTCCGGCGGCCGCCGGCCGGCGGCTCCGGCCGCGGAGAGCCCGGCGCCGGCGGCGGTCACGGCGGGAGCTGCGGGCGGCCGTTGATCGTGAGCTTTTGTAGAATCGACAGAGAGGCCGGCCGCCGTGCGACGAGCCGCGGCCGGCTCGCGTCTTGCAGAGACTTCATCCACTCGACAAGGAGGTTCTCGTATGAGCAGGAATAAATGGTTGGTTCTGGCGCTCTGCGCGCTGCCGGTGCTGGCGGGCTGCGGAGGCGGGGAGAAAGAGGAGGCTTCATCGGAGGCCCCGGCTTCCGACGCGTCCGCCACGGCGGCGGTGGATACGGCGAACGCCGGCGGCGTCAGCGGCGCCGTCAGCTACGCCGGGGCGGACACCGACACGCCGATCGCCATGAACGCCGATCCGGTCTGCGCCGGTCTGCATTCGACCCCGGTCGATACCAATGAGATCGCGGTCAATGGCGGCAAGCTGGCCAACGTCTTTGTCTACGTCAAGAGCGGCCTCGAGGGGAAGAACTTCCCGGCGCCCACGGAGAAGAAGGAGCTCGACCAAGTCGGCTGCCAGTACACTCCCCGGGTCCAGGGTCTCCAGGTGGGCCAGCCGATCTCGATCAAGAACACCGACGCCACGCTGCACAACGTCCACGCCCTGCCGACCCAGAACCAGGAGTTCAACCAGGCGCAGCCGCAGGGTCTGCCGCCGTTCGACAAGACCTTCGACAAGCAGGAGGTGATGGTGCACGTCAAGTGCGACGTCCACCCCTGGATGACCGCCTACATCGGCGTGCTGCCGCACCCCTACTACGCGGTCAGCGGCGAGGACGGCAGCTTCAAGATCGACAAGCTGCCGCCGGGCAAGTACACCATCGAGGCCTGGCACGAGAAGCTGGGCACCAAGACCCAGGAAGTGACGATCGCCGCCAACCAGCAGGCGACCCTCGACTTCGCGTTCTAGAGACGGAACCGAGACGAGGGGTTCTTTGGGGCGGCCCTGGGGGCCGCCCTTTCTATCTCGGCTGCTCGAACCGCAGCTCGGGGTCGTGCCGAGCCCGCTTGAGGAAGGAAGCCACCCCGGTCATCAGGTCGAGGCAGGCCTTCTCCGCCTCCACCGCCTGCCTCCAGAAGGCGAGCGCCGCAAGAGCCTCGCGGTGGATCTGGCGGGAGGAGAAGATGGGCATCATCTCGCCGGCCACGAGCTTCAGCTCGGCCACGCGGCCCTGCTCGGCGTAGAGCGAGGCGAGGTCGAGCGAGACCAGGGCCGTGTCGTACGCGGCGCCCTCGGCGAGGAAGCCGTCGCGCGCCGCCAGGAGGAGGTTTTCCGCCTGCTCCCGCTGGCCGAGGCCTCGGGCGATCTTGCCCTCGATCCACGTGCGCGGGTTTTGGAACCAGGGTTGGGGGAACCGCTGGTAAAGAGGCCGGGTCTTCACGAGCAGCTTTTGCGCCTCCATGAACTGGCCCGTCTCGGTGAAATCGTCGATCAGGTTGTGCCAGGCAACCAGCAGGAGGCGCGGCTCGCGGACGGGGTCGATCAGTTCAAGAGCTCGCCAGAGCAGAGGGGTCGACTTCTCGGGCTCGCCTGCCGCATAGTGGACGGTGGACATCTTGACCAGCACCCGGCCGGCTTGATGCTTTTCACCGAGGTCGAGAAAGATCGCCGCAGCACGACGCAGAAGGCCCAAGGCCTTGCCGAAGCGGCGCTGGGCTCTCAGGAGCGAGGCCCTGAAATCCAGGAGCACTGCCCTGTCCATCGGCTCCAGCGTTCCCTGCTTGAGGGATGAGAACGCGAGGGCGAACGCCTCTTCGGCGCCCCGCAGATCGGCTTTCACGCGGCGCGAGTTCGCCACATAGGCCCAGGCTCGCGCCCGTAGATCCTCGAGGGCTTCGCACCCGTAATAGGCGGAGTCGAGGTGATCCAGGACCTCGAGGGCGAGCAGCGCCAGGCCTTCGCCCAGAGCGGCATTGTGGAAGTTCTGCTCCAAGCTGCGCTGCAGCAGGAGCTCGCAAAGACCCCAGGTGTGGAACCGCGGGCAGTTGCGGACAAGCAGAGGCCGCTTCTCGAGAGGATGCTGCGAGAGTTCGGAGAAGAGTCCCGGCGCCTCCGCTCTCTCTCTCACGTAGGCGGACTCTATGCGCTGCAAGGATCGCGAGATCCTGTCCAGGACAGGGTCGTAATCGGCGGGCACAGTCTGCCAGCGGTCCAGCGGGACGACGTTATCCGCCAGCACGCCCGGCCGGGAATGGAGCAGCGACCGAAGCCTATCCCGGCATTCCGAGCACTGGATGAGGTGGTCCAGGCACTCGGTGCAGTCCTCCGGGAAAGTTGCGGCGTATTCTTGCAGCAGCAGGTCGTGGGGGTGGATTCTCACGGACTAGGCCCTCCCGGGACAAGCGACGAAAGTACCACTTCAATAGAAGTGGTTGCTTCAGGCAGGCAAAACGGGACAAAAGGGGAGCACCGGGGAGATGCCGGTGCTCCCGGCGAGGAACTCTAGCCACCGCCGCCGTCACCACCGTGGGGGTCTAGGTGGCTCCCTTCCTTGGTCTGCGGCTCTGGGGTGTCGCCGAAGGGGAGGTCTGGGGTGAAGATAGAGGCGATCCAATCCACGACTGTGGTCAGGAAGTCACCTCTTCCGTTCTCGGTGGGGACGGGGCGGGGCTGCGGCATCAACGGCAAGGCCTGGAGGGTACTGGATGCCAGCCCGAACAGAAGGACTCCAAGAGCGATAAGGCGGGTTTTGCAGGGCATATCTCCTCTCCATGAGCGGTTCCGCCCCGGCGGCCACCATGGCCGCCAGGGCTTGGCTCTTATAAGCGATGCTTCACTACGCCGGCAGGGCGAGGATCTCCGAAGATACCAGCGCCGCATCCCAGGGTAGGTTGGCGGCGAGAAATCCATCACAGGCGGCCTGCAGGAGCATCCTGGCTTCACGGTATTGACCGAGGCTGCGCGAGATCTTGCCTCGGACCCACTTCAGCCGGCTCTGGGTCCACGGCTCGGGGAACTGGCTGTAGAGGGGACGAGCCTTTGCGAGTTGTCCCTGAGCCTCCATGAGGCGTCCTGCGGTGACCAGACAATCCGTCCAGTTGTGCCAGGCGCAAAGCAGGACGCGAGGCTCGCGGGCAGGCTCGATCAAAGAAATTGCTTGGGTGAACCAGGGAATGGCTTTCTCAGGCTCTCCCTGGCGTTGGTAGATCTCCCCTATCATTACCATGGATCTGCCGACGCTGTGGGAGTCCCCCGCTTCACGGAAGACCGCGACCGCGCGCTGCAGCAACTGGAGGGATTCGGCAAACCGTTTTTGGAACCTCCGTAGAGAAGCCTTACGCTCGGGGAGGGCGGCCCGTTCAGTCACGTCTCCTGTCCCTCTGCGGAGGTGGAGAAAGGCCGTCTCGAATGCCTTGTCAGCCACTGGAAGGTCATTTCTCACCCGCCTAGAGTTCCCGATGTGTGCCCAGGCCCGAGCGCGGAGATCCTCGATCCTTTCCGACCCATAGGTAACCCGATCCAGATAATCGGCGAGGAAGAGGGCCAGACGAGCCAACTCCTCGCTTTCGGCTGCATCCTCGAAGACTCGCTCACGACTGTGCCAGAGGAGGTATTCCAAGAGACCCCAGGTCTGGAACCGAGGGTGATTGCGAAGGAGAAGCTGCTGTCGTTCAACAGGATGGTCCATAAGTGCCGTGAAGAGGCCGGGAGCCTCGGCCCGTTCCCTGCTCAACACCCTCTGCCAGTGCTGGAGGAACGCCAGGCTTTGGTCGAAGACAAGGCCATAGTCGGGAGGTTTGTCAGCCCAGTGAGTGCCGAGGAGATCCTGCAACCTCTTCCGGCACCTCGGGCACCCATTCAGATGATCGAGGATCCGCTTATGACAGCTTGCGGGATCCTGGAAGATCTCTTTCAGAAGAAGGTCGCTCGGATGAATCTGCATCGAAATCCCCACAACCCCATTTCTGGTACTGCGGCGGCTATTATGCATTCAGAGTACTGGTTCTCCCAGCCCCCGCCCCCGGAGAAACTCTGTCATCAACGCCCAAAGCCGCTCCTTGCGGTCGGTGAGGCGGTGGTCGCCGTCCGCGAAGAGGTGGAGCTCCACACCTTGGAATGTGCAGCGGACGGCGAAATCCGCGACGCTGCGCCAGGAGACCGAGGCGTCGTGCCTGCCCTGGAGAAGGAGGCAGGGGGTGCGGTAGCGGGCGTACAACGTCTCGGGAGGGTGGGCGCGGAGGTCTTCGATCAGGGTCCAGCCGAGCTGGCAGGAGACGAACTCGTTCTGGAACTCGATCGTCCCGGTCTCCTCCCAGGCGCGCGACCTCTCCGGCCCGGCCCAGGCGAGGAGGCCGCGGTCCATCTCGAGCGCCGGAGCGATGTGGACGCCAGCCGCGACCTCCTCGGGGTGGAGCGCCGAGTACCAGAGCCCCGTGCCGCCTCCCATCGAGGAGCCGATCAGGATCAGCCGCTCCTGGCCACGGCCGCGCAGGAAGTCGTGGACACGCCCGACGTCCGCCAGGTTCCTCGTCAGGGTGACGCCGCCGATCTCGCCGCCGGAAGCCCCATGCCCCTGGAAGTCGAATGAGCAGAAGCCGAACCCCGCCGCGAGCGCCCGCTGGCGAAAGAACTCCGCCTTCTCGCCGGACTGCTCGGAGCCGAAGCCGTGGAGATAGAGGAAGCAGGGGCGGCCAGCCTCAGCTCCTCTCAGGGGAAGATCGAAGCGCACGGCGAGGTGGGAGACCTCGCGGCCGCTCTCGACGATGGGGATCCTCTCCATGGGGCTCCTCGGGTGGCAGGACTGTGACACCGGCGGTCCGCCGAGGCAAGAGGTGCTATCCTCCCGGCGCGAATCTTTGCGGGGGTCCGCCCCGGGGGAGGCGAGCAGCGATGGGGTACGGCGATCATCGCGAGATCGGGGGCTGGCACAGCCCGATCCTGGGTCAGCACATGCCCATCGTCTCCTACGGCTATTGGGGTCACCCGCTGCTGCTCTTCCCCACGGCCGCCGCGGACTTCCTTGAGAACGAGCGCTTCGGGCTGATCGGAGCCGTCGATGCCGCCCTCGACGCCGGCCGGGTGCGGGTCTTCTCGATCAACAGCATCAACAACCAGGCGTGGATGGACGGCAGCCTGCCGGTCCCCGAGCAGGCCCGCCGGCAGGCCCTCTACGCCCGTTACGTGGAGGAGGAGGTCGCCCCCTACATCCGCCACGCTTGCCAGACGCCGGACCTCCGCATCGCCACTACCGGGGCGAGCTTCGGCGCCTTCCACGCCGCCAACACCCTGTTCCGGCGGCCGGACCTGTTCGATGCGGTCATCGCGATGAGCGGCTTCTACGACCTGGAGCCGGATTACCTGCGCGGCTACAGCGACGATAACTGCTATTTCAACAACCCCGCCTGGTACCTGCCGAACCTGGAGGGGCCTACGCTCCGTCTGCTGCGGACGGACTGCAGGATCCACATCCTCACCGGCCAGGGGGCCTACGAATCGCCGGACGCCTCGCGCCGGCTTTCGGAGATCCTCCACCGCAAGGAGATCCCCCACTTCCTCGACCTCTGGGGGCATGACGTGGACCACGACTGGCCCTGGTGGCGCAAGATGCTTCCCTACGCCATCGATCAGATGGGCTGGTGACGGACTCTCCATGACCGCTGGATTGCCTGACGATCTAGCCGCGCTCCTCGATCGCCTGGATCAGAGCGACTGCGAGGCTCAGGCGCTGACCGCGGACCTCGACGAGGAGCGCTTCAACTGGCGGCCGGACGAGCGCTCCTGGAGCGTGGCCCAGTGCCTCGACCACCTCAACGTGGCGAACCGCGTCTATCTCGAGGCGATGGGGAGGGCCGTGGAGGCGGCCCGGGGCCGGGGCGCCTCGCGCCGGGGGCCCATCGAGCCGCGAGCCCTGGAGCGCTGGTTCATCCGTTCCCTGGAGCCGCCGCCGCGCCGCCGGCTCCCGGCGCCGCGCAAGATCGTGCCCGCCGCGCGCAAGAGCCGGGCCGAGGTCGGTGAGGAGTGGGCGCGGGTCCAGGCGCAGCTCCGTGACCTCCTGCGCGAGGCCGCGCCCCTGGACCTCAATGGAGTGCGCTTCGTCAATCCTTTTGTCTCCCTGATCCGCTTCAGCGTCGGCACCGGTTTCCTGGTGATCGACGCTCACGAGCGCCGGCATCTGTGGCAGGCGGAGCAGGTACGCCGCCATTCCGGGTTCCCTCAGCCACAGGCAAGCTCATAGCCTCCCGCGACCAGCCGCTCGAGAAGGGAGCGCGCTCCGAGCGCCTCCCAGGTGGTCATCAGGCCACGAGCGGTGATGCTCTCTTCGTAGAGGCCCTGGGCCACGAAGGCGGCGGGCAGGGCTGCCATTCGCTGTCCCTCGCTCGCGGCGCCGATCGTGGCGGCAGAAGCGGCCCCGTCAGGCGCGAAGATCTCCACCTTCACGAATCCGCCGGAGTGGCCGGAGTTGGAGAGCCGCCGGGCGAGCGGCGTCATGGCGGAGAGGAGGAGCCCGCCGAGACGCGGTCCCAGGCGGGCCAGCCGCGCGAAGGAGAGGTTCGCGAGACGCGCCTCGAAACCCACCTTGACCCGTACCGAGCGGGCGCCGAGGAGGTCTGGAAAGAGGTCGAGCTCGGGGCTGTCCCAGTCGTAGACCGCGTGCGGTCCGAACGGCGGCGGCAGGTCCACGACCTCGCGTCCATGGAAGCCCCGGAGGATTCCCTGCGGCGCCGGAAACGGGCGCCCGAGCTGCGTCACGACCGCGCGGACAGCCGCCGCGCCTTTCGGGTTGCGGTTGCCGATGAAGAGCGTGATCCGGGCCTGCTCGACGGCCGGCAGCCGCTCGGCGGCGAGGAGCGCCAGCGCGCCGGAGATCCCCGGCAGGGAAGAGCAGCCGACTGCGGCGGCGAGGTCCCGCTCGCGGAAAAGGGGATCCAGCGCCCGCAGGCGCGCGAACCAGCCGCGCGCGTCCGCGAGGTCCACGTAGTGGACCCCGGCGGCGAGGCAGGCTTCCGGCAGAGCCATGCCCATGGTGGAGAAGGGACCGGCGCAGTTCACGGCGACGCGCGTGCCAGACAGGGCGCGCGCGCAGGAGGAGGGATCGTCCGCGTCCGCGGCGACTCCCTCGTGCCTCGAGCCGAGCCCGGCGGCGAAGGCCGTAGCCCGGGCCGCGTCTCGCCCGGCGATCCGCACCGGGAGCCCCGCACCGGCGAGGGCCCGCGCGACGTGCGCGCCGAAGGTGCCGTAGCCGCCGAAGACCACGATCATGGTTGGATTCCGCGCAGGTCGCGAGCGACCAGCACCGTCCACAGGCTGTAGCCGCCGATCGTCGCCACGGTCGCTGCCTGCAGAAGGGCCGTCGAGGACGCGATCCCCGCGGCCGCTAGGGCGAAGCCGGCCACGGCGGTGACCCAGCCGGCGAAGCGGGCCATGGGTCCGATGGCGCCGCGGAGAGAGACGTTCATCAGCAGCACGCCGCACGTATACAGACCGTTGGCGACGGTCAGGCCGCCGGTGAAGGCGAGCTGCTCGAAGGCGAGGAAGACGGCCGGGCCAGCCTTGGCGGCGCCGGGTAGCACCTGGATCTGGATCACGTCGCAGAGCAGATCGACCGCCATGCCGGCCGCCGCAAGGATAAGGGCGAGCTGGGCCGCGATGGGGTCGCCGGGGACCTGGTGCCGCAGCACGGCCATGAAGGAGACGAGGAGCAGGCTGCAGAGGATCCAGAGCCCCCAGCCCCAGCTCCAGGCGGCCGGCCGGGGCGCGAGATAAGCCATCCGCTCCGCGAGCGGGACGGCGACGCTGCCAGGCCTCAAGGCCAGCCAGGCCACGGCCAACCCGACGGCGTGGAACGCCACGTTCATCCAGGCGAGCGGAACGAGGAGGCGGGCGCCTGCAAGGGCGGGGCGCTGAGCGGGCATGGACGGGAGGAGTATAGCGGTCCGGAAGCGCCGTCCTTTCTCTATGATCGAGGGAGATGACGACCCTGGTGCGCATCGCCTTCCTCGGTGGCAACGGCCACTGCGCCGCGCGACTGGCGGCGGCCCGCCCGTTCCTCACGGGGATCGATCTCGACGAGGTTCCCTATCCTGGTTTCGAAGGGCGGCCGCGGACCGGGAGCTTCGAGGAGTTCCTGGAGGCGATCTCCGGACCTTTGAGGGCTGCGCCGCCCGCCATGGTCTACGGGACGGGCGTCGGCGGCCTGCTGGCGATCTGCCTGCGAGCCCGAGGGGAGCTATCCGGTGTTCCCCTCCTGCTCCAGGCGCCGATCCTTTGGGGGCTGGAGAGGCGCTGGATGCCGCGGGTGATGCGGCTCGGTCCGGCCCAGCGCGTCCTTCTCCGCCTCTTCGCCATGGCGGCGTTTCAGCGGCGGTTCGCGAGGAGGTACTTCACGCGTCCCCCCTCTCCCCCGGCGCTCGCGGCCTTCTTCGCAGGCTACGCGCAGTGCGCGGCGGCGCCCGACCTCTTCGCCTGGTTCGATCCCGCCCTGCTCCGCTCGCTGGAGCGGGACCTGGCGGCGCGGCCGGCGACCCTGGAGCGGGTGCGGGTCTGGTGGGGCGGATGGGACCGGGTGGTCACCCCCCGCGAGTTCGAGTGGACGTGCGACGCCCTCGGGCTTGGAGACCGCTGGCCTCTCCGGATCTTTCCCGGATGGGGGCACTATCCCATGATCGACGATCCTGCGGGTTGGGCGGAGGAGCTGAGCCGTGCCGTGGCGGACGCTGACGCGGTTTAGGGACGCATCGGTCCCCAAGCTCGACAACCTCCGCCGGGCGGCGGCGGCCGGCCTGCGCGTGCCCGAGACCTGGTGGATGCCTGCCGCCGCGGCTGGCGAAGGGGGCGTCGCGCCGCCACAGTCCCTCGCTTGCGGGCCGGTGATCGTCCGCTCCGGCTCGCCGACGGAGGACACCCGGGCCACCTCCAACGCCGGCCAGCTCCTTTCGCTCGCGGTGCGTGATCCGGGATCGTTCGCTGAGGCCTTGGCACGGGTCGTCGCGGCGCTGCCGCGGGACGGCCGGGGCGCGCCGCTGGGAGCCGTCTTCGTTCAGCCGCTGATCGAGGCGGAGGAGTCGGGGGTCGCCTTCTTCGACGGCTTCTATTACGAACGGACCACCGCGTCCGGAAGCAACGAGGAGCTGACCTCGGGCCAGGCCCGGGGCGAGGTCGTGCGGGGACACCTGGCGCGGGACGCCCCCTGGTCGGACTGGCTCGCCGCGGTCCACCGGCCCTTCCGGAAGGATTCGCCGCGGATCGACGTCGAGTTCGCCCGCGACGAGCGCGGGTACGTCCTTCTCCAGGTCCGGCCCGCCCTCTTCCCGGTGGTCCGCAACGAGACCCTGTCGCTGGCCAACCACCGGGAGATCCTGGGCGATCCGCCGAGCCCCTGGATCGCCTCCGTCCTGACCGCGGCGGGCCGCGAGGTCCTCTCCTTCTTCGCGGCGGCGGACCCGGAGGTCGCGCGGTGGGGCGAGGCCTACGCCGTCGGGCTGGCGGAGCGGGCCTGGATGAACTTTTCCTTCTTCTTTCGCCTGATGGACCACTGGGGCCTGCCACGGACCTTCGTGACGGAGGGGGTCGGAGGCGAGGGGGGCGGACCCGCGGATCGCCGCCTCCTCTTCGGGAGGTTCGTCCGCAAGTCGCCGCGCCTCGTCCGGCTCCAGCTCCAGAACCTGGCAATGATCGCGCGGGTGGACCGGGAATTCGCTCGGCTCGACGAGCGGATCGCCACCGCCGCGAGCCTCGCGGACCTCCACCGGGCGACCGTCCAGGGGCTGGCCCTGGCCCTCCGCGCCAACTTCGCCATCAACGGCGCTCTGTCCGGCGTCGTCCGGGTCCGCCGGTTCCTGGGCGTCCGTGGCGCCGCGCGGGTGGTGACGCGAGAGATGATGGAGGATTACGGTCGTCTCTCCGCGATCTCTGATCCGGCATCCCGCGAAGCCGCGCTCGATGGCTGGCTCGCCCGCTACGGTCACCGCGGACCGCTGGAGAGCGACCTGGTCCACCCGCGCTTCGCCGAGCTGCGGGAGGTGCTGCTGCGGGACCTCGCTACGACAGCCCCTCCCTCGACCCATCCTGGAGACGCTGGGCATCCACGGCTCCTGACCCGGCCCTTTTTCCGCATCGACGAGATCCGCGAACGGTTCCGCGACGACCTGATGCGCCGTTGGCAGCGCCTGCGCGCCGCGATCCTGGAGGAGGGGCGCCGCCTGGCCGCGGCGGGGGAGCTGGATGCTCTCGAGGACGTCTTCTGGTTGCGTGGCGCCGATCTCGGATCGGGAAATCTGCGCCAGGCCGCCGCGGCCGGCCGGGAGCGGGTCGCCTGGGCGTCGTCCCTCGATCTACCGCTCACCGCCTCTCGCGAGGAGATCGAGCGCGCCATTGCCCGGTCCGAACAGACACGGGACGAAGCGGCTGGCCGGCGGGTCTTCCCGGGGATCGGGCTCGGCCCCGCCGTCGTCGAGGGAAGGGCGGTCAAGGCGGAGGACCTCGTCTCTCTCTTGAATCGCGCGGACGGCCTCGGCCCCGACGCCATCCTGGTCGTCCCTGCCCTGGAGCCCTCCTGGGCCGTGGTCTTTCCGCGGGTCGCGGGGGTCGTCGCGGAGATCGGCGGCGAGCTGAGCCACGCCTCGATCCTCCTCCGCGAGGCCCGCCGCCCCGCCGTGGTCAACTGCGCCGGGATCTGGCGGGCGGTCTCGACGGGGGACCGATTGCGGCTGGACGGCGGGAGGGGGGTGGTGGAGGTGGTGCAATCCCCTTCCCGTTCGCGCTAGACTTCCGCGGCACAGGATGTGTCCGGCAGCAATCCCCATGAGCGGAATCCCATCTACAGAGTCCATCGCGGCATACGGAGTCGTCTCTTGAAGGTCGGAACGGTCGAGGAGTCCTCCCTGCCGCTCTCGGTGCGCCTGGCCGACCTCTGGGAGATGACCAAGCCGGGCATCACCCTCATGGTGGTGCTCACGACCGGCCTGGGCTTCCTGCTCGCCGAGCGGGACAGCTTCTCCTTCCTGCTGCTGATCCATACCCTGCTCGGCACCGGGCTGGTCTCGGCCGGCGCCTCGGTGCTGAACCACGTCCTGGAGCGGGACACCGACGCCCTCATGCGGCGCACTGCCGGCCGGCCCCTCCCGGCGGGCAGGATGGACCCTGACGCCGCCCTGACGTTCGGCGTCCTGCTGGGAATCCTGGGGCTGGTCGAGCTCGCCCTGGCGGTGAACCTGCTGACCGCCCTGCTCGGCGCCGTGGCCCTGGCCGGCTACGTCTTTGTCTACACGCCCTTGAAGCGGGTCAGCTCGTTCGCGACCGTGATCGGCGCGGTACCGGGCGCCATCCCGCCCATGATGGGCTGGAGCGCCGTGCGCAACGAGCTGGACGCCGCCGCCTGGGTGCTCTTCGGCATCCTCTTCTTCTGGCAGCTCCCGCACTTCCTGGCCATCGCCTGGCTCTGCCGCGAGGACTACGCCCGCGGCGGCTTCCCGATGCTGCCGGTGCTCGATCCGGAAGGGGTCCGCACCGGCCGCCAGGCCGTGCTCTACGGCGCGGCCCTGGTGCCGATCTCGCTGCTTCCCTCGTTGCTCGGCTTGATGGGCGCCGTCTACTTCTTCGGCGCCTTCGCCTTCGGCCTGGCCTACCTGGGGTTCTCCTTCGCCTTCGCCCAGGCCCGCTCGAACCCCGGAGCGCGCCGGCTGATGCTGGCGTCGCTCCTCTACTTCCCGGCCCTGCTCCTCATCATGCTGCTGGACCGGGTGGTCTCTTAAGAGAAATGCCAGACGATTCTGCCTCGACTCCCCTCTCCCGGGGGTTCGGGGGGGAGGCTGGGAGAGGGGTCGGGGGTGAGGGCCCTCCGGCGGTCGAGGCGCGCGGCGTACGGTTCACCTACCGCGGCAAGCGGCGCGGCGGATCCTCCCGGCTGGCGCTCGCGGGACTCGACTTCCAGGTGTTGGCGGGGGAGGTCTTCGGCTTCCTCGGGCCCAACGGCGGCGGCAAGACGACGCTGTTCCGCATCCTCGCCACCCTGGCCCGGCCGGACACGGGCACGGTCCGTATCTTCGGCGCCGACCTCGCCAGGGAGGCGCGGGAGGTGCGGCGGCGGCTCGGCGTGGTCTTCCAGAACCCGAGCCTCGACCTCCAGCTCACCGTGCGCGAGAACCTCGTCCACCAGGGGCACCTCTACGGCCTCACCGGCCGCGACCTTGTGGCGCGCATCGCCGCCGCCCTCGACCGCTTCGGCCTCGCGGACCGCGCGGGTCAACGGGCGCTGGAGCTCTCGGGCGGGCTGCGCCGGCGGGTGGAGATCGCCAAGGCCCTCCTTCATGCCCCGCGGCTGCTGCTGCTCGACGAGCCCAGCACCGGCCTCGACCCTGGAGCGCGGCGCGACCTCTGGGAGGCGCTGGAGGCGTTGCGCGCCGAGGGCGTGACGGTGCTGCTCACGACCCATTTCATGGAGGAGGGGGACCGCTGCGACCGGCTCGTCCTCCTCGACCGGGGGACGATCGTGGCCGAGGGCTCGCCCGCCGCGCTCAAGGAGGAGGTCGGCGGCGACGTGGTCACCCTCGCCGGGCCGGAGCCGGAGGCGCTCGCCCGCGATCTCGCGGCGCGCTTCCCCGATCTCGCCCCGGCGGTGCGGGACGGGACCGTGCGGCTCACGAGAGAGCGAGGGCACGAGCTGGTGGCGCGCCTGGCTGAGGCATTTCCGCAACGGATCGACTCCGTCACCGTGGCCCACCCGACTCTGGAGGACGTGTTCCTGCGCCGCACAGGCCACCGCCTCTATGGCGAGGAGGAAGCCGCTTGACCGGGCTCGCCGCCTTCACCCTCTGGCGCCGCGAGCTGACGCGGTTCTGCCGCCAGCCGAGCCGCATCGCCGGCGCGGCCGGCACGCCCCTGCTGTTCTGGCTGCTGCTCGGCAGCGGCCTTTCGGGCTCCTTCCGGCTTCCCGGCGGGCCGGCGGGCCTCGACTACCTGGAGTACTTCTTCCCCGGCACGGTGGTGCTGGTGCTGCTCTTCGCCGCCATCTTCTCCAACATCTCGGTCATCGAGGACCGCAACCAGGGCTTCCTCCAGGGCGTGCTGGTGGCGCCGGTGCCGCGCTCGGCCCTCGTGGCGGGCAAGGTGCTCGGCGGAGCGACCCTGGCCTGGCTGCAGGGAGTGGTCTTCCTGGCGCTGGCGCCCGCCTCGGGCATCCGCCTGACCGCGCCCTCGGCCCTGGCGGCGGCGGGCGTGCTCGCCCTCCTGGCCCTGGGGCTGACGGCGCTCGGCTTCGCCTTCGCCTGGAAGCTCGACTCCGTGCAGGGGTTCCACGCCGTGATGAACGTCGTCCTCTTCCCGATGTGGCTGCTCTCGGGCTCGTTCTTCCCCCTGAGCGGCGCACCGCGGTGGCTTGCGGCGCTGATGCGGCTCAACCCGCTCACCTATGGGGTCGCGGCGTTGCGCTGGGCCCTCTACGGCACGGCGGCCTCGCTGGGCTCGGGCCTGCCGGGTCCTGGTCTGTCGCTGGGCCTGACCCTCGCCCTGGGGCTCGCCGCCTTCGCCGCCGGCCTGCTCGCCACCCGCGGCGGGAGAGTGGAGTAGGTGGCCCTCTCCGTCCGCCGCGGACTGCTCTGGGGCCTGCTGGTCGCCACGCTGGCGGTGGTGATGGGCGCCGCCGCCGTCCAGCGCCTGCGGCGCCCCGAGCCGCCGCCCGTCCTCTGGCCGGTCCCCGACTTCAGCCTCGTCAACCGGGACGGCCGCCCCGTCACCTTGAAGGACCTCGCGGGCGCCCCCTGGGTCGCCGACTTCATCTTCACCCATTGCCCCGCCTCCTGCCCCATGATGACGGCGCGCATGGCTCGCCTCAACCGCGAGCTGCCGCGCGACCTCGGCGTGCGCCTAGTCTCCTTCACCGTCGATCCCGGGCACGACACGCCCCAAGTCCTTCAAAGCTACGCCGAATCGTTCAAGGCGCCGGCGCGCTGGCTCTTCCTGACCGGCGATGGTCGACAGATCTACCGGCTCTCGAAGGAAGGCTTCAAGCTGGCCGTCGACGCCTCCCCCCAGGCGAGCGGCCGCGAGACGGCCGAGCCCATCCTCCACAGCACCCGCTTCGCGCTGGTGGACGGAGAGGGCCGGGTCAGGGGCTACTACGAGGCGTTTGACGAGGAGTCGATGAAGAGGCTGGTGCGGGACTTGGAGGCGATCGCTGGGTAGCGGCGGACCTGCGTGCCCGCTACGGCTTCTTCTCCACGATCTCGATCTGCGAGTTCACCTTCGGTCCCCGCACCGTCTGGGTACGGCCGGAGGGCCAGGTGACCTCGACGGAGTCGATCCGCTCCGCGTCCCCGAGGCCGAAGTAGAGCGGCATGAGGCTGTGGGAGAGGTAGCCGGAGGCGCCATCGTTCCACTGCGTCCAGGTCTGGCCGCCGGCCTTGACCCGTACCCGGGCGCCAAGGGCGTCGCGGTTCGAGGCCGTGCCCCGGAGCTTCACCTGGAGGTAGCGAAGCTTGGGCTTCTTCTCCGAGAGGTTGCTGATGAACACCTGAGGCTCGGAGTTGAGGTCGCTGGTCACGACGTCGAGGTCGCCGTCGCTGTCGAGGTCGAGGATGGCCGAGGAGCGCGAGCCCAGGGTGCTCATGATGCGGACCTTGCCGGTGCGGCCCGCGCAGGGGGTCTTGGGTTTGTCCACGCCGTCGCAGTCCATCTCGGTCAGGGCGAAATGGGTCCGGCCGTCCCGGCGGGGCTCGAAGCCGAGGATGAACTCGCTGTCGCGGAAGACCTTCCCCTTGTCGTTCAGGAAGACCGAGTTGACGGCGTAGCGGAAGGGGAAGTTCATGCTGGCGGTGACGAAGATGTCCTGGTAGCCGTCGGCGTTGAGGTCGCCGACGGAGTGGCCCCAGGGCCAGTAGTTCTCTACTCCCATGGGGTCTGAGACCTCTTCGAACTTGCCGCCGCCCAGGTTGTGGTAAAGGGCGTTGCCGAAGACATTGTTGGCGCCTCCCTGGAGGAAGGCGTCGGTCCACTTCATCTCGGACTTCAGCTTCTCCTTGTCCACGCCGATGATCTGGCTCATGTCGGAGTGCATGTCGGTGATGTAGAGGTCGGGCCGGCCGTCGTTGTCGTAGTCGAAGAACTTGACGCCCATGGCTCCCCAGGAGGTCTTGGCGAAGTGCTGGGCCGTCTTGTCCTCGAACCGCTTGCCCTGGACGTTCTCGTAGTAGTGGCTGTCCCCCTGCATGTTGAGGACGTAGAGGTCGGGCCAGAGGTCCTCGTTGAAGTCGACGATCGAGGCGTCGCCGCTCCAGCCCTCATCCCCGAGCCCCATCTCTTTGGAGACGTTCTGGAACCGGCGGTTGCCCAGGTTTTTGTAGAGGATGCTGAGCTCCGTCCGCTCAGGGTGGAGGTGACCGGCGAAGGCGTCCTCGTAGCCCACGTAGTAGCCGCCCCGGCCGGTGCGGTCGGAGGTGTAGCGGCCGACGTTGATGAGGTAGAGATCGAGGAGCCCGTCGCGGTCGTAGTCGAAGAAGACGGCGCCAGAGGAGTGGCCCACGTAGTCGAGGCCGGAGCCTTTGGAGACGTCCTTGAAATGGCCTTTGCCGTCGTTCTCGAAGAGGTGGTTGCCCTTGCGCACGGTGGTGACGTAGAGGTCCGGGTCGCCGTCGTTGTCGACGTCGGCGAAAGAGGCCGCGATGTTGATCTGGTCCCTCAGGGCCACCCCGGCCTCGGCCGTGACGTTGCGGAACTTGCCCTTCCCCAGGTTCTTCCAGAGTTGATTCTCGCCGAGCTGGGTGACGAAGTAGAGGTCGAGCAGGCCATCGCCGTCCACGTCCGCCACGGCCAGGCCGTTGCCGTGGTCGTAATGGACGGCTTTGTACTCGCGGCCGCTGTCGTCCACGGCCTGGTTGCGGAAGGTGATGCCGCTCTCCAGCAGCCGGTCGGTGAACCGGAAGCCGTGGAACACGGTGAACTGGCTGGCGGTGGCGAGCTGCGCCGCCTTACGGGCGGGCAGGGCGGCCACGCCCTCATCCTTCTCGGGGTAGTAGAACTCGTCTCCCCCATGATTGTGGTGCTCCGCCGCGGGCGGCTGGGCGAGAACGGCCGCGCCAAGCAGGAGGGCGGCCAGGGTCAGGACCGATCCAGAGAGTGCTTTCACGTACAATTTTTCCATGGCTGGTTGCTCCAGGTTGGGGATGCTAGCAGACTAGAGGAAGCGTCCGCACCCCGGGGGCCCGCTTGCAGCCCGTCGCACCCCTGTCGTAGACTCCAGCCGTTTCAGAAAAGCCGTCCCCATGAAGTACAGGAAGTCGCCAAAGCCGGGCAGGATCAGACGGCGGCGGTAGTGCGCCCGGTGGCGCCGCCGCGGCCCCCTGCCCGTCCCGGTCACCGGGTTTGTTGAATGGAGATCGCAGAATGGCACTAGTGGACGAACGGGCCCACGGGCACGCCGAAGCCCACCACGAGGAGCTGGGCTTCTGGCGCAAGTACGTCTTCTCCCAGGATCACAAGGTCATCGGCCTCCAGTACGGGTTCACCGCCCTCCTCTTCCTCCTCTTCGGCTTCACGCTGATGATGATGATGCGGTGGTCGCTCGCCTTCCCGAACACACCCATCCCCTTGATCGGCAAGCTCTTCAAGTCGACCGGGGGGATCATCGTCCCCGAGTTCTACAATCAGCTCGGGGCCATGCACGGCACCATCATGGTGTTCTTAGGGATAGTGCCGCTCGCCGTGGGCGCCTTCGGCAACTACGTGGTGCCGCTGCAGATCGGCGCTCCCGACATGGCGTTCCCCAAGCTCAACATGGCCAGCTACTGGTGCTACTTCGTCGGCGGCGTGACCATGCTGGCGAGCTTCTTCGCGCCGGGCGGCGCCGCCCAGTCGGGGTGGACCTCCTATCCGCCGCTCTCCGACATCGCGCCCGCGGGGCAGACCCTGTGGCTGTTCGGCATGCTGGCGCTGATTATCTCCTCGGTGCTGGGTTCGATGAACTTCATCACCACCATCGTCCAGCTCCGGGCGCCGGGGCTGACCTGGATGCGGCTGCCCTTCTTCGTCTGGGCGCAGTTCGTCACCTCGTTCCTGCTGCTGCTCGCCTTCCCGGCGCTGCAGGCGGCGGCGATCCTGCAGATGATGGACCGCCTGGCCCACACCAGCTTCTTCCTGCCGAGCGGCCTGGTGATCTCGGGCCAGCAGCTCCAAGTGGCCGGCGGCGGCAGCCCGCTCTTGTGGCAGCACCTGTTCTGGTTCCTCGCCCACCCCGAGGTCTACGTCCTCATCCTGCCGGCCTTCGGCATCGTCGCCGAGGTGATCGCCAACAACACGCGCAAGCCCCTCTGGGGCTACCGCTCCATGGTCTGGGCCGTCACCTTCCTCGGCTTCATGTCCTTCATCGTGTGGGCCCACCACATGTTCATGACCGGCATGGGGACGGCGATCAGCACCTTCTTCCAGACCACGACGATGATCATCTCGATCCCGTCGGTCATCATCCTGACGGCGCTCCTCATCTCGCTCTGGGGCGCCTCGATCCGCTACACGGTGCCGATGCTGTTCGCGCTGGCCTTCCTGCCGATGTTCGCCATCGGCGGCCTGACCGGCCTGCCCCTGGGCCTCGCGCCCGCGGACATCCACCTGCACGACACCTACTACGTCATCGGCCACTTCCACTACGTGGTGGCGCCCGGCACGATCTTCGCCATGTTCGCCGGCATCTACTACTGGTTCCCGAAGGTCACCGGGCGGAAGATGAGCGAGCTGCTCGGCAAGCTCCACTTCTGGCCGTCGTTCCTGTTCATCAACGGCATCTTCATGCCCATGTTCATCCAGGGCATGGCGGGCGTGCAGCGCCGGCTCTACGACGGCGGCGCCTCCTACTCCCACGCCCAGCCCGTGCTGCACTGGAACGTGGTCATGTCGGTCTCGGCGTGGCTGCTGGCGCTCTCGCAGATCCCGTTCATCATCAACCTCTTCTGGAGCCTCAGGAAGGGGAAGGCGGTAGACAGCAACCCGTGGGAGGCCACGACGCTCGAGTGGGCCGCCGCGCCGTCGCCGCCGATCGCCCACGGCAACTTCCACGAGGTGCCGACCGTGGTGCGCGGACCCTACGACTACAGCCTGCCGGGGGCGGGGCGGGACTTCGTCCCCCAGCACCAAGCCCAGGAGGCCTGAGCACGATGGACATCCCGTACACCATAGAGGCCCGCCCCGATACCGGGGTCAACAACGCCAAGATGGGCATCTGGCTGTTCCTCGCCTCCGAGGTGATGCTCTTCGGCGCGCTGTTCTCCTCCTACGTGCTGCTGCGCACCGGGGCCGCTCCCGGCACCTGGCCCCACGGGCGCGAGTTCCTCAACGTGCCGCTGGCGACGCTCAACACCATCATCCTGATCGCCTCCTCGGTGACCATGGTCATGTCGTGGGCGTCGCTGCGGCTGAACGACTTCAAGAAGTACCGGCTCTACATGGGGCTCACCATCCTCGCCGGCTTCGGCTTCATGATCGTCAAGGCGTTCGAGTACGGCGCCAAGTTCGAGCACCACCTGCTGCCGAAGACCAACACGTTCCTCGCCATCTACTTCACCCTGACCGGGCTCCATGGCCTGCACGTGCTGGGCGGCATGATCGTCAACGGCTACTTCTGGGGCCCCGGCGCCAAGCTCTGGCGGAGGCAGCCCGAGCGGTTCGCCAACCGCATCGAGGTGGCCGGCCTGTACTGGCACTTCGTGGACCTGGTCTGGATCTTCCTGTTCCCGACCCTGTACCTGCTCTAGCCGGAGGAGAGAGACGACGATGAGCTCGAGCGACGTTGAAGCGGTCCGGAAGGAGACCCGCACCTATATCGGGGTCTTCGTCACCCTGATGATCATGACCATCCTGACCGTCGCGGTCAGCTACTTCCACATGCCGGTGGCCCTGGCGATCATCGTGGCCTTGATCATCGCCAGCTTCAAGGGCTCGCTGGTGGCGGCATTCTTCATGCACCTCGCCCACGAGCGGAAGGTGATCTACTGGGTGCTGCTGCTCACGGTGGTCTTCTTCATTGCCCTGATGTTCTTGCCCACCCTGACCGAATGGAACCAGCGGAACGTGCCATGAGCCTGTCGCTGCGATCGTTCCACCTGTTCTTCATCGCCGCATCGGTCCTGCTGGCGGTGTGGGTGGGGGCCTGGGGCGTGCAGAGCTACCTCGCCACGAGGAGCGCGGGCGACCTCGCCTTGGGGCTGCTCTTCCTCGCGCTGGGGTTCGTCCTGCTGCTCTACGGCCTGCGCGCGCGCAAGAAGCTCCGCGCCCTGGCACCCGAAGACGAGGAGTGACGACGATGACGACCTCGAAGAAGCTCGCGAGCGTTCGACCGGTGCTGATCGCGGCGGTGGCGGCGGCCTGGCTCGCCCTGCCGCAAGCCGCGGCCGCCTGCGCCACCTGCTACGGCGCGGCCGACTCGCCGATGACCCAGGGCATGAACAATGCCATCCTGACCCTGATCGGCGTCGTCGGACTGGTCTACGTCGGCATCGGCAAGGTGCTGCTGGATTTCAGGCGGCGTTCCAAGAAGCTCTCGCAGAAGGCAACGGTGCGGCAGCGGCTGCGCCTCATTCACGGAGAGAAACGGTGACGGAGAGAATCTACGGCCTTCCGCTCGGACTGCCTCCGGACGCGTCCACCCACGGTCTGGAGCTCGACAAGCTGACCTCCATCGTCCACTGGTTCATGCTCGTGCTGTTCGTCGGCTGGGGCATCTTCTTCATCTACTGCCTCATCCGGTTCCGCCGCAAGGCGAACCCGGTGGCGAGCTACGGCGGCGCCAAGGGCCACTTCTCGACCTACGGGGAGGCGGGCGTGGTGCTCGTCGAGGTGGTCCTGCTGTCCGTGTTCGCCGTGCCCATCTGGGCCCGGCGGGTCAGCGCCCTGCCCGACCGCTCGCAGGCCGTGCAGTTACGGGTGGTGGCCGAGCAGTTCGCCTGGAACATCCACTACCCCGGCCGGGACGGTGTCTTCGGCCGCACCGACTCCAAGCTGGTCACTGCCGGCGCCAATCCCCTGGGGCTCGACCCCAACGATCCAGCCGGCAAGGACGACGTCACGACCATCAACCAGCTCCACCTGCCGGTCAACCGGCCGGCGCTCATCTACCTCTCCAGCAAGGACGTGATCCACAGCTTCTTCCTGCCGGTCATGCGGGTCAAGCAGGACGCCATCCCCGGCCAGGTGATCCCGGTCTACTTCACGCCCCGGCAGGTCACGCCGCCGGAGGCGGCGCTGCCGGCGTGCGCCCTCAAGAAGACCTGCTGGGAGATCGCCTGCGCCCAGCTCTGCGGCATCACCCATTACCGGATGCAGGGGTACATGACCATCCACAGCGAGGCGGACTACCAGAAGTGGCTCGCCGACAACGCGCCGAAGACGGCCTCGACCGCGCCGGACGTCGTCGCTCCCCTGCCGCCGACCGGCTCGCCCAAACCCGAGCCGGCCACCCCGGCGGGACCGGCCCCGGTCGGATCGAACCCGGCCGGCCCTGGACCGAAGCCGCAGCCGAGTTCGCCGCCTCCGCCGCCTCCGCATCCCTGACCTCGACGGATCGTGGGGGCGCAGCATGCTGCGCCCCCACAAGTCCCCGCCATGCTCGATGTCCACGCTTTGCCTACAGTTAATGCGAGCCTGAACGCTCTCGCGGCCGTGCTGCTGGTGACCGGCTACGTCCTGATCCGCCGGCGGCGGTGGATCGCCCACCGCAACATCATGACGGCCGCCCTGGCCTGCTCGCTCCTGTTCCTCGCGTCCTACCTGTTCTACCACTCCCAGGTGGGCTCCGTCCGCTTCCCCGGCACCGGCGCCGTGCGCACGGTCTACCTGACGATCCTGGCCACCCATACCGTGCTGGCGGCGGTGGTGCCCTTTCTCGCCGGCATCACCGTCATCCGCGCCTGGCGCAAGCGCTACGCCCAGCACACCCGGATCGCCCGCTGGACCCTGCCGATCTGGCTGTACGTGTCGGTGACCGGGGTCGTCGTGTACTGGATGCTTTACAGGATGACTTGGTGACCCATCCCCTCCTGTACCAGCCCCGTATTTAGGAGTAGACTCGGGGGTCCTTGAACCCGCGCCAGATTCTCCGGGGTCCCCGGCCCCCGGTATCGCTGTGGATGATTCTTCAGGAAAGGAGCCCGAAATGAAGAAGGACGACGTCAGCCGAAGGGATTTCGGGAAGCTGGCCCTCGCCGCGTTCGGCGGCGTGCTCGCCGGCTCGGCGATGGGGGGGAGCCCGCTCTTCGCCGGCGAGGAGAAGGCGGTGGCCAAGGACGCCCACGCCTGCTGCGGCCTGAACGCCTGCAAGGGCCACGGCGCAGGCGGCGACAACGACTGCGCCGGCCAGGGCAAATGCTCCACCACCGAAGCCCACGGCTGCGCCGGCGAGAACGCCTGCAAGAACCAGGGCGGCGAAGGCGTCAACGACTGCAAGGGCAAGGGGAGCTGCTCCGTGCCCATCAAGGGCGACGCCTGGAAGAAGGCCCGCGCCAACTACGAGGCCGCGATGACGAAGGCCGGCAAGAAGTTCGGCCCCGCCCCCGCCTCGTGCAGCTCGTAGCAGTTCCGTAGGGACGGCCCTAGGTGGCCGCCCGTTGCACAGCGGTTCTTGAAGGATCAACATGGCCCCACCCCGCCTCGGACACGACAACCTCGGACTCGGCGTCGGACTGCGGTCCGTCCACTTCGACCACATCCTGAAGCACCAGCCCGCGGTGGACTGGTTCGAGGTCATCAGCGAGAACTTCGTCGACTCCCAGGGGCGGCCGCGCTACGTGCTGCAGCAGATCGCCGAGCGCTACCCGGTGGTGATGCACGGCGTCTCGCTGTCGATCGGCTCGGCCGACCCGCTCGACTTCGAGTACCTCGGCAAGCTCAAGCGGCTGGCCCGCGAGGTCAACGCCCGCTGGATCTCCGACCACCTCTGCTGGACGGGCGTCCTCGGCCGCAACACCCACGACCTGCTGCCGGTGCCGTTCACCGAGCAGACCCTGCGCCATGTGGTGGAGCGGGTCCGCATGGTGCAGGACTTCCTGGAGCGCCCCTTCGTGCTGGAGAACCCCAGCTCCTATGTCACCTTCCAGGACTCGACCATGGACGAGTGGGAGTTCATCACCCGCATGGCCGAGGACGCCGACTGCGGCCTGCTGCTCGACGTCAACAACGTCTACGTGTCGAGCTTCAACCACGACATGGACCCGGACCGCTTCATCCGCTCGCTCCCGCACGAGCGGATCGTCCAGTTCCACTTGGCGGGGCACACGCGCTACGAGCGCTACGTCATCGACACTCACGACCACCCCGTGATCGATCCGGTGTGGGACCTCTACCGCACCGCCCACCAGCTCACCGGCGGCGTCTCCACCCTGCTCGAGTGGGACGCCAACATCCCGCCCTTCCCCGTGGTGCACGAGGAGGTGCTCAAGGCCCGGCGGTTCATGGACGAGCACCTGCCGGCGCCGGACTCGGAGGAAGCCGAGCCCGCCCTGGCAGGGGCCGGCGAGACCGTCTTCCACCCGCTCCACACCATCGTGCCGGAGGTGGAGTGAACGGCCCGCGCACCCTCGACGTGGTGCAGCGCTGGTTCCAGGCGGTGGTCACCCACCCGGACGGGGTCGAGGGGGGCGTCGACTCCGAGGAGGCGCAGCGGCTGATCCGCCTGAAGCGGAACGAGCTCGAGGCGGTGGTCCGCCGCTCGCGCAACCTGACGGCGGCCGAGCGCCTGTCGATCTACGCCAACGCCTACTACACCCGCCTGCTGGAGTGCCTGGGGACGTACTACCCCGTGCTCAAAAGTACCCTGGGCGAGGAGGTCTTCGAGGGCTTCGCCTTCGAGTACCTCCAGCGCTACCCCTCGCAGAGCTACACCCTGGACCGTCTGGGAGAGAGCTTCGCGCGCTTCCTCGAAGAGACCCGGCCCGGCCGCGAGGAGGGTGTCGAGCCGGACAGGGTGGACTGGCCCGACTTCCTCATCGATCTCGCCAACTTGGAGTGGAACGTGGCCCGGGTCTTCGACGGCCCTGGCGTGGAGTTCCAGCCCCTGCTGACGCCCGAAGCGCTGCGGTCGTTCCCGGCCGAGCGCTTCGCCGAGGCGCGGCTGGCGCCGGTGCCCTGCCTGCGCCTGCTCTCCTTCCAGTTCCCCGTGAACTCCTATTACACGGCGGCGCGCCGCGCCGGGGAAGGGGAGGAGGTGCCGCTCCCCGGGCCTGCGCCGGAGCGCGTCGCCCTCACCCGCCGGGACTTCGTGGTGCGGCGCTACGCGTTGACGGTCGCGCAGCACGCCCTGCTGGAAAAGGTCCTGGCCGGCGCCACCGTGGGCGAGGCCCTCGCCGCCGCGGCCGGGGCCAGCGACCTCGACGACGACGCCCTCGCCGCCGAGTTGCGGGCGTGGTTCAGGCTGTGGGCGGCTGAGGGATTTTTCCAGGCGATCACATGACAGAGTCGGCCGCGGAGTTCCGGCGCGAGGAGGAGCGCGTCGAGGCGCGCAGCGGCGTCTTCAAGAAGGAGCTCGGGCTCGCTGACCTCGCGCTCACCCAGATCCTGTTCATCGTCGGCCTCCCCTGGGTCGGCGTCGCCGCCAAGCAGGGACCCTCGCACGTCGTCCTCTGGCTCCTCGCGATGCTGTTCTTCTACGTCCCCTCGGCGGTCGTGGTCACCTATCTCAACCGCATCATGCCGCTCGAAGGCGGCCTCTATCAGTGGGCCAAGCTGGGCTTCAGCGAGCTGCTCGGTTTTCTGGTGGCGTGGAACCTGTGGCTCTTCGCCATCCTGAACACCTCGGAGATCGGGCTCCAGATCACCCAATATCTGCGCTACATCCTCGGGCCGGGCAGCGAAGGATTGATGGGGAGCCCATGGTTCATCGGCCTCGTCAATCTGGCGACCATCGGCGCCCTCGCCCTGGTGACGACGATCGGGCTCGGCGTCGGCAAATGGGTCCACAAAGCGGGCGGCGCGCTGATGCTCCTGACGTTTGCCACGATCCTGATCCTCCCGCTGCTGAACCGGGCGCGCGGCTCTCTCGCCGAATACCATCCGCTCCGGACAGAGATGCCGGTGCTCTCGCTGATGAGCCTGAACCTCCTCGGCAAGATGGGCTTCGGCGCGCTGGGCGGGTTCGAGTACGTCGCCATCCACAGCGGCGAATGCCGCGATCCGGTGCGCGCCATCACGCGCTCGGTCGCGCTGGCCGCGCCGGTCATCGCCGGGATGTTCATCCTCGGCACCAGCTCCGTGCTGGCGTTGATCCCGCAGGAGCGGATCGACCTGATCGCTCCCATCCCCCAGGTGCTCAGCGAGGGCTTTCGCCCGCTCGGCTTCGCGGCGGCCGTCGCGCCGCTGGCGATCCTCGCTCTGCTCGGCATCCGGGTGGCGCAATCGAGCGTGATGTTCGCGGGCAACACCCGCCTTCCCATGGTGGCGGGTTGGGATCGGCTGCTCCCGGACTGGTTCACCCGGCTGCACGCCCGCTACAGAACGCCCGTCAACTCGATCCTCTTCGTGGCAGCCGCCACGCTCGCGCTGGGGATCGTGGGGCTGATCGGCGTGGGGAAGCAGGAGGCCTTTCAGTTGCTGTGGAACGCCTCGGGAGTGTTCTACGCCTTGACGTACCTCGCGATGTTCGCCATCCCGCTCCTCGGATTGAGAGGGATCCAGCCGCGCCCGCCGCTCTGGCTGAAGGTTTGCGCGCTCTCCGGCTTCCTGATGACGCTCCTCTACGTGACGCTCTCCATCGTCCCCATCATCGAGGTCGAGAGCCGCTTGCTGTTCGCCATCAAGATCTCGGGGCTGATCGTCGTCACGAACGTCCTGGGGCTGGCGATCTATCTGGCCGTGGGAAGACGCCACGCCCGGCGGGCAGCAGGAGCCGTCAGCGGCTCTGCCGGTTGATCGCCTCGCGGGCGTCCAGCTCGGCCAGCAGCCGCCTGGGAGCGACCATGCGGTACGCGGCGGCGACCAGGTCGGCGATCTCGTCCCAGTCG
>DASWME010000056.1:0-9359 GCA_036399915.1 Thermoanaerobaculia bacterium
AGGAGAGGGGAGAAAAACGCACTCTTCAAGCCCCTCTCCTTTAGGAGAGGGGTTGGGGTGAGGTCGCGAAGGCAAGGACGAGGGCACTTCCAGACACCCTCTTTCAGAAGAGGCCGGCGGGCTCGTCCGCCCTGGGCAGGCAGTTCCATACGTCGATCACCGTCTTGCCTTCCTGGGGGGGCAGCCGGCGGTAGGCGGCGTGCGGGGTGGCCACGAACAGGACGTCGGACTCGGCGAGGACCTGCTCCAGGGGCACCAGGTTGGAGTCGGGCACGTAGGGGTCCGTGCACAGCACCTGCCGGGCTTCCAGGGTGAGGAGCTTGCGCAGCTTGTAGGCGAGCGAGTCGCGGGGGTCGTCGCTCTCGGCCTTGAAGGCCATGCCCAGGATGCCGGCGGTGCAGCGGCTCAGGTCCACCTGCTTGCGGGCCAGCTCGACCAGATGGCTCGGCAGCCCCTCGTTGACCAGCATGGCGGAGTGGCCGAGCATGAAGTGGTTGTGGCTGAAGGCGGCGAGCTGCATGGTGTCCTTGACCAGGCAGGGGCCGGCCGCGAGGCCGGGGCCCGGCATGCCGGCCATGCGGGGATACTTATAGCGGCAGCCGTGGAGGATGCGCTCGAAGTCCAGGCCCCAGTCGGTGGCGAGCATGTAGAACTGGTTGACCGAGGCGAACTGGATGTAGCGCCAGGCGTTGGTCATCAGCTTGCAGAGCTCGGCTTCCATCGGGGTCATCTCGACGAAGTCGCGGGTGAAGCGGCCGAACAGCTCGCGGACGGCGGCGAGCGTCTCGGGGTCGAAGGCGCTCAGGATCTGCGGCAGCTCGCGGAACTCCCGCAGGCTGTAGCCCTGGGCGATCCGCTCCGGGCAGCAGGCGACGGAGATGCGCAGCCCGGCCTCGTCGAGGACCTTCTGGATCCGCTGGCTGGTGCCGGGGTAGACGGTGCTGCGCAGCACCAGGATCTGGCCGTCGCGCAGGTGCTCCCGCGACCTGTGCAGGGCGCGGTCGATGGTGGCGAAGCTGGGGTTCAAGTGCTCGTCGACCGGCGTGCCGATGATCATGATCAGGAACCGGCACTGGCTCATGAGGTCCGGCCGGTCCTCGACCTCCAGGTGGCCGGAGCCGAGGGCCCGCTTGAGCATCTCCTCCGCTCCCTCCTCGTAGAAGGGCATCACGCCGGAGCGGATCTGCTCCACCTTGCGGCTGTCCACGTCGTAGATGACCGTGCGCAGCCCCGAGTCGGCGCAGATCAGGGCGAACGGCAGGCCCACGTGGCCGCCGCCACCGATGACGCAGAGGTCGTACGAGAATGCCGTCTCCATCATGGGTCCCCATTCCGCCGGTTTACGGAAGAACGGAATCGTAGTTCAGCGCTTCGTGCCTGTAAAGCCGGGTCGCCGATCAGGCTTGGCTCGCCTCTTGCTGTAAGCTCCGGGCGCCATGAAGAACGACCACACCGAGGGAACCGTCTACATCACGGGAGGGGCCGGGTTCATCGGCTCCCATCTGGCCGACGCCTTTCTCGCCGCGGGACGCCGGGTGCTGATCCTCGACGATCTATCCGGGGGACGGCGGGAGAACGTGCCGGAGGGCGCGGAGCTGCACGTGCTGGACGTCCGCTCCCGGGAGGCCGCCGATCTCGTGCGGGAGTCGGGAGTGGAGATCCTGGTCCACCACGCCGCGCAGATGGACGTGCGGCGCTCGGTGGAGGACCCGGTCTTCGACGCCGACGTCAACATCCTGGGGAGCCTGAACCTGGCCGCGGCGGCCCGCCAGGGCGGCGTCCGGCAGATCCTCTTCGCCTCGACGGGCGGGGCCATCTACGGCGAGCAGGACTACTTCCCGGCCGACGAGAAGCACCCGCCCCGGCCGGTGTCTCCCTACGGCGTTTCCAAGCTCTCCTTCGAGCGCTACCTCTTCTTCTACCACGTGGCCTACGGCCTGAACGCGACCTGCCTGCGCTACGCCAACGTCTACGGCGAGCGGCAGAACCCGCACGGCGAGGCCGGGGTGGTCGCCATCTTCCTGAACCGCCTGCTCGCGGGCGAGGCGCCGACGATCAACGGCCCCGGCCTGCAGACGCGCGATTACGTCCACGTCTCCGATGTGGTGCGCGCCAACCTCGCGGCGGCGGGCCGGCCCGGCTTCCACATCTACAACGTGGGCACCGGCGTCGAGACCTCCGTGGTGGACCTCTACAAGGAGCTGGCGCGGGCGGTGGGGAGCGACCTCCAGGCGAAGCACGGTCCCGCCAAGCCAGGAGAGCAGCAGCGCTCCTCCGTGGACGCGAGCCTGATCCGCCGCGAGCTGGGCCTGCCCGAGCCGCTTCCCCTGCGCGACGGGCTGGCCCGCACCGCAGCGTGGTTCCGCGAGCGGACGGAGGCGGTGGCGGCGCGGTCGTAGAGCCGCGGGGACCCGCTACCCGATGCCCAGGGTTTCATAAAGCGGACCGATTCCGCGCCGCCCGGCCTCACCTCCCCGGCCCTCCTCTCCCAGCCTCACACCCGCCCGCCGGGAGAGGAGGGAGAACACCAAGTCCTTGAAGCCCTCCTCTCTCCCGGTGGGGTGGGAGTGCGGCTGGGAGAGAGGGGGTCGGGGGAGTGAGGGCCTCGCGGCGGCGGACAAGCCCCATTCAAAGAGGACGATCACGTCAAGTCCCTGTCCCGCTTTTCATCCGGCGCCGCACTTCTGACATCATACGTAGGGATTTTTGTTTCGCAGTAATCCCTAACCAACCAAGCTCCCCCGAGGGCGCGGAGATCGCACCTCGCTCCCTCTTCCACCGCCGGCCGCGTGCCGACGCGCCGCGGCCGGCGGTCTTTTTACCCTTTCCCGGAGAGCAGGTCCCGCAGCGGCTTGCCGTCGAGGAAGAACTCGGCGCTCTCGAGGTCGCGGAACTGGGTGGCGGTCTCGGTGAGCTGCGAGAGCACGCGGGGGCTGTCGCACTCGCCGCCCAACTCCAGATAACCGGTGAGGTAGATCCGCGCCGTGTCCCCGGAGCGCTCGATGCGCTGCAGGCGCAGCGGCGAGTTGGCGAGGGCGTTGTAGTAGCCGGCGCTCTCATGGCTCCTGCCGGCGGTGAGGAGAGCCTTCAACGATCCCCGCAGGGCTGGCCCGGGGGCCGGCAGGTCGACCTCGACGGGCACGGCACTGTCGCCGCAGCCGACCGCGGGGCCGGCGGCGCCGTGGTCCTCGATGGAGATCAGGAAGATCCGCGCCTTGCGGGTCGTGGCGCCGGCGGCGAGGCCCTCAGGTGAGGGCTCACGCTGGCAGCCGGGAAGAAAGGACAAAAAGGACAGCAAGGACAGCAGGGACAGGATGGCGAGCGGCGGCCGGCGGCGGGCTCTCATGGTTCCGGTCTCCTCTCCCAGATCTCGAAGCTGTACGCGAACGGGGTTTCCGCCGTGGCCTCGTGGCGCTCGCGCTCGACGAGCTGCCAGACCGATTCGTCGAAGGCGGGGAAGAAGGTGTCGCCGGGGAAGTCGCGCTCGATACGGGTGAGGTAGAGGCGGTCGGCGCGGGAGAGCGCCTCGCGGAAGATCCCCTCGCCGCCGGCCACGAAGACCTCGTCCCCTGAAGCCCGCGCCAACGCCTCGTCGAGCGACTGGGCGACCTCGACCCCTGGCGGAGCGTAGTCCTGCCGGCGGCTGACCACGATCGTCCTGCGGCCCGGCAGCGCCCGTTGACCGATGGACTCGAAGGTCCTCCGCCCCATGATCAGGGTATGGCCCATCGTCTTGGCCTTGAAATACCGCTGGTCGGCGGGAAGGCGCCAGGGAAGGGCGTTGCCGATGCCGATCGCGCGGTTGCTGGCGATCGCCGCGATCAGCGACACCCTCATACGGCGATCGGCGCCTTGATCGCCGGGTGCGGGTCGTAGCCGCTCAGCGTGAAGTCCTCGTACTTGAAGCCGAAGATCGATGTCACCTCGGGATTCAGGGCCATCCGCGGCAGCGGACGGGGCTCGCGGGTGAGCTGCAGCCGCGCCTGCTCCAGGTGGTTGAGGTAGAGGTGGGCGTCGCCCAGCGTGTGGACGAAATCGGCCGGCTCCAAGCCGCAGGCCTGGGCCACCATCAGGGTCAGCAGCGCGTAGGAGGCGATGTTGAACGGCACGCCCAGGAAGACGTCGGCGCTGCGCTGGTAGAGCTGGCAGGAGAGGCGCCCCTCGGCCACCCAGAACTGGAACAGGGCGTGGCAGGGGGGCAAGGCCATGGCGTCCAGGTCCGCCACGTTCCAGGCGCTCACGATATGGCGGCGCGAGTCGGGGTTCGTCCGGATCTGCTCCACGACCCGTGAGATCTGGTCGATCGCGCCGCCGCCGGGAGCGGGCCAGGAGCGCCACTGCGCGCCGTAGATCGGCCCCAGGTTCCCCTCCGCGTCCGCCCATTCGTCCCAGATGGTGACGCCGTTCTCCTGGAGGTAGCGGACGTTGGTGTCCCCGGCGAGGAACCAGAGCAGCTCGTGGATGATCGAGCGCAGGTGGAGCTTCTTGGTGGTGAGCAGGGGGAAGCCCCGCGCGAGGTCGAAGCGCATCTGGTAGCCGAACACCGAGAGCGTGCCGGTGCCCGTGCGGTCGGACTTCTTCACCCCGTGGTCCAGGATGTGCTGAAGCAGGTCCAGGTAGGGCCTCATGCCGGAGCGAAATCTAGCATGGGCTGGGCCCTGGCCCTTCGCCGGTCGTCCCGTTCCGCAGCGCGAGACGTGACGAACGCCGGTCAGATCCGTACAATCCTGCAAACGTTCAGAGGAGACGAATCATGCCGAAGGAGGCTCTTGCCGACACGCTCGACGAGGGGGAAACGCTGCTCGCGGCCCTCGACGGGGAGGAAGCCCTCAACCTGCCGCACCTGCGGGAGCTGCGCGATCAGCTCGCGTCCATGGTCGCGGCGATCAAGGAGCTCGCCGCCGAGCAGGCCGATCTCCAGGCCCGCCGCCAGGCCGTGACGCAGCAGTTACGGATCACGCGGCGCCAGGGGCGGGACCTGGTGATCAAGGTCCGGGCCGCGATCCGGGGGCAGCTCGGCCACCGCAACGAGCTCCTGGTCCGCTACCGCATGCGGCCGATCCGCCGCCGCTCGCGGGCCAAGGACGAGGCGGTCGGCGTCGCCGTCTTCCCCAGGCCGGACCTGCTCGCGGCCGCGGGCCTGGAGCACAAGCTGCCTGAAGCCATCCCCGCCCCGGGTCCCACCACGTCCTCCGAGGCCGCGGCCGCACCCGAGCCGGGGCCGGTTTCCCTCGCGACCGCCGTCGAGGCTCCCGAACCAGGCGCCAACTCGTCCAGAGAGATTTGATCCTCGCGCGAACGCCGGCGGGCGTCGCCCGAAGGGAGGGCAGCGATGGCCCTCATCAGGGCAGTCGCTGCCCCCATTGGGGCAATTGCTCCCCCGATCGGGGCAAGATTGCCCTCATTAGGGCCATCGTTGCCCTCATCGGGGGGAATCACTGCCCAGATTGGGGACAATCGTTGTCCCCTTTGAGGGCAATGATTGCCCCTAATCGGGGAAATTGCTGCCCCGATGGGGGGGCGACCGTTGCCCTGATCGGGGCAATGGCTGCCCAAATGAGGGCAGCGGCTGCCCCAATGAGGGCCACCGCTGCCCTCCCTTCGGGGAAAGCCCGTTGCGGATCCGGCGAGGGGGCGCGCTACAACTCGGACGCCCCAAGGCGTGTGCGCGCCGGACGCTCCTGGCAGTGCGGATCCTGATGGCCTTGGCGGGTCTCGCGCCCCTCGCCCGGCGATGAATCGCCGGGCTAAGAACAGCGCCCCCTGGAAGGGGCTTCAGCCGGGTTCTACCCGGCGCCGTTCTTAGCCCAGGCATTGATGCCCGGGCTGCGTCCGGCAAGATGTGCCGGAGCCCGGCAGGAGGCGTGAGGCTGTGGGCCGGAGACCGTGGAGAGGATCAGGAGCCCTGTTCACCAAGGCGGGCGCGGAGGGCTTCGGCTCGGGCGGCACGCTTCTCCGCATCGGGGTGGCCGATCTCACGTAGATAGTCAACCAAGACCTGCATCAGCTCGGCGGCACGGGCGAGGTCGCCCGTCTTCTCGATTGCGATACCAAGATTCCAATTAGCGTTGGCCTCGCCCCGACGGTCACCGATCTCGCGAGTGATGGCGAACTGCTGCTCGTAGAGTTCGATGGCGTGCCGGGTCTCGCCGAGAGCCGCGTAGGCGAGGCCCAGGTTGCCAAGGGTTTGGCCTTCCCCCCGCCGGTCGCCGATCTCGCGAGCGATGGCAAGGTCTTGCTCGTAGAACTCGATGGCGCGCCGGGGCTCGCCGAGATCCGCGTAGGCGATTCCCAGGTTGCCGAGTGCATTGCTTTCCCCTTGGCGGTCGCCGCTCTTGCAAGCGATGGCGAGGGCCTGCTCGTAGAACTCGGTGGCGCGCTGGGTCTCGCCGAGGTCCGCGTAGGCGAGACCCAGGTTGCTGAGGGTTTGGCCTTCCCCCCGTTGGTCACCGATCTCGCGAGCGATGGCGAGGTCCTGCTCGAAGAACTCGATGGCGCGCCGGAACTCACCAAGAACCCCGTAGGCGATGCCCAGATTGCCGAGGTGGTAGCCTTCTCTTGTGCGGTTCTTCAGTTGCCGTGCCGCGGCGAGAGCTTGTTCTCTCCAGCGGATCTGCTCTTGCGGATGCCGGCGCAAGCCCAACAGGAATGTTCCTGCGTTCGGGTAGTCATCGCAGATTCGGGCGGCTGTGTCGTCCTGCTGGAAGCGGCCGGCTGCCCATGCTTGGCCGGCTTGGATGTTCCCCCATTCAGTGTCGAGGAGCCGCACGGCCACCCGGACGGACTCGCCTCCTTCGAGGTAAAGGTCGTCAACGGCTCCAAGAAGCTCGAGGAAGTACTCCGCATGCCTCCTCTGCGCCGCCTCTCGCTCGCCGACCTCGAGCCGCCGGTCCGCGAACTGCCGGGCCAGGTCGTGCAACCGATATCTCTCCTCCTTCTCCTCCCACTCGACGAGGCTGCAGCGAACGAGATCCCCCAGCGCATCCCGGGCGGGATCGATTTCCAACTCCCATATCGCAGCCGCGGCAGAAGCATCAAAGGTGCCGGGGAACACCGATAGCAGGCACCAGAGCCGTTGACGATCTTCAGCCAGCAATTCGTAGCTCACGGACAGAGAGGCTTCGACAGAGTCGAGCCGCTCCTTTCCCTCCTGGAGACGGCGGGCGTACTCGGAGGGGCGCAGATCCGGCCGCTCGGCGAGAGCGCTGCCGGCGAGCCGCAAGGCAAGGGGCAGCCGGCCGCAGAGGCGGGCGATCTCGTCGGCCTCTTTGCCGATCCGCGGCGCGATCCTGAGGAGCAGGTCGCGGGCATCCTCGAGAGACATCTCGTCCAGGTCCCGCGAGACCAGGCCGGGGAGCGCGAAATGGAACCGGGAGGTCACCAGCAGCAGGGAGCCTGGCGGGGGGATCAGCGGCTCGACCTGCTCCCGGTTGGCGGCGTTGTCCATGAGAAGGAGGACCCGCCTACCATGCAGGACCGAACGATAGAGCGGCGCCAGGTCCTCTTTGGTGTCCGGGATACGCGCCTCCGGGTGGCAGGACCGCACGACGTGGGCCATCACCTGCGCGGCGGTCAGGGGTTGAGGGTCCACGCCCTTGAGGTCGAGGTAGAACTGGGCGTCCGGGTAGAGAGGCTTCAACTCCTGTGCGAGCTTCAGGGCGAGGACGGTCTTACCAACGCCGCCAATGCCTCGGAGACCGAAGATCGCGCCGGTGCCGCCTTGGGTGAGTGCGGACCGGAGAGCGGCCAAGTCCTCCTCGCGGCCGGTGAAGTCGGCGGGCGGGGAGGGGAGTTGGTGAAGGGCGGGAACGGCGGGGATGGTCCCGATATAGGTGATCTTGTCTCTGAGGACCTTGTCTCCGCCGACGGTGTCAGCGGAGGCATGGATGTCTCGTTCGCCTTGGACTCCCTGAAGGGAGACCGATCCCCCCGAAGCTAGGCCGGGGGTTCGGCTTTTGGGTTGGGGGCGCTCGTAACATCGATATCCCCGTAGGTGTCGACGTTCTTGACGTCCGCGCCACGGCCGGTGCGGTCTGCTGCCTTCAGGCCGCCCGCTTGGCTCCTGGCGCCTTCGACTCGGACGCCAGGGTTGGCTGGGCTGTCCGGGTTCGAGGCCTCGACGCTCAACCCTGTCCCGAGGGGTCCCTTGATATCGGCCTTGATCCCGCGCCGGAAGCGGCCGGCGATGAAGACCACGAGGAGCACGAAGATCGCGACCGCGAGGAGAGCTACCGTTTGCGTGTCCATGCGAGGTGTCCTTTCGAGGTGAGGAAATTATAGAGGACCGGGCCGGGAGAGGGGCCGGGGGTCAGGGGACCGCGATGATATGATCCGCCGCGTCGCCATGGGCGACCGCAAGGAGGGACCGATGAGAAAGGGAATGGGGTGCCTGATCGCCGTCATCGTAGCGGTCGTGATCCTTGGGATGTACATGGTGGGGGTCTACAACAGCCTGGTGGGGTCCGAGCAGGCGGTGGAGTCCCAGTGGGCGCAGGTGCAGAACGTCTATCAGCGCCGGGCGGACCTGATCCCCAACCTGGTCGCCAGCGTCAAGGGGGCCGCCAACTTCGAGCAGACGACGCTCAACCAGGTGATCGAGGCGCGCAGCCGGGTCGGCCAGATCACACCCCAGGCGACGGCCGAGATCCTCAACGATCCCCAGAAGTTCGCCCAGTTCCAGCAGGCCCAGGACAGTCTCTCCTCGGCCCTCAGCCGCCTGATGGTGGTGGTGGAGCGCTACCCGGAGCTGCGAGCGGTGCAGGGCTTCCGGGACCTGATGGTGCAGCTCGAGGGGACGGAGAACCGCATCGCGGTCGAGCGCCGGACCTTCAACCAGGTGGCCCAGGATTACAACACCCGGGTCCGGCGCTTCCCGGCGGCCCTGTTCGCCAGGATCATGGGGTTCGAGCCCAAGCCGTACTTCCAGGCGGCGCCGGGGGCGGAGACGGCGCCGCGGGTGGATTTCGGGACGCGGTAGGCCGTCCCCGTCCCTGGGAACAAACCCCGGCTCACCCGTATCTATAGGAGGTGGGCCGGCGGAGGATCTCCCCCCTAGACAGGAATTCCTCCCTGCCGTATACGTTCCTATTGAAGGAAATGAAGGGATTGCGCTCGCTCTCGCTCGGTGTCCTCGGCCTCGGCTGCCTGGCCGTGCTGGCGGGCTGCTCGGGATCGGGGGCGCGCGCGGACGCGGGCAAGGGGGGGTCGGGCGAGCTTGTCGTCCGCCGCGGCCCGTTTCGCGAGCGGCTGCTGCTCACCGGCGAGCTGGTGGCGGAGCGGGGCGAGTCCCTGGTCGTGCCGCGGACGAACATCTTCCAGCTCCAGATCCGCTGGCTGGCCGAGGACGGGACCCTGGTGAA
>DASWME010000057.1:0-1828 GCA_036399915.1 Thermoanaerobaculia bacterium
CTCGGCGCCGGTCCATCCGGCGCAACCCTCGTTCGCCGCATACCGCGGGACGAGCCACCTCCGCTTCGGCAACGGACATACGGTCTGCCAGACGGTCTCGACCGGGTTCAGAAGCTATGGGGCGGCGGCGAGGGTGGAGCATCATCGCGGCCGGAGCCAGCCGACGGAGCGCCCCCATGCTGCAGCCAAACGACCTGAGCAGGTCCCTCATCCCCTTCGAGCAGGACAGCACCATCGTCGCCGTTGTCGAGATGAGCCAGTCGAGCTGGCTCGTGGCCGCCATCGTGCCCGGCCTCGGCCGCCACCCGCTGAAGAAGATCGAGCCAGACCAAGAGGCGCTGCTCCGGCTGCTGCGGCGCTGGCGGGATGAGGCGGCCGGGGCGGGGCGCGCGGTCGGGCGCACCGCGGTGGCCTTCGAGGCCGGCCGCGACGGCTTCTGGCTGGCGCGCTGGCTGCGGGCTCATGACGTTGAGGCCCACGTGATCCACCCAACAAGCGTCGCCGTCTCCCGCGAGCACCGGCGCGCCAAGACGGATCGGCTCGACACCGAGCTGCTCAAGCGGGCGTTCCTGGGCTGGCTCCGCGGCGAGCCGGACCACTGCGGCATGGCCGCGGTCCCGACCCTCGCGGAGGAGGACGCCAAGCGTCCGAGCCGCGAGCGCGAGAACCTGGTGGCCGAGCGCACCCGGCTCGTCAACCGCATCAAGGGCGCCCTGGCCCGCCTCGGCGTCCGTGACTTCAAACCGACGCTGCGGAGCGCGGCCGAGCGCCTGGCGGGGGTGCGCACCCCGGAGGGGATGCCCCTGCCGCCGAACACGCTCGCGGAACTGCGCCGCGACATGGCTCGCCTGCGCTTCGTGCGGGAGCAGATCAAAGAGGTCGAGGAGGCGCGAGTGGAGCGTCTGGAGCGGGCGCCCGGCGAGGGACGGAATGCGGCGGTCCGCCTGCTGGCCCGGGTGGTCGGCGTCGGCCTCGAGACGGCGGACATGCTCGTGCACGAGGTCCTCTCGCGCGGCCTGCGGGATCGGAGGGCGGTGGCGCGCTACGCTGGGCTGACCGGGGCACCGGACGAGAGCGGCGCCAAGCGGCGCGAGAAGGGGCTGGCCAAGGTGGGCAATGCCCGGGTGCGTCGCGGCATGCTCCAACTTGCCTGGCGCTTTCTCCGGTTCCAGCCAGACAGCGGCTTGGCGCGCTGGTACCGGGCACGGACCGCGGGCGCCCGTGGGGCCCTGCGCAAGACCATGATCGTGGCGCTCGCGCGGAAGCTCCTGATCGGGCTGTGGCGGCTGGCGACCACCGGGGACGTGCCGGAGGGGCTCGTCCTGCGCCCGGCGGCTTGAAGCCCCCGTCCAGAGGCAGAGCGTAGACCGAGGTTCCGGCGGCCGCGGCGCTTCGGCGACGGGCCGCCGGCGACGGTCCGAGGTGGCGGCAACCCGACCCCGAACATGGCCCCTGTGCCGCGGTTCAGAATGGGCCCGCCGCCCCGGAGCTCGCCACCGATGCGCATGACTGCATCATGGTCCGGATCCGCGCGATCCACCGGATACAAGGTCGCGGGGCGCTGGCCCTGCCACACAGAGCGAGCTCCCCTCAGATCGGCGCACCTCCAAGCCCGGCCAGGCCGTGCGCGATGTCCCAAGATGCGCGGGGGTGGCTATGTCCAGCGCTTGACACGAGAGGCCCCATACAAGTCCGGAGCGCGGGAGGGCAGGAGGATCATCGTGATGGCCTTCGGGACCGCGAGAGCTCCGGTCGTGTGCCAGCCAGCTCGATCGAGCAGCAGCACGGCGTGGGTCCCTTTGGCGACGGTGCAGGCGATCTCGTCAAG
>DASWME010000058.1:0-53041 GCA_036399915.1 Thermoanaerobaculia bacterium
CCTACGTCCAGCCCGCGGCCGTGCAGGTGGAGCGCTCCTCTCCCACGGCCGCGGACCTCCTGGATTTCCGCCCCAAGAAGCGGCGGCAGCAGCGGACCGATCCTCCCCGGTGAGCCCCGCGCGGGGGGCGGGGCTCTTTTCTAGTACGGCACCATCTCGACCCGGAAATCGTAGTAGGTCCAGCCGTAGTTCGCGACCTCGGGCCCCTCCTGGCCCGGGTAGTGGCCGAAGTCCACCGTCAACCCCTTGGCGGGAATGGTCAGGACGTTGCCCGGAGCCGTGGAGTCGTAGGAGAAGGACCTGACGACCGCTCCCTCGGAGGAGAGGACGACGAGCACCGTCCCGTGCTCCGCGTCGTAGGTGTACTTCAGGTGATAGCGCCGGCCCTGCTCCCACGGAATGCCCGCCTCTTCCTGCGTACTCGACTTGGGAGGCAGGTTGATGTTCTGGGCTGCCTTGAGCGTCATCTTGGGCGGGCTGAAGGCGTTGATGTTGGCGATGGTGTTGCTGCGGTACCGCGCGCGATAGAGCCAGACGAGCCCATGGTTGCCGGGGACCTTCTCCCTGTTCCAGGGACCCGGGACGAAATCGAGGTCGAGCACCAGCCTGCGCAGCGACAGGTCGCGGGGCAGGACGATCTCGCGCTTGTCCTTCGGCTTCTGCTCCGTCACCGTGTGGAAGAGGCCCGGGATCGTGTAGACGAACGCGCCGGCGACGGGCGGCGAGTCGCCGCCGCCACCGCCCGGGCCGGTGAGCGTCGAGGCGCCGCTGGCCGAGGGCGTGACGAACACGATCTGCGAGTTGCTCTGCAGGAAGATGGTGGCGAAGGTGTAGAACGGCTGATTGCAGGTGACCAGGATGCGCGCGTCCGCCACCTTCTGCACGCCGAGCAGGCCGAAGGCGTCGCCGAAGTAGGCGAGCGACAGCGGGGCGAAGGTGAGCGTGGTCGCGGCAGTGATCGCCGAGCCGTCGGCGCGGTGGACCCGGACCTCGCACTGCGCTCCCTGCTTGGCGAGGTTGACGATCCCGAGGCTCGTGGTGTCGCCGCGAGCATCGTCGCGGCCGAGGCCCTGGAGCACCGCCGCCCTGCCCGCTTCGAAGAGGTTTTCAGAGGAGATCACCGGCACCGCGCTGACTGACGTCTGGCCGCTGGGCGAGACGTTCACCAGCCGCGCCTCGATCGACATCTGGGAGGTGGCGTCGATCTCGACCATGCCCACCCTGCCGCGGACGCCGAGGCCCCCGAGCAGGACGGTGCGCGCCGCCGGCACGGGGGTCTCGGCAGAGGGGGCCGGGCGCTTCGTGCCGTCGTTCCCCGCGTCGAGGAAGGTCGCCTTGTAGGGACCCTGCTGGGCGCCGGAGTTGGTGATCCAGACCTGCATCGCGTGGGAGCTCCCCGTGGCGCCCACCGGATCGGGGACCGGGACGTAGACCGTGCCGGCGAACGCGGGGCCGGCCGCTCCCAGCAGCGAGAGCGCGAGACTGGCGACAAATGGTTTCCTCATCGCAACCACCCTCCTGGCGACGGTTGGACCAGGCACGGGCATACCTTCCCTGCGAAGGACGTCCCGAGCTGACTGCGACACATTGATACATTTGCATGATACTGCGATCCGGGAGGGAGCGCAACCCTTCAGAAAGGATCGAGCCGCCGTCGCGCGCTTTCGCGGGCGAGGGGCAGGCAACTGGACATCGATCTGGTACTCTTCGCCCGCATGTCCGCGCCGCAGCTCCCCTACGAAGCGCAGCTCGCCGCCGGCCTACCGCGCGCCAAGGAGCTGGCCAAGCGCCTGATCGCCTGGAGCGCCCTGCCGCTGGGGAGCCTGGTCCGGGTGGCCACCCGCGAGCCGGCCATCGCCCTCACCTTCGACGACGGTCCCGATCCCGAGGAGACGCCGCGCGTCCTCGAGGTGCTGGAGCGCCATGGCGCGCGCGGCACCTTCTTCATGGTGGGCAAGCGCGCGCGCCGCCACCCCGAGATCGTGGCCCGCGCCGTCTCCGCTGGCCACGCCGTGGCCAACCATTCCTGGGACCACCCTTCCTTCCGCCGCATCACGGGGAGCTACCGGCGCGCCCAGATCCGCTGGTGCGGCGAGGCCCTGGCTCCGCACGGCGCCCGGCTCTTCCGGCCGCCGTACGGCGAGCAGGGCTTGGCCGCGCGGCTGGACGCCCTGCGCTGCGGCTACCGCGTGGTCTGCTGGGACGTGGTCGCCGAGGACTGGCGGGACGACCCGCCGGACCTCCTGGTGGAGCGGGTGATGCGGCGGCTGCGCCGCGGCAGCATCGTGCTCTTCCACGACAGCCTCTACACCACCACGGACGAGCGCTACCGCGACCGCGGCCCCACGCGGCAGGCGCTGGAGACCCTGCTCGGCCGGCTGGGGGGAGACTATCGCTTCGTCACGATCCCCGAGCTGCTGCGACTGGGACGGCCGGTGCGCTGGCATTGCTACCTGCGGCTGCCCCTCGACTTCCACCGCCAGCTCGTGTGAGGCTTTCGCCGATGCGGCTCCTTCGCAACGGGTATGGCGCGGTCCGCCGCGCCGCCATCGGCGCGGTCAACCGCATGGGCTGGGTCGTCGCCCGCACGTCCGACTACTACTCCCCCCTGCGGCCGGTCTCGGAGCTGAAACGGCATGTAGGGCGCTGGCATCGGCCCAGCCGCCTGACGGGAGTGGGTTTCGATCTGCCCGCCATGATGGCAGACCTCGAAGGGATGGCTGCTGACTATCTCCGGGAATACTCGGAGCTGCCCTCCTACGACGAGATCAAGTGGGAGAGGCGCGGCCCAGGGTTCACCCGGGTGGACGCCCTGGTGCTCTATCTGATGTTGCGCCGCTACAAGCCGGCGCGCTACGTCGAGGTGGGGTCCGGGCTGTCCACCTGGTACGCCGCGCGCGCCGCCGCCAGGAACGCCGCCGAGGGCCGGCCGATGGCGATGACGGTGGTGGACCCGTTCGTGTCGGAGGCGACGCGCGGCCTGCCGGGCGTCGAGGTCCTCGCCCGCGAGGCGCAGGACCTGCCGGCCGACTGGTTCGCGCAGCTCGCGGCGGGAGACGTCCTGTTCATCGACTCCACGCACGTCGTGCGCGTGGACGGCGAGGTGCCGCACCTGGTGCTGGAGGTGCTGCCTGCCCTCGAGCCCGGGGTGCTGGTGCACGTCCACGACATCCACTTCCCCTACAACGTGCCCTGCGATCCGGCCGCCTACGTCTTCGACCGCCGCTGGCCGATGCTGTTCACCGAGGCGATGCTGGTCCAGGCGTATCTCTGCTACAACCCGCGCGTCGAGATCGTGATGTCGACGCCGCTGCTGCGGCACTACCGGGAGGACTTCCTCCGCCGCGTCGTGCCCGGATACCAGCCGCTCGCCCCGGAAGACTTCGACACGCACCACGGCTCGCTCTGGCTGCGCTGCCTGGACGCTCCCCCGGTGGAGCAGCGGACCGCATGATCGGCAACCTCGGCCACAGGGCCTTCAAACCGGTCTACGTCCTCTATTACAAGCTCCTCTTCGGGCGCCGGTTTCCCTTCTCCGAGCGGCTGGCCGGGCGCGTCCACGCCTGGGAGCTGGCCACCGGCCGCCTCGACGCGCCGATGGACAAGGAGGTCTGGGACGCCCAGTACAGGAGCGGCGGCTGGGAGTTCATGCGCGGGCTCGACGAGCTTGCCCACTACAGTGTCATCGCTGGTTTCCTGCACCACCTCAAGCCGGGGGGATCCGTGCTGGACGTGGGCAGCGGCGAGGGTCTGCTGAACGACCAGCTCCGCCCCTTCGGCTACTCGCGCTATCTGGGAGTCGACCTCTCGGAAGCCGCGGTGCGGCAGGCAGCCGGGCGGGTGGACGCGAAGACCTCTTTCACCGCGGCCGACGCGGAGTCGTACACGCCCCCGGAGCGTTGGGACGCCGTCGTCTTCAACGAGTGCGTGTACTACTTCAACGATCCGCTCGGGACCGTCCGCCGCTACGAGGCCTTCCTGGAGGACGGCGGCCTCTTCGTCGTCTCGACCTTCCGTTCACGCCGGGCGGACGTCATCGCCAGGCGGCTCCTCGAAAGATACCAGCTGCTGGCGGAGACGGCGGTGAGCAATCAGAAGGGGACGTGGGTGGTGCGGGTGCTGGAGCCGGTCGTCAGGCCATGACCGGCGCCTGCCACCGCAGGGCCGCGTCCAGCCGTCCCTCCCGCTGCAGCTCCTGGATCCGCTTCAGGCGGATGTAGCGGGCGCCGAGGAACTCCTCCGCGGTGAGGCCGGCTTCCAGATAAGCCTCGTACAGCTCACGGGCGCCGCGGCGGGCGTCCCACTGCGGCTGGAAGGCGGGGAGGACCCTTTCGATCTTGCCGCAGTCCACCCGGTAGCAGCGCTTGTCGGGACCGGCGTCCTCGGCGTAGGTGATCTCACAGCCGGGCACGGTCTCGGCCACGATCTCCGCCAGCTCGCGGATGCGGTAGTTCTCCGCCGTGCGGCCGACGTTGAACGCCTGGTCGTGGACGACCTCGCGGGGGGCGTCCAGCGCGGCGAGGAAGGCGCGGCCGATGTCCTCGACGTGGACGATCGGCCGCCAGGGCGTGCCGTCGCTCAGCAGGTGGATGCGCCCGGTCGTCACTGCATAGCCGACGAGGTTGTTGAGCACGAGGTCCACCCGCAGGCGGGGCGAGACGCCGTAGGCCGTGGCGTTGCGCAGATAGACGGGGCTGAAGCGGTCGTCCGCCAGGGCGGCGAGCTGCTGCTCGAGCCGCACCTTCGAGACGCCGTATGGAGTGACCGGGTTGAACGCGGCCGTCTCGTCGAGGAAGTCGTCCCCCGCCGCGCCGTAGGTGCTGCACGAGGAGGCGAAGAGGAAGCGCTCCACCCTCGCCTCCCTGGCGAGTCGCGCGAAGCGGACCGAGGCGGCGTCGTTGATCTCGTAGGTCAGCGCGGCGTCGAGGTTCCCCAGCGGATCGTTCGACAAGCCGGCCAGGTGGATCACGGCCGCGAAGCCTTCGAGGTCCCGCCGCTCCACGTCGCGCAGGTCCTTGCGGATCGACGGCACCGCCTCCGCGGGCCGGCCCGGGAGCAGGCAGGGCTCGAACCAGTCGGTGTCCAGCCCCACCACCTCGTGCCCCGCCGCGCGCAGCAGCGGCACCATGACGCTGCCGATGTAGCCGTTGTGTCCGGTGACCAGGAGGCGCATGCCGGTCGGGGAGGGTAGCACAGTCAAGGTGCTATCACTCTGTACTCGAAGCACCCCCGGATGCGCCCGATCCGCCAGCCGAGCTGCCATAGCCAGCGGGCCCGCCCCTCGCGGGTCAGCACCATCAGCGGGGTCTTCGCGATCAGCTTGCCCCAGCGCAGCAGGCCGGGGAGCCAGCCGAGGCGGGGCATCCCCTGGGAGCGATACCTTTGATAGATCAGCACGTTGTGCTTGCCGTAGCTCACCCCCTGGCGGAAGATGCTTTCTGCGTCACGCCGGTGGCGGATGTTGACGACCGCGTCCGGAACGAAATGGAAGGAGTGGCCGGCGAGCTGGATGCGCCAGCAGTAGTCCGTATCCTCCAGGGCGGGCAGGGTCTCGTCGAAGCCGCCCACCGCCTCATGGACCTGCCGCCGCACGCCGAGCCCGCCGCCGCCCGCGTGGGAGAGGAACGGCGGGTAGTCGTACAGGGGGAGGCCGTCCCGCTGGGGATTGACGTGGGTGCGCCGCACCCAGGCGGCGTTGAGCTTCTCGTAGTCGTAGCGGCTGGCCACGAACTCGTGGACGGCGAGCGCGCGGCCCATCGCCTCCAGCCAGCCGGGGTCCACCTCGTCATCCGCGTCGCAGAAGAGGAGGGCGTCGCCCGTGGCCGCCGCCGCCCCGAGGTTACGGGCGTGAGCCTGGCCCCGCCGGTCAGAGGCGTCCACCAGCCTCAGGCCCGGCAGCCGGCTCCGGTAGCTCTCGACGATCTCCCGCGAGCGGTCCTGAGAGCCGTTGTCGGCCACGATCACCTCCCACTCTCCCGGCCAGTGCTGGCGCGAGAGCGCCTCGAGCTGCGCGCCGATCGTAGCCTCCGCGTTCAGGCAGGGGATCACCACGCTCAGTTTCAGGGGGCGGTCCGGGTCGGGCATACGAGCGGGAGATGATACACGCCCCTGATACGATCCTCCCCCGTGAACCCCCCGCTCCGCCGCAGGATGTCAGGTGAAGGCGTCCTCTTCGCCCTCCTCCTGGCCCTCCACCTGGCCCTGATCTGGGCGTTCCCTTTCATTCCCACCCAGGACGGACCGGGCCATCAGGCTGTCGCCTTCATCCTGCGCCAATACGAGCGGCCGGACGCCGGGCTCCTGCGCCAGTACTACATGCCCAACCGGGAGGCGCTGCCGAACTGGTTCATCTTCTTCCTGATGAGCCGGGTCCTGGCCTTCCTCCCCGTGCCGTTGACCGAGAAGGTGCTGGCCACCGCCTACGTCCTCCTGCTGCCGCTCTCCGTGCGCTACGCCCTCCGGGCCGTCGATCCGCGGGCCGGATTCCTGGCCGTCCTGTCGTTCCCGTTCACCTGCAACTACCTGTTCCACATGGGCTTCTTCAACTTCTGCTTCAGCCTGGCGGCCTTTTTTTTCACCGTCGGCTACTGGCTGAGGCGGCCGGAGGGGATGGGCCCCCGGTGGATCGCGGGGCTCGCTCTGCTGGTCCTCTGGGTCTACTTCTGCCACCCGGTGACCCTGGTGTTGACCGTCGCGGCCCTGCTGACCCTGGCGGGCTGGCGGGCGCTCCTGGACCGGCGGTCCGGGAGCCAGGGGCTCTGGGGAGGCTTCCGCCGCTGGCTCGGTCCCTTGATTGCCTGCCTGCCGGCGCTGCTCCTGATGGCATCCTTCGTCGGCCGGCGGACGGGCGCGAAGATCTCCTTCCTGCCGCTGTGGGTGAAGGTCAAGCACCTGGCCGGCCTCTACTCGCTGGCCTCGGTGTCGCGTTGGACCATCCCGCTGGCGGCCCTGCTGGCCCTCCTCTTCTATATCGTGGCCGTCCTCTGCCTGCGGGCTCGGGGGCGGCGACCGCCCGGGCCGGCCGACGGCCTGCTGCTGGTCGTGGCCGTCTTCGTCGCGGCCTACTTCGCCGCGCCGAGCGAGCTCGCCGGCGGCGGCTTCATCAACCACCGCCTCAACGTCTTCCCCTTCCTGGCCCTGCTCCTCTGGTTCGGCGCCTTCGAGCACCCGGTGGGGCGGAGACGGGTGATCCAGATCGCAGCGGCGGCAATCGCTGTAGCCTTCCTCGCCGTCTTCGCCTGGATGTACGCCCGCATCGACGGTGGCCTTTCCAAGATCGTGGCCGCGGGGGACCACATCGAGCCGGACCACACCCTCCTCTTCCTCTCCTACGCTCACCAGGGGGAGAGACCGGACGGCCAGCCGCTCGTCTTTCGGACAGCTCCCTTCGTCCACGCCGGGGGATACATCGCGGCCGAGAAGCGTCTGGTCGATCTATCCCTGTACGAGGCCAACGAGGACTACTTTCCGATCCTCTACAGGCCGGCGCTCAACCCCTACCTGCACCTTTCGGTGGGCCTCCTGGGGATCGAGGAGAAACCCCCGCGGGTCGAGATCCTGGCCTATTCGAAGCGGACGGGCGGGCGGGTGGATTACGTGCTGCTTTGGGGCCTGCGGGAGGAGCGGCGGAGCGAGCCGGGGGTCCGGAAGGTGCTGGACCAGCTCGCGGCGGGGTTCGAGGAGGTGTGGGTGTCGCCGGACGGGAGGGTCCGGCTGTATTGCGCGCGAGCGGGTTAGAATTGAGAAAACTCACGATGAGGAGGTTCGCTATGAGGGGGAGGTTTGCGGCCACGGCTCTGATTCCGGCCTTGTGCATTACGGGGGTTCTCCTGCTCACCGCCGTTCCGGCGCGCGGTCAGGGTACGGCGCCGGCGGGCACCTGGTATTTCGCGGTGTCGGGCGACTCGCGTGACTGCGGCGATCTGATCATGCCCAAGATCGCGCGCGACATCGAGGACCACCGAGCCACCACGCCGGTGGGGTTCTACTGGCACCTGGGCGATCTGCGCCGGATGTACGGCCCGGATTGCGACATGGTCAAACGCACTCATCCGGACTGGGACTGCAAGAGCCGCCCGGAACATCAACTCGGCACGGACGAGATGAACCAATACCTCGACGGCGCCTGGGACGACTTCATCACCCGCCAGTTGGACCCCTTCAGCGCCACGCCGGTCTTCCTCGGCATTGGCAACCATGAGCTGGCGGCGAGCCGGACCCGCGACGATTTCCGGCACAAGTTCCAGAAATGGCTGACGAGCGGGCCCATCCACCTCCAGCGGGTCGCGGAGGCGAAGAAACGTTTCTATTCCAACGAAGGGGACACTTACTATCACTTCTTCAAGAACGGCGTGAGCTTCATCTACCTCGACAACGCCGACGAGGAGAGCTTCTCGGCGGACCAGCTCATCTGGCTCGCGACGGTGCTGGAGAACGACAAGAAGGACCCTTCGATCAGGACGATCGTCGCCGGTATGCACGAGGCCCTCCCCTACAGCAAGCAGCGCGGGCATGCCATGGACGCCTCGTGCCAGGGGCTGTGCTCTGGCGAGCAGGCATACGACCTCCTCTTCCGCGCCCAGAGCATCGCCGGCAAGCGCGTGTACGTCTTCGCCAGCCATTCGCACCTCTTTGTGGAGGACGCCTTCGGCGGGCAGCCGGAGCATACGGGGCAGGTCCTGCCCGGTTGGATCGTGGGCACGGCCGGAGCGGAGCAGTACCGGCAGGACTCCGAGAAGATCCAGTACGGCTATGCCCTGGTGGCGGTCCATCCGGACGGCACGCTGGACGTGAATTTCCGCGAAGTGACCCGCGACTCGCCGCCGCTGGCCACGGGCCCGGGGGCCGGGCCGCTCACGGAGTTCTGCTTCGAGCAGAACAAGCGGCCCGCCGGGAACTCCGAGTACACGGGCAGTTGCGCCTGCGGGCAGGCCCAGCCGTGAAGCGACGCTCCGGCGGTTCTGTCCCGCCCCCCTCTCCGCGGCTCACTACTATAGATGGCGAACCATTGCGGTCCGCACCCGCGAAAGCACGGGACCGAATCAAGGAGGTAGCCGCATGAGGAAAGCCGACGTCATCCGCGCCTGGAAGGACCCCTTCTATCGCTCCACCCTGACCGCCGAGGAGCTCGATCAGCTCCCGGTTCACCCGGCCGGCGCGATCGAGCTGCGGGAGGACGACCTCAAGGGGGTCGCCGCCGCGGCCCAGACCACCGCCCCGGAGTGCACCACGTACACCGTCTATCCGAACTACAGGGCCTGCTGCCCGAAGCATTAGTCCGGCAGCCTGCGCGTGCGGCCTCACCTCGACCTCTCCTGAAGTGGGGTGGGGTCGCACGGCACTCCCTCAACCCGCACCGCCCGGCCGTTCACCTCTCCCAACCGGGCTGAGAAGCGGACGTCCTCCCAAAGTCAGCAGACGCGGCGGCTCCGTCTGGAAACTTTGCGGTCCGGTCCCGGGACTTTCCGGCAGAGAAGCGGACCGGCTCACCGGGTCAGCAGACGGAGCGGGAAAGTCTGCAGACTTTGCGGCCCGGTCTCTGGACTTTCCGGCAGAGAAGCAGACCGGCTCATCGCGTCAGCAGACGGAGTGGGACAGTCTGAGACTTTGTGGCCCGGTCTCGCGACTTTTCGGCAGAGAAGCGGACCGGCTCACCGCGTCAGCAGACGGAGCGGGACAGTCTGCGGACTTTGCGGCCGGCCCACGCCCAACCGGTGCCACCCGATGCGCGGTGAGACGCGCCCCCCGGCATGGCACACCTCGGATCGCGGTAGGATCGCGGCATGGCCCGAGAACCGGTCAACGTCTTCGATTTCGAGGCGATCGCCCGCGAGACGCTCTCCCAGGAGGCCTACGACTACTACGCGAGCGGCGCCCAGGACGAGGTCACCTTGCGCGAGAACCGCGCCGCCTATGAGCGCCTCTCCCTCGCCTATCGGGTCCTGGTGGACGTCTCCCACCGCGACCTGACGACCTCGGTCCTCGGCCAGCCGGTCGCGATGCCCGTCCTGGTCGCTCCCACCGCGTTCCACCGCCTCGCCACTCCCGAGGGCGAACTGGCCACCACCCGCGCCGCCGGAGCGGTGGGGACGGTGATGATCCTCTCCACCCTCTCCACGACTTCTGTCGAGGCGGTGGTCTCCGCCGCCTCCGGGCCGGTGTGGTTCCAGCTCTATGTCTACCGCGACCGCAAGGCCACGGAAGGACTGGTGCGGCGGGCCGAGGCAGCCGGCTGCCGGGCGCTCGTGCTCACCGTGGATGCTCCTCTCCTCGGCCGGCGGGAACGGGACGTCCGCAACCGCTTCCGCCTGCCGCCGGGCCTGGCCGTGGCCAACCTGCTGCCGGAGGGTTACGGCGAGGTGCCGCCGGCCGCCGCCGATTCGGGCCTCGCCGCCTACGTCGCCTCCTTCCTGGACCCGGCGCTGACGTGGCGGGACGTGGCCTGGCTGCGGTCGATTACCGGGCTGCCGATCATGGTCAAGGGCATCGTCCGGCCCGACGACGCCCTGCGCGCGGCCGAGGCGGGCGCCGCCGGCGTGGTGGTGTCGAACCATGGTGGGCGCCAGCTCGACACCTCGCCGGCCACCATCGACGTCCTGCCGGAGGTGGCCGACGCCCTGGCCGCCCACGGCCACTCAATCGAGGTGCTGGTGGACGGCGGCGTGCGGCGGGGCACGGACGTCCTGAAAGCCCTCGCCCTGGGTGCGCGGGCGGTCCTCGTCGGCCGGCCGGTCCTGTGGGGGCTCGCCGCCGGTGGAGAGGCCGGCGCGGCGAGCGTCCTGCGCCTCCTGCGCGACGAGCTCGACCTGGCCATGGCTCTGGCCGGCACGCCCACGATCTCAGACATCACCCGCGACCTGGTGAGGAGGACTGCATGAATCCAGCTCGTGTCCGCTCGGCCCTGGCGCTTCCCATTGCAGTCGCTTGGCTCTTCGCGCTTGTCGTCAGCGCTTTCGGTCAGCAGGCCTCCGACCCGAACTTCGATGTCGAGGTGGCCCGTCCTGCGTATGAGAAGAGCCACCCCAGAGTGCTTTTCGACGAGGCCCATTTCAACTTTCATACCTCTAGGGGTACCTACAAGGGCTTTGCCGACCTCATTACCAGCGACGGCTATCGAGTGACCCCGAACCAGCAGAAGTTCTCCAGTCGGTCCCTGAAGGGCTACGACGTCCTGGTGATCGCCAACCCGCTCGGAGCCAAGGCCCTGGATGACCCGCAGGCCGCCAGACCGGCGTTCACCGAGCCGGAGTGCGAAGCCGTGCGCTCCTGGGTGCGGCAAGGCGGCGGACTCTTGTTGCTCACCGATCACGAACCCGTTGCCTCCGCCGCAGAGAGCCTCACCAGGCGTTTCGGCATCGAGGTGAGCAAGCGGGTGGTGTCGGACCCGTCGCACCATCTGAAGGATTACTATCCTTCGCTCGTCGAATACACGCGCGACAATCACCTGCTGGCGGATCACCCGATCACCGAGGGACGGGATGCGACGGAACGGGTCAAGACCGTGCTCGTCTTCGGCGGCCAGTCCCTCAAAGGGCCGGCGGAGAGCGTCGCGTTCCTCAAGCTCGCCGATACGGCGTTCGAGATGCTGGCTTCCGGCGAGAAGGTTTCCGCCGCCGGCCGCGCTCAGGGTGTCGCGCTGAAGTTTGGCAAGGGCAGGGTGGTCGTGACCGGCGATGCCGGGATGCTCTCCGCGCAGCTCGTGACCGAGGACGTGACGGGCAAGGGAGACGTGGAGACCCACCCCTGGGGCATGAATTTCCCGGGCATCGACAACCGGCAGTTGACGCTCAATATCATGCACTGGCTTTCCGGGGCGCTGAAGTGAACAGGAAAGGAAGGTGATCCCGCGATGAGACGTCCAGAAAGCAACGAAGCCGCACCGTACTACTTCAAGTACATCGACCGGATCCACAGCGACGACATCGTCGGCCTGCTTGCGACCCAGTTGGACGAAACCCTTGCGTTCTTGCCCGGCATCTCCGAGGAAAAGTCCCTCCACCGCTACGCGCCGGAAAAGTGGAGCATCCGCCAGGTGCTCAATCACGTCAGCGATTCCGAGCGGGTGTTCCTCTTCCGCGCGCTCTGGTTCGCCCGCGGCTTCGACAGCCCGCTCCCGAGCTTCGATGAGAAGATCAGCGCTGGCGCGGCGCGGGCCGACGAGTTTTCGTGGGCCGGTCACGTCGAGGAGTTCCGGGGAGTCCGCCTGGCGACTCTGGCGTTCTTCCGCAACCTGCCGGCCGAGGCCTGGATGCGAAGCGGTATGGCCAGCGGGAACCCCTTCACCGTAAGGGCGTTGGCCTACATCGTGGCCGGGCACCTCGCGCACCATCTGGCGATCCTCGAGGAGCGATACCTGGAACCTCGGCGGTGAGGCTCCCAGCCGCCCCGCCGGCGCGGTGTCTTTACGGCTCGGGGCCGGGGTTCGAGAAGCACTGGATGAAGGCGTCTCCCTCGACCGCGCTGGTATACCAGGTCGACGCATAGGCGCGGAACGGCCGGCGCCTGACGACGGCCTGGTCGAAGAAGTGGGCGTACTGCTTGCGCAGCATCGGTCGCGTCGTGAAGGCCGGGATGAAGACGCCCTCCGGCCGCAGGAGGCGGATGTACAGCGGCATGACCTCGTTCCAGAGCGCCTGGTCCTCCCAGATGGAATCGGGCAGGGCGGGATCGAAGAAGATGCCGTCGAAGCTCGCCGGCGGCAGCACTCGCACATGCTCGAAGAGGTCGGCGCACACGATCTCGAGGGTGGCAGGCGGGTCGGGATGGCGCTCACGGAACAGCTCGATCACCTGCGGGTATTTCTCGATCACCACATGCCGGCGGGTGTTGGGGTGGCCCGCGATCACCATTGCGGAGAGCCCGAGGCCCAGACCCACCTCGAGGAACTCCGAACCGTGGCGGCAGAGGATCTCGGCGGACTCCCGCATGAGGTCTCGCTCCCAGGCCTGCATCGCCTGCCCGCCGTCGATGGACAGCGTGACCTCGCCGTTCTCGGTCTCCACCAGCCGGATGTCGGGGTTTTCCCGTTGCCGCGGATCCATGGCGTCTACCAGGGAAGCTTGGCCGCAAGAACGTCAACCTTCTCGATGGCAGGCGGCTGTGAAAAAAGCTCCGAAGCCTTCGCCATCAGCGCCGCGGCGACGCGGCCCGAGAGGTGCGCTTGCCGGCCCGACTCATCCGCGAAGGCGTCGAAGATGCCGAACGTCGACGGTCCGAGGCGGATGGCGAACCATGCGGCCGTTGCCGGCTCTTCTTCGACCAACGCCAGGCCCCCGCGCAGAAAGTCCGCCACGTCCTCTTCCTTTCCCGGTTTTGCCTCCAATCGAACGAGCAACCCTACATGAACCATGTTCGGCATGGCCATCTCCTTTCACGATTTCAGGCGTTCGGCGAAGTGCTTGCGCAGCTTGGCGACCTTGGGCGCCGCCGTGAACAGGACGTACGGCTGCATGGGATGGCGCGCCGCGTAGTCCTGATGGTACGACTCGGCCTCGTAGAAGTCCTCCAAAGGGACGACCTCGGTGACGATCGGCGCGTCGAAGGCGCCGGCTTCGTTGAGCTGCCGGATGTAGGCCTCGGCCACCCGCTTCTGCTCCTCGTCCGTGTAGAAGACCGCGGAGCGGTACTGGCGGCCCTGGTCCGCGCCCTGGCGGTTGAGCTGGGTGGGATCGTGGGCCACCGAGAAGAACACCTTGAGCAACTGGCCATAGCTCACCCGGGCGGGGTCGAAGCGCACCTGGACCACCTCCGCGTGGCCGGTCCTCCCGGAGCAGACCGTCTCGTAATCGGCCGTCTCGGCGGTGCCGCCCGAGTACCCGGACGTCACCTCCAGAACGCCGTCGATCTCCTTGAGCACGGCTTCGACGCACCAGAAGCAGCCGCCGGCCAGCACGGCCGTCCGCGGTCCGGCGCCCGGGCCCGGGGCACTGTCGAGCCGCGGATCGGGAAACTCGTGCGGCGCCAGGCGGCGGCCGCGGGGGATCTCACAGCTTGGGTCCATCCTGTCTCTCCTCGCAGGAAGGTCCAGACCGCTTGGATGCGGCTGGGAGTACCCCATTCTACGCGCCACTGAGGGTCAGGGATGTGTATCCCAGCCGAATCGACCGGGGGCACTTCCGGTTGTGGAGGACCAGCTCGCTCGAACCCTAGAGGCGGCCGTGCCGTCGCAGCCAGAACTCGCGGAACGACCGCAGCCGAGGTAGAGACTCAAGATCCTTCGCGCGGCCGCTCGCTTCCTTGCTGGCGATGATGTCGTCGATGTGGCAAACGCAGAAGCCTTCGACCTCGACGCGCCGCCGCCAGGCATCCGCGAAGCGCTCAATGCCGTCTGGCGCGAAGACCAGGTCGAGGTCAAAGGGCCCGTTCTTGAGCTGCACGAAGTCCTTGCCGCGCTCGATTTGTGCCGCCTGCTCGTCGTCAAGGGCGAAGCCCAGCTCGCGCAGGGCGGCGACGATGGCCCGGCCGTTGTCGGGACTCTTCTCCACGAAGAGGTCGGCGTCCTGAGTGGTGTCGGGGAAGCCGAGCAGAATCGCGCCGGACTTGCCGATGAAGAGATAGCGCACTCCATGCTGGACGAAAGCGTCGCGGATCTCCTCGGCCTGCCGGTATTCAAACGCGCCCATACCCCAGCCAATCCGGCAGATTCTCCTCGCACCAGCGGCGGTAGTCGGCCGTCGTGTCGAAGGCACGAAACGGCTCGTCGTCGAGCACCGGCTTGTAGGTGCGGATGAAGGCATAGCGAAAGCGGATCGGCAGCGGCCGGCGGGCAGCGGCCTCGAACTCGGCCAGCCACTCCGCCGGAATGTCGTCCGCTCGTGACGTGGCGTCCCTCGGCTGAGGCATCTCAGAACCCATGGTCGACGATTATAGGACCCTGGAGGTCCACCGGACTACGCGACGCACCCCGTAGTGGGACGGTACGAGGCGCACTGGGAGTTGCGATTCGGCCCTGACAACCGGTTCCGGGTCTTCTACGAGATCGACCGGGAGAACCGGAAGGTGTATATCCTGGCGATCGGTGTCAAGGAGCGGGACCGCCCGTTCGGAGCTTGCCGGTTAGGTGTATCTGTCCCGCTTCGGGAGAAGGCGTCCTGCGGTAGAATGCAGAAAACGAACGAGGCGCGGGCGTGCTCCATGGAGGAAAGGGAACCTCCATCCGTCACCAGGCTGGGCTTAATGAACAAGAAAGTTCTCAGCGAGACAGATATTTGCTCCAAGTTCATAACTCCGGCGGTGACGGCGGCGGGATGGGACGAGATGACCCAGGTCCGGCGCGAGGTCTCCTTTACCAAAGGCCGGATCATCGTCCGCGGCAAGCTGGTCACCCGCGGCAAGGCCGAGCGTGCCGATTACATCCTCTACTACAAGCCGAACATCCCCATCGCTCTCATCGAAGCCAAGGACAACACCCACGCCGTGGGCGCCGGGATGCAGCAGGCTCTCAAATACGCCGCGACTCTCGACATCCCCTTCGTTTTCTCCTCGAACGGAGACGCGTTTCTCTTCCATGACCGCACCGGCCAGAGCGGTCGGATGGAAACCGAGCTGCCACTGAGTGCGTTCCCGACGCCGGCGCAACTCTGGTCCTCCTACCGCGCATGGAAAGGGCTAGCTCCCGAGCAGGAGGAGGTCGTCCTTCAGGACTACTATGAGGACGCCAGCGGCAAGGAGCCCCGCTACTACCAGCAGATCGCCATCAACCGGACGACCGAGGCCATCGCGAAGGGCCAAGATCGTGCCCTGCTCGTCATGGCCACCGGCACGGGCAAGACCTACACCGCCTTCCAGATCATCTGGCGTCTGTGGAAGACCGGGCGCAAGAAGCGCATCCTCTTCCTCGCTGACCGCAACGTCCTGGTCGACCAGACGATGGTGAACGACTTCCGCCCCTTCGGCTCCGTCATGGCGAAGCTTAGCACCGCGTCGAAGACCATCGAGCGGGACGACGGCACCGAGATCGAGCTGCCGACCGCCGTCCACAAGAAGCACCGGCGCATCGATACCTCCTTCGAGGTCTACCTCGCCCTCTATCAGGCCATCACCGGCCCGGAAGAGCGGCAGAAGATCTACCGCGAGCTCTCGCCGGATTTCTTTGATCTCATTGTGATCGACGAGTGCCACCGCGGCAGTGCGGCGGAGGATTCTGCCTGGCGGGAGATCCTCGAATACTTCTCTTCCGCCACCCAGATCGGCCTCACCGCCACCCCGAAGGAGACAGAGTACGTCTCCAATATCCACTACTTTGGCAAGCCCCTCTACAGCTACTCGCTGAAGCAGGGCATCCGCGACGGCTTCCTTGCGCCCTACAAAGTAGTGAAGGTCCATCTCGACGTTGATGTGGAGGGTTACCGCCCCGTGCCGGGGGAAGTCGACAGATACGGATACGAGATTGAAGACCGGATGTTCAACCAGAAGGATTTCGACCGGAACCTGGTGATTGACGAACGCACCCTGCGCGTCGCCCACAAGGTGAGCGAGTTCCTCAAAGAAAGCGGAGATCGCTTCCAGAAGGCCATCGTCTTCTGCGTAGACACCGAGCACGCGGCCCGGATGCGGCAGGCCCTCGTCAACGAAAACGCCGATCTCGTACAGCAGAACGAGCGCTACGTCATGCGTATCACCGGCGACGACGCCGAAGGCTGTGCCCAGATCAGCAACTTCATCGATCCGGAGGCCAGATACCCGGTCATCGTCACCACTTCGCGGTTGCTCTCCACGGGCGTTGACGCCCAGACCTGCCGTCTCATCGTCCTCGAACGTGACGTGGGCTCGATGACCGAGTTCAAGCAGATCGTCGGCCGCGGCACCCGGGTTCACGAAGACTCCAAGAAGTACTATTTCACGCTGATCGACTTCCGCAAGGCAACCAACCACTTCGCGGATCCCGATTTCGACGGTGAGCCGGTGCAGATCTATGAGCCAGGGGATGACGATCCGGTCACGCCGCCGGACGACGTGCCACCACCGCCTGACGGAGAGGATCCCATTCCTCCGGAGCCCGGCGAAGATGAAAACGTCATCGTCGATCCCGAGCCGCCGGACATCAGCATTCCTCCGGGCAATGGTGGCCCGCGCAAGTATTACATCCAGGGTAAGGAGGTCAACGTCCTTGCCGAGCGCGTCGAATACCTCGACGACAACGGCAAGCTGATCACCGAAACCCTGCGCGACTATTCGAGGAAGACCCTTCGGAAGCGCTTCGCCAGCCTCAACGACTTCCTGAGCAGGTGGAGCGAGACCGCGCGCAAGGAGGCCATCATCGAAGAACTCAGGGAGGAGGGGCTGCTGTTGGATCCACTCGCCGAGGAGGTCGGGAAGGATCTCGACCCCTTCGACCTGATCTGCCATGTGGCCTTCGATCAGCCCCCGCTCACCCGGCGCGAGCGCGCGGAGAACGTCCGCAAGCGGGACGTCTTCACCAAATATGGCCCGCAGGCCCACGCCGTGCTCGACGCGTTGCTCGAGAAGTACCAGGACGAGGGCATCACCGACCTCGATGACCCGCGCATCCTCAAGGTTGCCCCGTTCGACACCATGGGCACCCCGGTCGAGCTTCTCAAAACCTTCGGTGGACGCTCCGGCTTCGAGCAAGCCGTTCACGAGATGCAGTCCGCCCTTTACGAAGAGGTAGCCTGATCCCATATGTCGGTCCGCACCACGGTCAAGACCATTCAAGACATCATGCGCCAGGACTCTGGCGTGGATGGCGACGCCCAACGCATTTCTCAACTCTGCTGGATGTTCTTCCTCAAGATCATCGACGACCAGGACCAGGAAATGGAGCTCATGCAGGAGGGCTACCGCTCGCCGATTCCGAGAAAGCTCCAGTGGCGAGTCTGGGCCGCCGATCCCGAAGGCATGACCGGCAGAGAACTGCTCGGCTTTATCAATGACGAGCTGTTTCCTACTCTCAAAGAACTTTCTGGCACCGCCAAGAATGGCCGCCGCCGTATGGTGCGGGACGTCTTTGAGGATGCATACAATTACATGAAATCCGGCCAGCTCATGCGCCAGGTGATTAACAAGATCAACGCCATCGACTTCAACAACTTGGTGGAGCGCCAGCACTTCGGCGAGATCTATGAGCAAATCCTCAACGACCTCCAGAGTGCCGGCAACGCGGGTGAGTACTACACTCCCCGCGCCGTCACCGCCTTTATGGCCGACCGCATCGACCCCAGGCCCGGCGATATCCTCTTTGACCCCGCGTGCGGAACGGGCGGATTCCTCACCTGCGCCATCCGCCACATGCGCAGCCGGTACGTGAAGAGTCCGGCCGATGAACAGCGGATGCAGGAGGGGTTGAGGGCGACGGAGAAGAAGCAACTCCCGCACATGCTCTGCGTCACCAACATGCTGCTCCACGGTATTGATGACCCCTCCTTCGTCCGCCACGACAACACCCTGGCCCGCCCCTACATCAGCTACGGACAGGCCGACCGGGTGGACATCATCCTCACCAATCCGCCTTTCGGTGGACGTGAGGAAGACGGGATCGAGACCAACTTCCCAAAACATTTCCAGACGCGGGAGACCGCCGACCTCTTCCTCGCCCTTATCGTGCGCCTGCTGAGGCCGGGAGGCCGCGCCGCGGTCGTCCTTCCCGACGGCACTCTGTTCGGCGAAGGCGTCAAGACCCGTTTGAAGGAGCACCTCCTGGAGGAGTGCAATCTCCATACAATCGTCCGGCTGCCGAACAGCGTCTTCAAGCCGTACGCGTCGATTGGCACCAACATGCTCTTCTTCGACAAGGGAGAGCCGACCAGGGAAATCTGGTATTACGAGCACCGCGTCCCCGAGGGACAAAAAGCCTATTCGATGACTAAGCCCATCCGCTTCGAGCACCTGCAGCCCTGCATTGACTGGTGGGGCGGAGCGAAGCGCAAGGGCCGTAAGGAGACCGACGCCGCATGGCGTGTGACGGCCGCGGAAGTGAAGACCCGCGGCTACAACCTCGACTTCAAAAATCCTCACGCTGTCGACGAAGACCACGGCGACCCCGACGAGCTGCTCGCCAAACTTGACGAGGCCGAACGACAGACTGCCGCCCTGCGCGATCAGCTCAAGGCCATTCTGGAGGAGGCACTGTTGCGATGAACCCGGCGCAACTCCTCGCCTACTTCCACCGCATCAGCGAAGCGCCCGATGCCATACCGCGCCTGCGTCGCTTTATACTTGACCTCGCGGTGCGGGGAAAGCTCGGCGAGCAAGACCCGAAGGACGAACCTGCCTCCGAACTGCTCAAGCGGATTCTAGCGGAGAAGGCGCGGCTAGTTAAGGAAGGAAGGATAAAAGGGCAGGATCCCTTGCCGCCGCTTAAGGAAGGCGAGATACCTTTTAAGCTCCCCAGTTCATGGGCATGGATTCGAGTCGGCGAAGGCTTTCTCTATGATGCCGGGACGAAACGTGAGCCGAAGGAGTTGGAGCTTGGCCTCTGGCTTTTGGAGCTGGAAGACATCGAGAAAGACATGGGTGTGGTTCTGACCCGGCTGAAGGTAAGTGATCGGGATTCGCACAGCACAAAATCCGAGTTCAAGGCGGGTGACATACTTTACGGAAAGCTTCGACCGTATCTGAACAAGGTCGTCGTCGCCACAGAGCGAGGCTACTCTACAACCGAGATTGTTGCTATCAGGTCGGTCGTTCCTCTTTGCTCTTCATATTGCTGTATTGCTTTCAGGCGTAGTGACTTCGTCGCTTACGTGAACCGCCTTGGACAAGGGACCAAAATGCCGAGGCTTAGGACGCCCGATGCGCTCGTCGCACTGTTCCCCCTTCCGCCCATACCCGAACAGCACCGCATCGTCGCCAAGGTGGATGAATTGATGGCGTTATGTGATCAATTGGAGGCGGTGCAGGCGGAGCGCGAGAGCCGGCGGGATCGGCTGGTGGCGGCGTCCCTACAGCGCCTGAGCCAGCCTGCCGGCGAGGACGGGTCCGCCGTCCGCGAGCACGTTCGTTTCCACCTCCGCCATCTCCCGCGCCTCACCACCCGCCCCGAGCAAATCCAGCAACTCCGAAAGACTATCCTCAATTTCGCCGTCCGCGGCAAACTCGTTCCTCAAGACTCTAACGACGAAACAGCCTCCGAACTGCTCAAGTACATTCAGGCGGAGAAGGCGCGGCTCATCAAGCAAGGCAGCCTCAAGAAGGACAAACCGGCATGGGAGGGTCTACCAAAGGAGCCGCCCCACCAACTCCCGTCCAACTGGATCTGGGCGCGCCTTCAAGATGTCTTTGAAGTCTCCCGCGGAGGAAGCCCACGGCCTGCGGGTGACCCCCGGTATTTTGGAGGGCCGATCCCTTGGATAACCGTCCGGGAAATCACAAAAGATGGAGAAAAATATCTTACTAAAACCGAAGGTGGACTCACAGAAGAAGGGGCTAAACGGAGCAGATTTATCAACCCTGGCGATCTTCTGCTGACTAACAGCGGCGCTACTCTTGGAGTTCCAAAAGTCAGCCGCATCAGAGCTTGTATGAATGATGGCGTTGCAGTCCTCCGTCTGTTTCACTCAGTCGCATTGAACGATTTTGCGTATCTCTACCTCCATTCGCAGACGAATGCGTTCCGCAAGGTGAATCAAGGCATGGGTCAGCCGAACCTCAACACACCGATCATTGCTGGTTGGTTCTTTCCTCTCCCGCCCCTCGCCGAACAACGCCGCATCGTCGCCAAAGTCGAAGAACTGCTGGCCCTGTGCGACCGGCTGGAAGCGCAGCTCACCACCGCCCAAACCGAAAGCCGCCGACTGCTCGAAGCCGTCCTCCGCGAAGCCCTCGCCGTCGCCTGAGAACAGGAAGACACCATGCGCGGGCCGCCGGGCTGGGTCCGGGGAGGCCGCCGGCCCGGCCGGCGCCGGGTGTCAGGCGTTCGTCACGGGCACAGCCAGCGAGCCTCCTGCTGCAGCGTCCGCGAGAAGCGGCCGCCCTGCTGCTGGAGCCGCTCCCACTCTTGGCGCGTATAGACGAGGATCTCCGCCGGGACGGGAAGGGGGATGAGGTCCCAGTCCAGGGCGCGCCTCTCGAAGGGTTCCGGGGAGGACTCGACCACCGCGATCAGATTGAGGTCGCTGCCCACTCCGGCATCACCGCGGGCGTAGGAACCGAAGTAGCTGAGGCGGAGGAGGCCGGGATGGCGGGGCGCCTCGCGAGCGGCCCACTCTGCGACGCTCCGCTCCACCTCGCGGCGGTCAGGCCATATGAGCACGGATGAATGCAAGGGTCTCACGGGCATAACGGATCGTCTTCCTGCTCCTGTATCTCCAGCCTTCACGGGCGAGGCGGCGGCATGAACGGGGTGACGTCGGTCTGTCGGAAATCGTCACCCTTGTAGAGGAGCGGCTCGCCGAGCACGGTCGCGAGCGCGTACGCAAAGCAGTCCCCATAGTTGAGTCCGGCCCGGTGGCGGCCCTTGCCGAAACGGCTGAACGCCCGGCGCGCCACGTGGGCCTGCTCGGCATCCACCGGGGCGAGCTCAATGCCCGCCCGTTCGATGAACAGGTCAAGGTCGCGGAGGCCCTCGGCGCCCAAGCGCGACTCGATGACGATGGAGACCTCGACGAAGATCGCCGCCGACATTACTCGCGATTCCGCCGCTTCGATGGCCTCGTTGAAACTGCGGCGCTCGGGCTCGTCGAGAAGGATCGCCAGGAGGGCCGAGGTATCGATGACCATCAGCTCGGTAGCCCGTGCTCGTCGTACCCGAGGATTTCGTCGGGTGTCCTCGAATCCCGCACGGGCAGCCGGGAGCAATGCAGGGCGATCTCGTCGAGTTCGTCGGCCAAGCGCCGCTGGGTTCGCTCGCGGCGCAGGCGGGCGAGGCGGTCCCGGAGCGCCTGGGTGACCGCCTCGGTCTTGGTTTCGCCGGTGAGTCTGGCCAGTGCCTCAGCGAGCTTCTCGGTCTCGGGATTCCTGATGTTCAGAGCCATAGATCCTCACGTGTAGACGAGCATCTACACAGTAACAGTCCAGGCTACACGCGTCAAGAGCGCCGTAGGGGTGGACCCTGATATCATCCCGCCCCCATGACGGCCCCGCAGCCCCCCGCCCTCCCTGACTGTGCGCTCCTGCTCTGGATGTACGAGCGGATGGGGCTCATCCGCGAGTTCGAGGAGCGGCTGAAGACGCTGGTGGAGCGGGGGGTGCCGGTGGGGCCGGTCCACTTCTATACCGGGCAGGAGGCGGTGGCCGTGGGAGTCTGCGCGGCGTTGCGGCCCTCGGACTGGATCGCCTCGACCCATCGCGGCCACGGCCACTGTATCGCCAAGGGGGTGGAGGTGCGGCGCATGATGGCCGAGCTGTACGGCAAGACGACCGGCACCAACCGCGGCAAGGGCGGCTCGATGCACATCACCGACGTGCGCATGGGCATGCTCGGGGTCAACCCCATCGTGGGCATGGGGACGCCCCATGCCGTGGGCGCCGCCCTCTCGGCGCGGGTGCGCGGCACGGACGAGGTGGCGGTGGCGTTCTTCGGTGAGGGCGCGGCCAGCATGGGGGTGGTGCACGAGGCCATGAACCTGGCGTCGATCTGGACCCTGCCCGTCGTCTTCGTCTGCGAGAACAATGGCTACGCGCAGGCGACGCCGGTGGAGTACGCCGTGGCTGCGGACCGCATCGCCGACCGCGCCGCGGCCTACCGGATGCCCGGCGTGACGGTCGACGGCCAGGACGTGCTCGCCGTCTTCGAGGCGGCGAAGGAGGCGGTGAGGCGGGCGCGCTCCGGCGGGGGACCGAGCCTCGTGGAGTGCAAGACTTATCGCTACTACGGCCACCACCAGGGGGACGACACCCTCCGCTACCGCACCGCCGAGGAGGAGCGGACGGCGCGCGAGCGCGACTGCGTCCGGCTGCTGCGGGAGCGGCTGCTGTCCGAGGGCATCGAGGCCTCGGAGCTGGACGCCCTGGACGCCCGCAACCGGGAGCGGGTGGACGAGGCCATCGCGTTCGCCGAGGCGGGCCCCCTGCCCGGACCGGAGGAGCTGCTGGCGGATGTCTACGTGGAGGAGGTCTCGCCTTGAGCACGGCGGCGGCCACCCGCGAGCTGACGTTCAGCCAGGCGATCAACGACGCCCTGCGCCTCGCGATGCGGCGCGATCCGACGGTGATCGTGATGGGCGAGGACATCGCCGGGGCCGCCGGCCGTGCCCATCTGGGCCTCGCGGACGCCTGGGGCGGCCCCCTGCGCGCCACCCGCGGTCTCATCGGCGAGTTCGGGCCGATGCGGGTGCTCGACACGCCGATCTCGGAGATGGGCTTCGTGGGCGCCGCCGTGGGCGCAGCCATGACCGGCCTGCGCCCCGTGGTCGAGATCATGTTCGTGGACCTGATCGGCTGCTGCTACGACCAGATCGTCAACCAGGCGGCCAAGATGCACTACATGATGGGCGGCCAGCTCGACCTGCCGCTGGTGATCCGCACCGCCTACGGCACTCACGGCTTCAAGCGCACCTACGGCGGTGGCGCCGCGGCCCAGCACTCGCAGACGCTCTACTCCGTGCTCGCCCACATCCCCGGGCTCAAGGTGGTGGTGCCCACGACCGCCTACAACGCCAAGGGGCTCACCCTCGCCGCCATCCGCGACAACGGGCCAGTCGTGGTCATGGAGCACAAGTTCCTGGGCACGGCGGCCAAGGGGCCGGTGCCGGAGGGGGACTACACGGTGCCGATCGGCCGCGCCGAGGTGGTGCGCCGCGGGACCGACGTGACGCTGTGCGGCATCGGCCGGATGACCCACGTCTGCCTTGAGGCGGCCGAGACCCTTGCCGCCGAGGGCACGAGCGCCGAGGTGGTGGACGTGCTGACGCTCGCTCCGCTCGACGAGGCCACGATCCTGGAGTCGGTCTCGCGCACCCACCGGCTGGTGGTGGTGGACGAGGATACGCCGACCGCTTCCATGGCGCGGGACATCGCGGCGCGTGTCGCCGATCAGGGCTTCGACTGGCTCGACGCGCCGGTCAAGACCGTCACCTCCGCCGAGGCCCCGGTGCCGTTCGCCGCCGTCCTCGAGAACCTCTACGCGCCGAACGCCGACCGGGTGGTCAGCGCGGTGCGCGAGCTGTTCGGCTAGCCGTGGCCCACCGGATCGTGATGCCGAGCTTCGGCATGTACACCGCCGAGGGCACCCTCGGCTGCTGGCTGCGGCCCGCGGGCGCGCGGGTGGAGGCGGGGGAGCCCTTCGTGGAGATCACCACGGAGAAGGCGAGCTACGAGATGGAGTCGCCGGCGTCCGGGATCCTCCACCCGACGGCCGTGGAAGGTGAAAGCCTCACCGTTGAGGGATTGATCGGCTGGATCCTCGCGGAGGGAGAGGCTCCGCCGGCGGAGGGCGGGGCGGGGACAAGCCCCGCTCCTGCGGCAACGGCAACGGGCCCTGAGCGGCGCGCCCCGCTGCCGCCTGGCGTCAGAGCGAGCCCCGCGGCCCGCCGGCTGGCGGCGGAGAAGGGGGTCGATCTCGCGGATCTCGTCGGTACGGGTCCCGGCGGTCGCATCGTGGAGGCCGACGTGCTCGCTGCGGCTGCGCAGCCAGAGGGGCCAGGGGAGTGAGGGCCTTCGCGGCGAGGGAGCCCTGACGAAGTAGAGTCATACGCGAGACCATCTCCCATGCCCGACGACCTTTCTCCCGCCGAGCTGGCCAAGCGCATCCGCCGCCATTGCGTGCTGATGACGGGCCGCGCCAACGCCTCGCACATCGGTTCATCGCTCTCGACGGCGGACCTCCTCGCTGTGCTCTACGCGAAGTTCCTGCGCTTCGATCCGCAGCGGCCGGACTGGCCGGAGCGCGACCGCTTCATCCTGAGCAAGGGGCACGGCTGCGCCGCGCTCTACGCCGTGCTCGCCGAGTGCGGCTACTTCCCGGTGGAGCGACTGGACACGTTCTATCAAGACGGCTCGCCCCTGGCCGGCCACGCCACCCACAAGGACATGCCGGGCGTCGAGGTCTCGACCGGCTCGCTCGGCCACGGCCTCTCGCTCGGGACCGGCATGGCCCTGGCGGGGAAGCGCGATGGCAAGGATTACCGCGTCTGGGTCATGCTGAGCGACGGCGAGTGCGACGAGGGCTCGACCTGGGAGCCGGCTCTCTTCGCGCCACACCACCGGCTGGACAATCTGATTGCGATCGTCGACTACAACAAGGTCCAGAGCTTCGGGACGGTGAAGGAGGTGCTCGACCTCGAGCCGCTGGGCGAGAAGTGGCGCGCCTTCGGCTGGGGCGTGCGCGAGATCGACGGCCACGACCTCGCGGCCATCGAGGAAAGCTACGCGGCCGTGCCGTTCGCGCCAGGCCGGCCGAGCTGCATCGTGGCCCACACGGTCAAGGGCAAGGGGGTGAGCTACATGGAGGGCCAGCTCCTCTGGCACTACCGGGCGCCGCGCGGCGAAGACCTGGAGCGGGCGTTGCGCGAGATCGAGGGAGGCGAGGAAATAAAGGACCTGAAGGACGGCAAGGACAGGGGGGAGGGATGAGGACGGCGTTCCTCCAGACATTGTTCGAGCTGGCCCGGGAGGATGAACGGATTGTGTTCATCACCGGTGACCTCGGGTTCAGCGTCGTCGAGCCGTTCATGGAGGCGCTCCCGAAACAGTTCGTCAACGCCGGCGTGGCCGAACAGAACATGACGGCGATCGCGGCCGGCATGGCGCTCTCGGGCAAGATCGCCGTCACCTACTCGATCGCCAACTTCCCGACCCTGCGCTGCCTGGAGCACATCCGCAACGACGTCTGCTACCACGAGGCGAACGTCAAGATCGTGGCCGTGGGCGGCGGCTTCGCCTACGGCGCCCTCGGGGCCTCCCACCACGCCACCGAGGAGCTAGGCGTGATGCGCATGATGCCGGGAATGACGGTCGTGGCTCCGGCCGATCCCATCGAGACGCGGGCGGCCACGCGCGCCATCCTCGCCCACCCGGGCCCCTGCTACATCCGGCTCGGCAAGGCCGGCGAGCCCGACGTCCATGCGGGACCGATCGATTTTCAACTCGGCAGGGCCATCCAGGTCCGGGACGGCCGCGACATGACTTTGATCTCCACCGGTAGCATGCTCAAGACCGCCGTGGGCGTGGCGAACCGCCTGGCCGAGCGGGGCGTGGAAGCCCGCGTCCTCAGCATGCACACGCTGAAGCCCCTGGACACCGGAGCGGTGCTCGCCGCGGCGCGCGAGACGGGCGCCGTCGTCACGCTCGAGCAGCACAGCGTGATCGGCGGCCTGGGGAGCGCGGTCGCGGAGGTCCTCGCCGAGGAGCCCGGCCTCAAGGTGCGATTCAAGCGGATCGGCCTCCCCTCGGCTTTTTCGCCGCGCGTGGGCAGCCAGCAGTACCTGGAGGAGCAGCACGGGCTGACGGAGGAGCCGGTGCTGCGGGCGGTCGAGCGCTTGCTCGGGTGAGACCTACGCCGGCGGCTCGAGCCGCACCCACCCGCCCTCCGCCGACTCCGCCGCCGCGGCGATCGCCCGCTGCGCGGCGAGGCCATCCTCGAAGGAAGCGTCCTCTTCGTTGAGCCGGCCGCGCAGGCAGGCGTCCACGAAGCTACGCATCATGCGGCCGAGGGCGTGGGCCTCGCCGTCCCGCGCCTCTTCGGGCAGGGGCAGCTCCTGCCAGCCCGCGCCCGGTCGCGCCGCGCGCAATGCGTCGAAACGGCCCCGGGAGAGGAGCGCTTCGAGGGCGCCTTCCCGGCCCACCACCTGGACGTGGTTCTCGGAGCGCGGCGGGGTGATCCGGCTCGCGTGCCAGGAGCCGCGCGCGCCGGAGGCGAACCGGAGCCAGGCCGTCGCGAGGTCGTCGGTCTCGACCCCCGGCCGCGGCAGGAACTGCAGGGTGGCCTTCACCGCCGCGATGGGGCCGAGGAGGAAGCGCGCGAGGTCGAAGAAGTGCGAGCCGGAGTCGTAGAGGACGCCGCCGCCCGCGGGCGCCTTGAGCTCCCGCCAGCCGATGGCGGCGCCGGGGCGCAGGCTGTCCCAATACTCGTGATGGGCGCGGAAGAGGAACGGCTCGCCGACATCGCCGGCGCGCACGCGGCGGCGCAGCTCTTCGACGCCGTAGAGATAGCGGTAGGTGAAGGCCACCTGGTGCACCCGGCCGCTCGCCTCGGCGGCGCGGAGCATCTCTTCGGCCTCGGCCACGGAGAGCCCCAGCGGCTTCTCGCAGAAGACGTGCTTGCCGTGCGCGAAGGCGAGCAGGGCCTGCTCGCGGTGGGCGGCGTTCGGCGTGCAGATCGTCAAGCCGTCGAGGTCCTCGCGGGCGCACAGCTCGGCCGGATCGGCGCAGATCTCGGGGACGCCGAAGCGCTCTGCGAGCGCCCGCGCCCGCTCAGGGCGCCGGCCGCAGATCGCCACCACCTCGGCCTGCGGGTGGCTCTGCAGGCCCGGGACGTGGCAGGCTTCAGCAAAGGCCCCCGCTCCGATCACCCCGAAGCGCAGCTTGCGGTCCGCGGTCACGCGCGGATGATATCCGAGGGCGGGCAGGTGAGGATGTCCCCTGCGGGCCGCCGCGAGGCACCCTCTTTGCAGGGACAAATCGAGGGTTTGAGGAATCGCGGGAGAACCGTCCCTCGACCCGATTCACAGGAGGCTGGAAATGAGAAGGCCCTGTTTCGCAGCAGTCCTGATCCTGGCCCTCCTCGCCCTGTCATCCCTGGCGGCCTGGGCCGCCACCGCGAGCTTCACCCCGCCGGCTGAAGAGGGGACGATCTTCACCGTCATCAACTCCAACCGGGGAGCCGGCGCGATTGCGACCTCCGTGTCGGTCTCATGGGGACCTTTCCGCAAGAGCGCCATCGTCGGCAATCAGTATGGGAATTGCGCCCGGTCATCGACCGCCGGATTCGTCCTCATGATCCGGCACTTGCGGCCGGAATCGACGTTCCCGTTCACGGTTTCCACCTCGGGGACGATCGTCCGGGCCCCCTACCAGGGGATCGCCCCACCGGAGGTCGGCCATCCCTGCTACAAGCTGGTGAAGTTCAGGACCCAGCTCTGACCCGAGCATGAAGGGAGGCTATGCGCGGGCTGGCCTGCGCGGCCCCCACGCCCCGCGTTACACTCCAGGGCCGGCATCGGACCCTGGAGGAAACGCATGAATCTCCGCCGTCTCGTCCCAAGTCTCGCTCTGACCCTCGCTTTAACCGCCGCAGCGGCTGCCGCGGAGCCCGCCGTGCCGCCCGAGGCGTATCAAGCCCTGCGCTGGCGTCTCGTCGGCCCCTTCCGCGGGGGCTGGGCGACCGCCGCGTCCGGCGTGCCGGGCCAGCCAGAGACGTTCTACATCGGCACGGCCGACGGCGGCGTGTGGAAGACCACCGACGCCGGGCGCACCTGGAACCCGCTGTTCGACCGCGAGGCCGCGGCGTCCATCGGAGCCCTGGCCGTCGCGCCCAGCGACCCCGAAGTCCTGTACGTAGGCACCGGCCAGGTCACCACTCGCTGGGACATTGTCTCCGGCAACGGCGTCTACCGCTCGCGCGACGGGGGCAGGACGTGGGAGCCGCGGGGGCTCGCCGGCAGCCGCCACATCGGCCGCCTGTGGGTCGATCCCCGCAACGCCGACGTGGTGCTGGTCGCCGCCCAGGGACACTTCTTCGGCCCCAACGCTGAGCGCGGCGTCTTCCGCACCACGGACGGCGGCAGGAGCTGGGACAAGGTCCTCTTCGTGGACGAGGACACGGGCGCCGTGGACCTCGCCGCGGATCCAGCGGCGCCGGACACCGTCTTCGCCGCCTCCTGGCAGGTCCGCCACTACCCCTGGCAGGCCTACTTCACGCCCAGCATCGGACCGGGGAGCGGGATCTGGAAGTCGACCGACGGCGGCAAGACCTGGGCGCGGCTCTCCGGGCACGGCCTGCCCAACGGGCCCCTGGGCCGCATCGGCCTCGCCGTAGCGCCCGGCAGCCGGGGCGCCCGCGTCTACGCCACGATCGACGCCAACGGCCCGGCCTCGGGCCTCTACCGCTCGGACGACGCCGGCGCCACCTGGCAGCGGGTCAACTCCACCGCGAGCCTCGCCAGCGCGTATTTCGGGAGGGTCTTCGCCGATCCCAAAGACCCGGACACGGTCTGGGTGATGGGACAGTCGTTGCGGCGCTCGACGGACGGCGGCAAGACCTTCTCCTTCGTGCGCGGCGCGCCGGGCGGCGACGACTACCACTTCCTGTGGATCGACCCGGACCATCCCGAGCGGATGATCACCGCCGCCGACCAGGGTGCGGTGGTGACCGTCAACGGCGGCGAGAGCTGGAGCTCCTGGTACAACCAGCCGACCGGGCAGTTCTACCACGTCGCCACCGACGACCGCTTTCCCTACTGGATCTACAGCGGCCAGCAGGACAGCGGCACGGTGGCGGCGGCGAGCCGCAGCGATTACGGCCAGCTCACCTTCCGCGACTGGCATCCGGTGGGCGGCGACGAGCGCGACTACGACATCCCCTTCCCGGGCAATCCGGACCTCGTCTACGGCAGCGGCCTCGGCGGCCGCCTCTCGCGCTGGGACGCGAAGTCGGGACAGGTCCAGAACGTGGCGCCCTGGCCCATATCGAGCTACGGCCAGCGGCCCACCACGGTGCGCTACCGCACGACGTGGATCACCCCGATGGCGATCTCGTCCCTGCCGCCGCACGCCATCTACCTCGGGGCCCAGGTGCTCTTCCGTTCGACCGATGGCGGCCAGCGCTGGGAGACCGTGAGCCCGGACCTGACCGGCGCCGTTCCCGGCACCGCCGGCTGCGAGGGCGACGTGCCCGTCGAGCGCGCGCGTGCGTGCGGCTACGGCGTCATCGCGACCATCGCTCCGTCGCCTTTGGAGAAGGACCGGGTCTGGGTGGGGACCGATAATGGGCTGATCCACCTCACCCGCGATGGCGGCAAGACCTGGCGGGACGTGACCCCGAAGGGACTCCCCGACTGGAGCCGGGTCGCCCAGATCGAGGCTTCGCCGCTCTCGGCGTCCACCGCCTACGCTGCCGTGGACCGCCACCGGCTGGACGACTTCCGCCCCTACGTCTACGTCACCCACGACGACGGCAGGACCTGGCGCCTGGCGAGCGCCGGCCTGCCCGAGGACGCCTACGTGGACGTCGTCCGCCAGGACCCCGCGCGGCCGGACCTCCTGTTCGCGGGGACACGGCGGGGTGTCTTCGTCTCCTTCGATGACGGTGGGAACTGGCAGCCGCTGCAGCTCAACCTGCCCACGACCGGCGTCAACGACCTGACGATCCACGGCAACGACCTCGTCGCCGCCACCCAGGGTCGGGCCCTCTGGGTGCTCGACGACTTCACGCCGCTGCGCCACCTGAAGGGGAAGGCGCTCGCCGGAGACGCCGTCCTGCTCCCGCCGGCCCGGGCCTGGCGCCTGAGCCCGAACCAGAACCGCGATACGCCGCTGCCGATCGACGAGCCGCGCGCGTTCAATCCGCCGGCCGGCGCGGTGATCGACTACGAGCTGCCCGCGGCGCTCCGCGGCCCGGTCGTCCTGGAGATCGTGGACGGCCGCGGCCAGGTGGTGCGCCAATTCCGGAGCGACCGGACGCCGGAGCGGCCCGAGGCGCGCCAATACTTCTCCGAAGCCTGGCTGCAGCCGCCCGCGCCGCTGCCGGCCAAGCCCGGGCACAACCGCTTCGTCTGGGACCTGCGCACCCTGCGGCCGCGGGCCCTGGAGTACGAGTACTCCATCGCCGCCGTGCCGGGCGCGGACACTCCCGAGCTGCCGCAGGGGCTCTTCATCCTGCCGGGGAAATACGAGGTCCGCCTGACGGTGGACGGCCATACCACGAGCCAGCCTCTCGAAGTGGTCATGGACCCGCGGGTGAACGCGCCGCCGGCCGATCTCGAAGCGCAACGCGATTTCTACGACGTGGCCTCTAAAGCCCTGGAGCGGGTGACTGCGGCCCAGGAGCAGGTCCAGGCAGTGACGGACCGCCTCAAGAAGCTCGACGAGGAACTGGCGAGCCGCAGCAACGCCAGCGCGCTGCGGGAGACGGCGAAACGCCTCACGGCCGATGTCGATCGCTTCCAGAACGGCTCGTCCGAGGACAACCTGGGCGACATCGCGGGCGTGCTCACCGCGCAGGCCACCGACGTCGAGGGGTGCGACTGCGCTCCCACCGGACCGCAGCGGGAGGTCTTCGAGACCTACCGGAAGCGGTTGGAGACGGCCCTCGCGCACTGGCAGGCGCTCGCGAGCGGACCGCTCCGGGACCTCGACCGTCAGGTGCGCGCGGCAGGGCTGGCGCCGGTCGTGCCGTGAGGCAACCGATGCCTCGACTCGCCGTAGCCCTCGTCTGGCTCTACCAGGGCCTCTGGTGCAAGGTGCTCGGCCGCTGTTCGGGACACCAGGCGATCGTCCAGGCGGTGCCGGGGCTGTCCGGCCGGGCCGGCGCCATTGTCCTCGCGGGCCTGGGGATGATCGAGACCGGCCTCGCCGTCTGGGTGCTCTCCGGCTCGCGGCCGCGCCTGGCCGCCGCGGCGCAGACCCTCCTGCTGGTCGCCATGAACGGCGGCGGGCTCCTCTGGGGGCGGGAGCACATCGCCGATCCCGGCGCCATGATCACGCAGAACCTTGCCTTCCTCACCCTGGTCTGGCTGGTCGCCGGGCGGACGGCGGCGGAGCGCGGCGGCGAGCGTGAGGCCACTCCCTGGGAGCGCGGCCGGATCGACGGGCGCTCCGGCCCGCCGCAGCTCCTCTTCGGCCGCATGCACGAGGACTGGCGGATCGAGGCCGCGGCCTTCCGCCCGGGGGCACGGATCTTCTGCATCGCCTCGGCCGGCTGCACGGCCCTGGCGCTCGCCGCCCGCGGGTTCCGCGTCACGGCGGTCGACATCAATCCGGCGCAGATCGAGTACGCGCGGGCGCGCGCCGCGGGCGCACCGCCGCGTCCCGGCGTGGTCGACCGGCAACTCGCCAGGGCGCGGCGGATCCTGCCCTGGCTGGGGCTGCGGGAGCGCGACGTGCGGCGCTTCCTCCAACTCGCGGCACCCGCCGAGCAGACGGCCTTCTGGCGGGAGCGGCTCGACACCCGCCGGCTGCGGGCGTTCCTCCGCTGCGCGCTGCATCCGGCGCTCCTGCGGCTCACGCACGGCCGCCGTTTCATCGACTGGATGCCCGCGCGCTTCGACCGGGCCATCCGCCACCGGCTGGAGCGCACCTGGGCGACCCACCCGAACCGGGAGAACCCTTACGCCTGGCGCCTGCTGCTGGGCTGCGAGCCGCCCGCGGGCGAGCCGGACGCGGCAGCCCTTGGAGCAGCCGCTGACATCGACTTCGTCTGCGCCGACGCAGCCGAGGTCCTGGAGAGCGGTCCCCCTGACTGCTTCGACGGCTTCTCGCTCTCGAACGTCCTGGACGCCGCTCCCGCGGCCTACCGGGAACGGCTGCTCGCCGCCGTGCGCCGGGCCGCCGCGCCGGGCGCCGTCCTGGTGCTGCGCAGCTTCGGCGAGCCGCGGGAGGCCCAGGCGACCGAGTGGGCGGCGCGCGACCGCACGCTGCTCTGGGGGTCGATCGAGGTAGCCGAGGTTGCCCCGGCGGCCGCGGCCTCGCCTCTCTCGCCCGGCGCTTCCGCACCGGGCTAACGAGATACCGCTCCTTCGGAGCGAGTCACCGTTTCGCCCAACGGGCGACATCTGGATAGCCCGGTGCGGAAGCGCCGGGCGAGGGCAGAGTAGAATTCAGGAACAGGATGCTCCACGTGCTCAAGCGGCACCCGCTGCCGGTCCGCGCCTTCTTCCGGCACTGCCTCGTGCTGACCTACGCCTTTCCGGGACGGGTGCTCGTGCCGCTGCTCGCGCCGGGGCTCACCCTCGACGGCTACCGGGGCCTCGGCTTCCTGGCGATCGCCATGGTGCAGACCGAGAAGCTGCGGCCGGTGGGCGTCCCGGCCGCCCTCGGACAGGACTTCTTCCTCACCGGCTACCGGATCTTCTCCCGCTTCCGCACGGCGGCGGGGCGGTCGTTGCGCGGCCTGCGCATCCTGCGCAGCGACGCCGACCGCGAGCTGATGGTGCACGCGGGCAACCTGCTCACCCATTACCACTACGCCAAGTGCGACGCGCGGGTGCGCGAGGAGGGCGGCAGGCTGGAGGTGCGGATCGACACCGGCGGCGAGGCCGACCTCCACGTCATCGCGGACCTCGCCGGCAAGCCCGCCCCCCTGCCTATGGGCTCGCCGTTTCCGACGCTCCAGGAAGCCCGCAAGTTCGCGGGTCCGCTCCCCTACACCTTCGATTACGAGCCGGAGACGCACTCGATCGTGCGCATCCAGGGAGTGCGCCGGCATTGGAACCCCGAGCCGGTCGCCGTCGAGGTGCGCGAGTGCACCTTCCTCGAGCGCGAGCCCTTCGCCCGTGGCGGGGGAGTCCTCGCCAACGCCTTCCATCTCCAGGACGTGCCCTACCGCTGGGAGCGCGGCGTGCGCGAGCCGCTGCCGCGCAACGCCGTTGGAGCCGAGGCATGAGCAGATACCACGGCATGCTCCAGATCCTGCGGTACAACCGGCCGATGTACGCGAAGGCCGGCGCCGCCTCCCTGGCGGTGGTCCTCGCCGTCGCCCTGGTGCCGATGCCCCGGGCTCTCGCCGCCTTTGCCACGGCGGGCGTCGCAGCCGTCCTGCTCTGGTCGGCTTCGTCGCTGCTCGTCTCCCACTGGGTCTACGACCGCTCGCCGCTCGGCCGCTGGGACTGGCTCGCCGGCCTCTTCGCTTACCCTGCGATGCCCCGGCGCTGGGTGAGCATCCACGCCGGGCTCGATGAGACCTTCGGCGCCCTGGCGCGGATCTTCGCTGCCGACGCCGGCACGGTCCTCGACATCTACGATCCGGCCGAGATGACCGAGCCGTCCATCGTGCGGGCACGGCGGCTGGCGCTCGACCGCTCTGCCATGGCGGCCGATTTCCGGGCCCTGCCGCTTCCCGACGCCTCCCAGGACGCGGTCTTCCTCCTCTTCGCCGCCCACGAGCTGCGCCGGCCGGAGTCGCGCCTCCGCCTCTTCCGCGAGGTCGCCCGCGTCCTCGCTCCCGGCGGCCGGGCCGTCCTCGTCGAGCATCTCAGGGACCTGCGGAACTTCCTCGCCTTCGGGCCGGGGTTCCTCCACTTCCTGCCCCGGCGCGAGTGGCTGCGCCTCGCTGCGGCGGCCGACCTCGCCGTGCGCGATGAGTTCCGCATCACCCCCTTCGTCGCCGTCCTGGTGCTGGAGAGACGAGCGTGAGCCTCGAGGTCCATCTGCGGATCGCGGGAGCCCTGCTGCTCCTGCTCGCCGCCGCCCATCCCCTCTTCCCGAAGCAGCTCGGCTGGAAGGAAGACCTCGCCAAGCTGACTTTGCTCAACCGTCAGATCTTCCTCGTGCATGTCGGCTTCATCGTGCTGATCCTGGTCCTTTTCGGCACCCTCGCCCTCTTCTTCGCCGGCGACCTTGTCGCGCCGTCGCGCCTTGCCGCGGCGGTGCTCGCCGGGCTCACCGTGTTCTGGGGGCTCCGCCTGCTCACCCAGCAGCTCGTCTACGACCGCAGCCACTGGCGCGGCAACCGCCGCAACATGGTCATCCATATCCTCGCGACCCTGCTGTGGACCTACCTGACCGCCGTCTTCGGCTGGGGCTGGTGGCGGCAACTCGCGGGTGGCTAGGCTGGACACGCGCGCATGACATAGGATGGACGGCCGAAGCAAGGAGGATCGATGAAGTCTTTTTCGAATTGCCGTCATCGAAACGTGCTCGCCGCCGTCCTGTTGCTCCTGCCAGTGGCCCTCCCGCAGGCCCGCAAGCCGGCCACGGCGGGAGGATCTCCAGGTGGGAAACTCGATATCCGCATCCTGGTCACGGCGGAGCCCGACAAGGTGTTTCATCCCACGAAAGGACCGGACGGCAAGTTCTCCGAAGCCCAACCCGTCAAGGTCGCACCGCGAGGCAAGCTCATCGCCGCGGTCGTCTTCTTCAAGGACTGCAAGCCGGACGCCGCCGGCAACTGCAACGTCGATCTCGATCTCCAGGGCGTGGACCCTCGCGGCGCGATGTTCGAAAACCGCAAGGGGGCCGAGCTCTGGCGCAACAAGCCGGCGCCCCATCCCGGGCTCACCCAGATCGGTGCCGCCTACATGAAGATCCAGATCGAGCCCAGGGATCCCGCGGGCACCTACCGCATCCTCGCCGTGGCGCACGACCGCAACAGCAGGACCGACGCCCGCGCGGAGGCGTCGTTCGAGGTCAGATAGCGCCTCTACTTTTTCTCCTGGAAACTGATCATCGCTTGTGTCCCCTCGCCCGAGGTGGAGACGATGACGCTCGCCTGCCGCTTGTCGTCGTCGCTCTTGACGGTCAGGGTGCCGCCGGAGGTCTGGTCGTTGGAGGCGAGGGTGGTCTTGTCCACCTTCAGGCCGGCGTTCTCGAACTGGGTTTCGTAATACTCGAGCACCTTGTCGGCCGGATCCGTGGTGGTGACCGTGAACGCCGCCGAGCGGCCCTCGGCGTTGGTGGTGTCGAAGGTGCCCTGGACGGTGCCACCGGGATAGATGGGCAACCACGCGGGGAGGTTCTGCGGCGCCCCCGCTCCGAACGTGGCGACCTCGCCCTTGTCAGTGGTCACCTTGACCGTGCCGCCGTCCTTGCCGGAGGCGTCGAAGACGGTGGTCCCCTGGTCGGTCTTGAAGACGAACTTCCCCTCCTTGGCGTCCTCGGCGCTGAAGGTGGCCACCTCGCCGGTCTTCTTGTTCTTGATGGTGAGGGTGCTGTGCTCCTCGTCCTTGCTGACGAGCTCGAGATCCGGGTTCAGCCGCACCATCATCTCAGCCGCCGCGAGCGTGGGGTTCTTCTCGAACTTCTCGGCCTGCTTCTTGACGAACCAGCCGCCGGCCATCATGAGGCCGCCGAACACGAGCCCGGCGATGAGGATCAGGCCGCCGCACCCGATGAGGATCCAGCCGAGAGGGCCGAGCCCCTTCTTGGGCGTCTGCGGCGGCGCGCCCGGAGGGGGAGGAATGGGTTGAGACGTTCCGTTCATCGAAATTTCCTTTTCAAGCTTCGGCTTGAGGACGTGATATCCGGTGAGGAAACGATACCATGAGGGGTCCCTCATGACCGCCATGAGCGGCGCGGCTATGGGCGGGCGCGGATCAGATCCAGAACCTCCTCCCGCTGGGTATGCACCAGCAGCACCAGCAGATCCCCCGGCCGCGCCCAGGCCAGGGCCTTCTCGACCGCCTCCAGCTCCGAGTCCGCCTGCTCCAGGCCTTCCGGCGGCATGCCGAGGCGCAGCAGCTCGTCCTCGACGATCGCCGGGACCTCCCCCGGCCGGCGGCCGCGGAGCATCTCGGGCAGCTCCTTGATCACGTAGTGGTCCGCCTGAAACGGCCAGGCGGCGCGGGCCAGATCGCGGATCGCCTCCTCGTCGCGGTCTCCCGCTTGGCCGATCACCAGCAGCCGGCGCTCCGCGGGCAGCGAGCGGGCGACGTCGAGCAGCGCCGCGAGGCCGTGGGGATTGTGAGCGTAGTCGAGCAGGATGCTGACGCCGTTCCGCTCGAACAGGTTGGCCCGCCCGGGATTGTCCTCGGGATGATGGCCGATCCGCCGCAGCCCCGCCGCCATCGCCGCGACCGGCAGGCCCAGGGCCGACGCCAGGCCGATTGCCGCCAGGGCGTTGGCCACGTTGTGCCGCGCCGCGCCGCCGAACGCGACCGGGACCTCCTCGACGCGAACTACCGTTGTCCGCTCGCCGCCCCGGTCCAGCACCAGGACCCCATCCTCCAGATAGACGGCCTCGCCGCCCGCCGCGAGGTGCTCCCGCACTTGAGGATTGCCGGGATCGAGCGTGAACCAGGCGACCGGCGCCGCGACCCGCCCGGCTGCCGCCACCAGCTCGGGATCGTCCGCGTTGAGCACGATCCGGCCGTCCGGCCCCACCGCCCGGGCGATCACCAGCTTGGCCGCCGCCAGGGCGGGGAGGTCGTGGATGCCGAACTCCCCGAGGTGGTCCGCCGCGATGTTGGTGACCAGGGCGGCGTCGGCCCGCTCCACCGCGAGCCCCCGCCGCAGCAGGCCGCCCCGCGCCGTCTCCAGGATGGCGATCTCCACCCGCCGGTCGCGCAGCAGCGTGCGCGCCCCGCCCGGCCCGGAGAAATCTCCCTCCTCGATCGCCTCGCCTCCGACCTCGATCCGGTCCGTGGACGTGACGCCCGGCACCCGCCCCGCCGCGCTCGCCATGGCCGCGAGCAGCCGCACCGTCGTGGTCTTGCCGTTCGTGCCGGTCACCAGCGCCACCGGCACGTCGTGGACCGCGTTCCAGTCGATCGATTCCGGATCGGGCAGCGCATCGACCGGCCACGTCAGCGATCCGGTCCCGAGGCCCACCGAGGCCCGCTGGTCGTCCCAGAGGAAGGCCACGCCCCGCGCCGCGGCGGCGTCGCGCAGAGCGAGCAGGGGGGGATTGGCCTCTTCGGCGATGGCCTTCCGCAGCGTATCCCGTCCCACCGTGATGTCGGGCGCCTCCCCGTCGAAGCTCGCCGCGGCGGCCGCCCAGGCCCACTCGTTGACCTCGGTCGCCGCGTACAGAGCATCGATGGGAGCCGAGATCGCCAGGCTCGCCCCGCCGGGAAAGAGCCGCGCCGCGGCCTCCTCGCCCATCCACCCCACCGCGTCGAGGATCCGCCGTGCTTGCTCCCTCCACGCTGCGACCGCCGCCTCCGCCTCCTCCGGAGCCAGAGACACCTCGATCACCGCGCCAGGGCGGTCGAGCAGCAGGTTCGGGCCGGTCAGCCGGCGGGAGGAGAGGAGCCTCATCGGGATTGCGGCAGCCGTTACCGGTGGGGAAGAGTACCAGAGGCGATGAAGGGACCCAGGGAGCGTATCTGTCGCACTTTGCCAGAAGTGCATGAAACGTCCTTCTGGGCGCCGCCACTCCTCATGGGAGGGATTCCTCGACTGGCAGCAGACGGCGGCATTGAATGGGGGGCTTCGCGGACCTACAATGGGTTTGGAGCCACTTGAATATCGAAAGATCATAAACATATTTCAAACAGACGCCGCGCCTGGGGAGTACGAGATGCCTGAACGCAGTTCGATCGACATCGGCGGCGCGCCGGTTGTCACCCTCGAGAGACCGAGACCCTCCGACACGAGCAGACCCGCCTTCCTGAGCGCCCAGATCCTGCCAGGGCGCGGGATGTTGACCCTGCAGGTCACGGCTCACCTTCCCCTGCAAGGGGACACAGAATTGCTCGCTCCTTCCTTCGAGAAGGCCCGTGAGATCATCCTCAACGGAGATTCCGAGGAATTCAAGGGCAACGCCTCGTACCTCGTGGGAGGGGCGTTTCTGATCCCCTATGCCAATCGCATCCGCGGGGAACTGTCGCCGGACGGCAAGGCCATCGACACCGAGATCCTCGGCAAGCCGGTTCGCCTGCCGGCGAACGCAGGCGGGAAGAAGCCCGGCGCGGAGCGGTACGCGATGCACGGACTCATGCTCGCCTCATCCGTCGATGGACTCCACCGCCAGACCACAGCCGAGCAGGACGGCTTCCGGGCGTCCTTTCACGCCGGCGACTTCGGCCATCGATGGCCGTCGTCCACCGAGGTCTCATTCGAGAACGTCCTGCGGAGCGAATCGTTCACCGTCACGGTCACCGCCCGGAATGTGGGGAACGAGAGCCTTCCCATAGGCATCGGCTGGCATCCTTATTTCGCCCTCCCGAGCGGCCGGCGGGAGCAGGCCCGCCTGCACGTCCCCGCGCGCCGACGCGTCGTGGTGAACGACTACGACGAGGTGCTGCCCACCGGTGAGGTGCTGCCGGTCGCCGGAACTCCCTACGATTTCTCGATGCCCGGCGGCAAGGCTCTGGGCGATCTCTATTTGGACGACTGCTTCGTGGATCTGGAGCGGTCCACGGAGGGCCACGTCGTGGCGGAGGTCGTCGACCCGGAAGCGTCCTACGGCTTTCGCGTTGTAGGGACCTCACCCCACATCAAAGCCGTGCAGGTCTATGGCCCGCCGGAGAAGGATTTCATCGTCCTCGAGCCGCAATTCAACCTGGCTGACCCTTTCGGACCGCAATGGGGGCCGGATGTCGACACCGGCATGGTGGTCCTCGAGCCGGGTGAGTCCGTGGTCTACTCCGCAAGGCTTGAGCTGTTCGTGCCACAGTAGTGAACGATCCATGATTGATCGTAACTTAAGGAGAAGTATCATGCCGCCGGTTTCACCGATTCCGCGCGAACTGATCGATGAGTTCTCGAGAGGGAATGGGTGCATTTTCGTGGGGGCGGGGCTTTCTGCGGGAGCCGGATTGCCTAGTTGGATGGAACTAGTAAAGCCGTTAGCTGCCGAGATCGAAGCCTGTCCACCGGATAGTTCGCTCACGGATATCGCGCAGTACTACGTCAACGTGTACGGGCGCAGGCTCCTCGTCGACCGCCTCCGAGCGGCATTGGATAAATACGGGATCAAGCCCACCGAAGTCCACAAGGTTCTGGCGACGCTTCCGGTCCAGCATTTCTTCACCACAAACTTCGATGGATTGCTGGAGGCTGCGTTTAATCAAAGGAAACGACCATTCCATTCCATAGTGAATACTGAAGATGTATCCTTCATGGATGGTTCAACGGTGCAGCTCGTCAAGCTCCACGGAGACCTTGACCATCCAATGTCGATCATCATAACAGCTGAAGATTACGAGAAAGAACTAAGCGATGGTCCGCGACTCGCCGATCTCCTGAGCCATGAGCTTCGCACGCGGACTGTACTCTTTCTCGGTTATAGCTTCAACGACATCGATTTACGGATTATTCTTCGCCGTTCCCATCGAGGGAACCATGATTTCAGGCGAAATGCTTTCACGGTGCAATTCGATCCGCCCGCATGGGTGATGGAGGATCTCAAGCGCCGCGGGATAATAGTGCTTCCATTACATCCGGAAGCCGGCTCAGGCGGAAAGAACCGGGCGCTCTATGCATGGCTCGAAGAGCTCGTGCGGTGCCTCGGGAGTCCTCCTGCTGGAGCCACCACGACCTTCTCCGAGCATCAAGCTCCCACCGCCAGAGTTACAAACCACAATTTGCCGCCTCGATCCGGAGGGCCTCTGCTGGGCCGCGCAACAGCCTTGGATCGTGTCGTGAAAGGCCTCCAATCGAGATATCCACTGATCACGATTGAGGGCTTTCCTGGAGTCGGGAAAACTAGTCTCGCAATCGAAGTGGGGCACGCCTGCGCAGGAAATCGTAATGGGGCCGTTCAAGAAAGTATCGCCTTTGAATATGTCGTCTGGATTTCGGCAAAGGACAACCCCGACCAGAAGGTTTGGATGAGTGACGTTCTTAACATAATTGCTACCACCATCAACCCTTCTCCTTACACGCATATTTTGGTTGACAAGAAGCAGGAAGTAGATGGACTCCTACGCATCTACAAAACTCTGATCATATTGGACAATTTTGATACTGTCGATGACAAAGAACTGACGGGGTGGCTGGAGAAAATTCCTGAGCCTAGTAAGGTAATTATTACAACTCGTCAAGTCAAGCTGCACCAACAAGCGTGGTCTGTGCGCTTGAGAGGCTTGAGCAGCGGCGAAGCAAAGGAGCTGTTGCGTCGGTACGCGTCTGATGTCGCTTTGGATTTCGTCGAAGGAGTAAGCGACGAAACGCTACAGAACTTATGCGAAGTTACTGGTGGGAATCCGCAGTTGATGAAGCTGACCTTGGGGCGCGCAAGAGTCGGAAAGGTCCGTCTTTGGGAAGTCATCGAAGGAATCAAGGGAAGCAGACGCAGTCGGAATACCGAGGAGCTGTTCGAGGAACTGCTCTCGGAATCATGGAAGCAGCTCTCCGAAGATGCGCGGCAGATCCTATTGGTTACACCCCTTTTTGTCGGCGTGAGCTCAATCCGAAGGGATCCACTCCAGACGGCAACCAACCTTGCTCCGACCGCCTTCGACGACGGGTTGGCCCATTGCGTCCAATCCAGCCTGCTGGAAGGGGATCTCGACCAGCGGCAGTTCATCATTCATCCAGTGACGCGCGGCTTCGCGCGGACTCAATTGACTGAGGCGAGACCAGATGTGGAGGAAGAAGCGCGACGCCGTTGCAGCGACTACTACTTGGAGTTCATCAAAAGGAACGTCATCCGGGAGGAGCCGAAGCCGCGGTACTGGAACGCCTTGGTCAGCGACGGAATGGATGCCATCGATGCCGAACAGCCAATTATCCTAGAAGTAATGAAGTGGGAGGATCAGAAAAGCAGAGAAGAGCGTTTGGTGGAGTTCGTGATGCTTCTGGTCCATTATATGGATAGCCGCTTCTTGAATGCAGAACGACTGTCATACGTCCAGAAGGCGGTGAGTGCGCTCGAAAAGATGAGTGGGGAGGAGAAGAACGCACTTGAAATGGTGAAGCGAAAGGAAGATGAGGCGCTGTTGCGGATTGATGCGCTAGGCTGGACCTATGTGGAGGAGGGTAGCCTCGATCTGGCTGACCGAGAGATTGATCACGGATTTCGCATCGCCGAGGAGTTCGCGAGAGAAGAAAAAGAGGATCTACGCGCGCTGGGCCTCGCTTGGAAGGCGCGCGTCAGGATCGAGCAGAACGACTCCGCGAGCGCGCTCGAGTTGATTGATCAGGCTCTTGCCATCGAATGCAACCCATGGATCAAATTCCGGGTTAATATGTCTGCTGGCGATATAGCCCTCAAGCAAGGAGACAGCATGAGCGCACTCATCTACTACGAACAGGCCGAAGCAGAGATGAAGGAATACGGGCCTGAAGGGTATGGCTACCAGATCGACCCGCGGATCGGCTTGGCCTATCTGGGAGTCGGACGGATCGAGGATGCAGAGCAGAAATTTAAAAAGCTGTGGGGCGTTGCGCAGATTGCCATCGGTAAACTGTATGCTGAGTACGGTCTGGCCATGGTAGCGTACAAGAGGGGTGAGATTCAGTCCGCTCGAGGTTTGATGGACGAGATCAAGGCAAAGCTTTCCCGCCGCACGACATCGAACCTGCTGCTGAAGCTCATCAAAAGCCAGGAGGCCCATCTCTGATTTGAGGACCTCAAGCCAGCCAGAGTAGGAAGGCTCTCCAGTGCCAGTGGGGATTCGCCCTGCCGAGATAGGGCGGCCCCATAGGTCGCCCCTACAGAGGTTCAGCCGCCTTCTAGTTCAGGCACTTGGCCGCGGCGTCGGTGAGCGGATACGTCTTCGGCGGCTGGGGTTTCGATTCCAGGGAGAGCTCCCAGGCGAAGATGCCTCCGAGGTTCATGTTGCGCGCGTAGTGCACCTTGGTCGAGATGCTGTTCGGGTCGTCGTAGCTGATCCAGTAGCTCGCGGGATCGTTCGGATTATAAAGATACGGGACCTCCTGCTCTCCGTCCCAGTACCGGATGTAGCCGTTGACGTTGACGAACCGCTGCACGATGTCCCAGTAGTCGAAGGTCCCCCCGCTCGAGTTGAAGCTCCCCACGACGCAGTTCGGCGAGTTGTTCCGCGCCGGATCGAGCCCGGCGTAGCGGCCCGGATACGAGGGGTTCGGACCGGCGTTGAGGAGCTCCTTGGCTGCCCGGCCGTAGTAGGCGAGCCCGAGGTTGATCTTGCCCGCCGGCATGCCGCGCCGGAGCCATTCACGGATCGCCGCATCGCCGCTGTACCCGGTGTGGGGATCCTCCGCCGAGCCGCGCAGCGGCGAGTTGTGCCCGGTGTGGTTGTTTCCCCAGCAGCCGTGGAAATCATAGATCATGACGTTGACCCAATCGAGGATCGGCTCGATCGCGACCACGTCGAAGACGTCGATCTTGGATTTCGCTCCCGGGACCGCGGCGGTCAGCAGGTAGGGGGCGTTGGTGCGCGGGTTGGTCCCGAGGACGGTCAGTGCGTCGCGGAACGCCTGCAGCAGGCCGGTGTAGTTGGCGGTCTCCGTGCTCGACGGAGTCTCCCAGTCAATGTCGAACCCGTCGAAGCTCTCCTGCTGCAGGAGCTGGATGCACGAGTCGACGAAGCGCTGGCGGTGGGTGGGGTTCGAGGCGATGGCGCTGAACCGGTCCCGCACGCTGGAGGCGCCGATCGAGAAGATCAGCGGCAGGGTCTGGCCGTTCTGCTGCCGGTAGGTGCGCAGCCGGCGGAGCTGGTTGAGTAGGCCGATGTTCTCGCCAGCCGCGGTGCCCGGAACCACACGGCTCTGGCTGAAGTCGTGCTGCTTGGCGGCCCAGGTGTCGTTGAACGCGCACTCGTAGTAGCCGTCGGCGTTGGTATCGATGGGCTTGATGAAGGCGTAGTTGAGGTGAGTGAGCCGGTCGGCGGGCACGTCGGCGGGCACATAGTATCTGCCGCTGCTATAGATCCCCCATTCCGGGAAGTAGGCAACGAACCGCCGCTGCTGAGCGGCTGCCGAAGGCACGATCGAAAGGATGCCGATTGCAAGAAGTACACAGGTCTTGACCGGGTGATTCATGGTGCACTCTCCTTCTTGGAGGAAAATATGGTGGGTTCATGAGGTGCAACGCCATGAGGGTTGAACGGAGGGAGCGAAGACCATCTCTGTCCCTCCGCGAAGGCGCAGGTTCAACACCTGTGCCAACCCGATCGTGCTACCCGTTCAACGGTCCAGCCGCTTCCGCACCCGTGCGGCCGCTTCGGCGAGGACGCGCTTCACGTCCTCGAAGCGGGTGGAGGGGAGATTGTTGAAGTCCCTCAGACGGTGCTCGAGCTCCATCCCCTGGGTGGCTTCCTCGACGACGAAGCGCACCTCCTGAATCGCCACGCGGCGGTGCTGGTATTCGCCGAGGACCTCGATGGAGGCTTTCTGGAGGGCGCAGAAGAGGCTCCAGGTGGTGTCGTCCGGGTGGCAGACGCGGTCGTCCTGCCGGTCCCACTTCGAGGCGTCGGCGAGGATCTCGTCGGCGCGCAGCAGGATGCGCAGATCCTCCTCCGTCACCGGCTGATCGCGCCGCTCGTAATCGGGTATCGTTTCCGGGAAGTGCGCCTGCCGGGGGGCGCAGGCGAGCAGGGCAGCCGCGACGGCGATCCCGAGACTGCGTCTGGTCCAGGTCATGGGGACTCCTTTCTCGCTCTCCCTTCAGACGGGTGACGAGCGGGAAAGGTTTCTCGTCGACGGCGGGAGCCTGCAAGGATGTGTGGAGGAGAGTAGGGAGACGCCCCCACCGGAGCGTCTCCACAAGGCTCGATGAGACTTGCTCTAGCTCCCGAGCCTGAACTTCACCCGGCTCTCGCCGCAGTCGGCCTTCACCCAGAAGACGTGGTCCCCACCCTTGAGCTTGTGGACGAACTGGACGCTCGTCTGGTCGTAGAACGACGAGGTGCCGAGGGCGGGGGAGGAGTCGAAGCCCCATTGGACCTTGTGAGGCCCGCCGCCGCAGGTCACGCTGAAGCTCGACGTGAAGTAGGCCGAGTGGAGCGCGCCCGGAGCCGGATCGGTGATGGGATATTTCCCTCCATTGATGGGGTAGACGATGTTGACTTTGGCCTGGGCGAACGCCGCGCCGGCGAAGGCCAGGAGCACGAGCAGCACGACGCCGAAAATCCGTTTCATAGTCATCCTCCTTGGGCTGACGCCCTTTTCACGAGCGCTGTGAGCGGCTCTGCCTGAGATAGGCTCCAGATTCGGGGAGTTCGTTACGTTGCGTACGAATGGAGCCGAGCCCGCCGGGGTGCGGGCGGTCCGCTGGGCGGCCACGGTGCTGGCGCCCGTCTTTGTCGCCGCGGTGATTGCGGTGGCCCTGGACCTCTGGCCTCGCCGCTGGGAGTACTCGGTAGGTGGATATCCCGTCTCGCGCGAGGTCTGGCTGCGGATGGCGGCCCCGGTCTTCCTGCTCGCCGCCGGCTGGATGGCGGCCCTGGCCGTGGGGCTCTGGCGCCGGCGCCGCTGGGCGCGCTTCATGGCGCCCGGGCTCTTCCTCTCCGTCGCGGCCGGTGCCGCGGCAGGCGGCCTCGTGGGCAGACTTCCTTCGTCCCTCGTTGTCCGGGCGCTCCTCGAGACCGGAGCGATGGCCGCTCTGAGCGTCTGGTACTTCTTCCGCAAGCCCGGCGTGGTACGGTACTTCGCGGAGTGACCCGGCATGGCTCGCATCCACTCCCATACCGCCTATTCCGGCGCGCTGGTCTCGATCCTCCACGTCCGCTGCCGTCTCGCGGCCTCGGCGCCGGGCGGGGAGGAGCGTTCGGAGTCCCACAACGTGGTGTTCCCGCGGGCGGGCGTCTTCGTCAAGCACGTCGGCGGCCGGCGGGTCGTCGCGGACCCCACGCAGGTGCTGTTCTCCAACCGCGGCGAGCCGTACCGCGTCAGCCATCCCGTGCCCGGGGGCGACGACTGCACGGTCTTCGCCTGCTCGCCCGAGGTGCTGCTGGACGCCCTGAGCCCCTACGAGCCGGCGGTTCAGGACCGTCCTGAGAGACCGTTCAGCTTCACGCACGCCGCGGCTAATCCCCGCGTGCTGCTGCGCCAGCAGAGGCTGTGGCAGCGGCTTTGCCGCGGAGCCCTCGCCCCTCTCGAAGTCGAAGAGACGGCCTTCGGCATCCTGCGGCAGATTGTACGGACCGCCTGCCGCGGGCGCGGCGCGCCCCGGGTCCGGCGGGCCGGCACCGCGCGGCAGCGGCGGGAGTGGGTGGAGAGAGTCCGGCTGCTCCTCGCGGCGGAGCCGGCTGCGAACCCGTCGCTCGCCGCGCTGGCGAAGGCGGTCCATTGCTCTCCCTTTCACCTCGCCCGGACGTTCCGGAACGAAGTGGGGCTTCCCATCCACCAATACCTGCTGCGCCTCCGCCTGTCGCTGGCGCTCGAGCGGCTGGGGGAGCGCGGAGTGGGGCTCGGCGCCCTCGCCCTCGACCTCGGCTTCTCCAGCCACGGCCATTTCACCACCGCCTTCCAGCGCGCCTTCGGCCTCTCGCCGTCGGCCTTCCGGCGGACCGCGACGGCGGTGCGGGTGCGGGAAACGAGCAAGATCCTGGAAATCTGACCGCGGGAGCCGTGCTACGTTCGAGTGCGGGCGGCGCTTGCCGGCCGAGGTTTCAGAATCGGGGGACACCATGATCGCAAGGCTGTGGCACGGCTGGACGACGCCGGCCAACGCGGACGCTTACGAAGACCTCCTGCGGACCCGCATCCTGCCGGGAATCCATCGAGTCCACGGATACAAGGGCTCTTACCTGCTGCGAAAAGACGGCGAGGAAGAGGTCGAGTTCATCACCCTGACGCTCTTCGAATCCATGGACGCGGTCCGGGAGTTCGCCGGAGAGGATTACAAGACCGCTGTCATCGCGCCGGAAGGGGAGCGGCTCCTCTCCCGCTACGATCGGACCTCCGAGCACTACGAAACCGTCCTTGCGCCATGAGCCCGAGCGTCAGCAATCGGCTTGACATCCCACCGCGACAAGCGTTCTCCTCAAAGCGAAAAGGCCCGCCGCCCGGCCGCCGCTGCCGCGGTTTTGGGCTCTCGACGCACCTTTCATCCGAGGAGGAGGCCATGACGATCACTTTCGATACCGAGACCGATGAGACCTTGGCGACGCTTGCCCTCCACGCCGGCACCTCGCCCGATCCGGTGACCGGGGCGATCCTGACGCCGATCTACCAGTCGACCACCTACGTCCAGGAGGCGGTGGGGAGCCACAAGGGGTTCACCTACAGCCGCCAGTCGAACCCCACGGTCGCCGCCCTGGAGCGGCGCCTCGCCGCCCTCGAAGGCGCCGACTACGCGACCTGCTACGGCACCGGCCTCGGGGCCACCACGGCCTTGGCCCTCGGCCTGCTCCAGGCGGGGGACCGCGCCGTGATCGGCGACGTGGTCTACGGCGGCACCGTCCGCCTGTTCCAGCAAGTGCTCTCGCGTTTCGGCGTGGAGGCGGAGTTCGTCGACGCCTCCGATCCCATCGCCCTGGAAGAGGCGCTCCGCCGGCCCGCGCGCCTCCTCTTCATCGAGACGCCGGCCAATCCCACCCTGAAGCTCACCGACCTCGAGCTGGCCTCCCGGCTCGGCCACGACGCCGGCGCCGTCGTAGTGGTGGACAACACCCTGCTGACGCCCGTCCTGCAGCGCCCGCTCGACCTCGGCGCGGACGTCGTGCTCCACTCGACGACCAAGTTCATCGAGGGGCACAACGCCACCGTGGGCGGCGCCCTGATCACCCGCAGCGCGGAGCTCAACGAGCGCCTGTTCTTCCTGCGCAACTGCATCGGGGCCATCCAGTCGCCGTTCAACGCCTGGCTCACCCTCCAGGGGGTGAAGACCCTGCCGCTGCGCATGGAGCGCCACTCGGCCAATGCCCTGCGCGTGGCCCGCTTCCTCGAAACGCACCCGCGGGTGACGCGGCTCCTCTATCCCGGGCTCGAGTCCTTCCCCCAGCACGCCCTCGCCTGCCGCCAGCAGAAGAGCGGCGGCGCGCTCCTCGCTTTCGAGGTCGAGGGTGGGACCGAGGCCGGCATTCGCGTCATGAACGCCGTCCGCCTCTGCTCGCTGGCCGAGAACCTGGGCGCCGCCGAGACCCTGGTCACCCATCCGGCCTCGATGACCCACACCGCCGTGCCGCTCGAGCAGCGGCTCGCCACCGGCATCACCGACGGCCTCATCCGCGTCTCCGTGGGGCTCGAGAACCCCGACGACCTCATCGCCGACCTGCGCCGCGCCCTGGAGGCGTGAGCGCGCAGGAAGGGGAAGAGCATGAAACCCGCCACCAACGACGACCTCAGCGCGCCAGGCCGGGCGCTCCAGGTTACCAGCCTCACCGCTGAGGAGATCGAGCCGCCCGGTAGTCCTCGCCTCCTTCAGGGGAGCGGCAGGCCGAACATCCTGACGAGGAAGACAGCGACCTCCGCCCGGGTGACCGTCCTCGCCGGGCAGTAGCTCCCGCCGCCGCAGCCGGTGGTGACGCCCTCGGCGGCGAGCCGCTCGATCCAGGAGGCGGCCCAGTGGTCTTCCGGGACGTCGTTGAAGACCGTTCCCGTCGCGGGAGGCGGGACGAACCCGCTCCCGTACCGGGCCCTCAGGAGGAGGACCGCTACCTCCGCCCGGGTCAGCGGAGCGCCGGGGCAGAAGTTGCCGCCGCCGCAACCGGCGGTGACGCCTTCGGCGGCGAGCTGCTCGATCCAGGGGCCCGCCCAGTGCCCGGCGGGGATGTCCTGGAAGATGGTGCCGGTCGCGGGGGGCGGCACGAAGGCCGGACCGTGGGCCGCGCGCACGAGGAAGACGGCCGCTTCCGCCCGCGTGACCTGCAGGGCCGGGCAGAAGCTGTCCGTCGCGCAGCCGCCGGTGAGCCCGCTCGCGGCCAGCGCCTCGACAAAGCGCCAGGCCCAGTGGTCCGCCGGCACGTCGGCGAAGGTGGCGAGGAGGGCCGGGCGGGGGAGGGCCCAGAGCTCGAAGCCCGTCATCCCGTCGTTGGCGGTGAAGTAGACGTTCGGCCCCGAGGCGGTGAACTCCGCCGGGCTCGAGGGCAGGGCGCCCGGGGCGATGTCCTGGAGCATCCGCGTTCCCAGGGCCGTGCCGTCGCTGCGCCAGGGCTCGAGGCCGTGGACCCCGTCGGAGGCCGAGAAGAGGAGGATGGCCCCCTCGGCGTGGAGCTGCCGGGGGTGGGAAGAACCCGGTCCGGGCAGGAGGTCCTCGACCATGCGGGTGCCTGCCTCGGTGCCGTCGCTCACCCACAGCTCGCGGCCATGCACGCCGTCGTCGTAGGCGAAGTAGACCTTCTCCCCGAGGGGGGTGAGCGAGCGGATGCCGCCCGCAGGGTCTCCGGGGAGCGCGCGGACGAGGCCCGTCCCCGCCGCGTCATTCTTCCAGAGCTCGTTGCCGCCGGCGGCGAAGAACAGGTTCGGACCCGCCACGGCGAACGGGCCCAGCCGTTTCGAGTCCGGCCCCGGGACGGTCTCCGCGAGCAGGTAGGTCCCCGCCGCGGTGCCGTCGCTGCGCCACAGCTCCTCTCCGGTCTCGGGGGCGAACCCGGCGAAGAGGAGCACGCCGTCGCGGACGCTGGACGACTGCGACAAGAGCCGGCCGGAAGGCAGGACGGTGCCGAGGCGCGCCGTGCCGGCTGCGGTGCCGTCGCTCTTCCAGAGATCGTCATAGTCATAGGTTGCCTGGAAGAGGACCAGGCCGCCCAAGGAGACCATGGACTCCGCGTAGAGGGACCCGGGCGGTCCGACCGGCATCGTCCCTTCCGGGGTGCCGTCGCTCTTCATCAGCTCCGGGCCGGAATCGATGTACGACGATCCCAGGAACAGGAGGTCGTTGCCGAGCGCGGTCAGATCCCGGGGAGAGAAGAACCCGAAATTGTGGAATTGCAAGGCTTCGCGGAGCAGCAGGGTCCCTTCCGGAGTGCCGTCGGTGCGCCACAACTTCTCGTTGCTGGACCCGGCGTCGGAACGGAAGAACACGGTGTCACCCGCCCGGGTGAACTCGCCCGGCAGGGAAGAGGCAGGCCCGGGCTGGAGGTCCTTGACCAGAGAGGTCCCGGCTGCGGTGCCGTCGCTTCTCCACAGCTCGGCTCCGGTCGGGCCGTCGCCGCCCTGGAAGAGCAGCGTCCCGCCGAGGTCGAAGAAGGCGCGGGGTCCCAGCAGCTCACCCCGGGCGTTCACTTGGAGGCCGGACCGCTGATGGTTGATCTGCAGCATCCGCGTGCCGGCCGCCGTGCCGTCGGATGTCCAGAGCTGGAATCCGACGTCGTCTCCTCCCGTGGCCAGGAAGTACCAGCGGCCCTCGACGAAAGTGCCCAGGCCAGGCGAGGAGGAGGCGGCACCGGGATTGAGGTCCGCGAGGAGCGCGGTGCCGGCCGGAGTGCCGTCGCTTCTCCAAGGCTCCCTGCCGTGGAGCCCGTGGTCGGCGGTGAACAGAAGCTCGCCGCCACCATCGTCCCAGGGTGCAATTTTGCCTTGATAGCATGGCCCATCGAACTCCTTCACCAGGACGGTGCCCGCCTCGGTGCCGTCGCTCGTCCATAGATCGCAGTCGCTGGAGAAGAAGAGCCGGCCCCCGGCCGTGGCCAGCCAGTGGACATCGGACACCGACTTGACCGGCAGCGTGCCGCTGGCCGTGCCGTCGCTCCTCCACAGCGCGCCGGAGGCGAAGAAGAAGACCTCTTCCCCTAGAGCGTTCAGTCCCTGTGGGAAGGAGTCCCCCACGCCTGGATTGATGTCCTTGACCAGACCAGTGCCGGCCGCAGTGCCGTCGCTCGCCCACAGCTCCCAGCCCTCGGGACCTTCCGCGTCGAAGAACACCTTGCCGCGGGCCACCGCCGCGCTCATCGAAAACCCGGCGGCGATGTCCTTGAGCCGGAACGTTCCGGCGGCGGTCCCGTCGGTGATCCAGGGCTTTCGCAGGCCGCTGTTGTCCCTGGCAGTGAAGAAGAGCTTGCTACCGAGGTGGGCCAGCGGCTCGAAACGAACGTCCTCTCGGGTCTCCATGAAATCCACCAGCAGAAAGGTTCCCGCCGCTGTCCCGTCGCTCCTCCACAGCTCCTGTCTCTGGCCATATACCGTGAACGAGAAGAGGAGCAGCCCGTCGACCTCTGTGAGGCCGTCAATCCAGGCGTACTGGTCTTCCGGGATCAGGTCCCTGACCAGGACGGTGCCGGCCGCAGTGCCATCGCTCTTCCACAGCTCCGTCCCGTGAATCCCGTCATCGGCCACGAAGAAGACCAGATTGCCGACGGTCGCGAGGCTTCGCGGGGTGGAGGCACAGGAGCCGGGGCAGATGTCCGCGACCAGGCGGGTGCCGGCCTCGGTGCCGTCCGTCCGCCACAGCTCAGAGCCATGGATCCCGTCGGACGCCCCGAAGAAGACGGTCTCTCCCAGGGCGACGAAGTTGTCCCGGTAATAGTTGAAGCCGAGCTCGGAGTCGATCCCGCGCGACCGCGTCGTATTGAGGTCCTCGACCAGGAAGGCCGGCTGCGCCTGCACCGCGACGCCGAAGAAGACGAGGAGCAGTGGAAGGCCGAAGACTGCCCTGCGGTGCACGGTGTCGCTCATGGCGCGGCGCCCTCCTTATGCTAGTAAGGCATATTATCTCTGAGATAACTTTGAAATGCAAGCACCCTATCCCAAGCCCAAGGCCAGCCTCGCCTCCGTCTCGTCCGCCGCCGGCCCAGGCACTCTCCTGATAGGAGTGAATGGAGGGGAACCTTCGCTCCGAAAGGAGGACACCATGACAGAGATGACGTGGAAGAGCTGGGCCGCCTGGGCGCTTGCCCCGCTGGTTCTGGTGGCGCTGGCGACCGCCGCGGCCACGCCCCGGGAGGACGTGGTCCACAAGGGGGTCGATCTCTGGACGACCGCGGCGGGAGTCAGCGCGACGAGCTTCGCGGCGGACCCGCTCCCGGCGGACTTCTTCTGCCCGGGCTCGAAGCCGTTCACCGGCACGATCCGGCTGCGAGGCGTGCCGCTGACCGCCGAGCCCGGAGCCGGTCTGGGCACCACCGACACCATCGTGCGCCGGCTCGACGACGCCCGGTTCGACCGGAGCGGCGTGGCCCGCACTCGCATCCAGCTCGTCGCCCTGTCGCTGGCCAGCCTGGAGCCGGTGGTCACCGAATGCGGCGCCTATGACGTGCGCGTGCGGCTCGAAGGCGAGCAGCCGACCACGACGATGAAGATTGCACGCACCTCCGCCGACGGTGGCACCTACGAGGATTCTCTGTCGCTCCGCATCAAGGTCCTGTTCATCCCCGTGAAGGGAGGCGCGACGCGCGCGGTGTCCCGTCGCATCGACCTCGGTCCAGCCAAGATCGCCAACTGGACGTTCGCGCCGGCCCGGCGGCCCGCCCGCGCCGTGAAGGTCGACACGGATGGCGACCGCGCGTTGGACACCCTCCTGCCGCCGCCGACGAGCTTCGCACCGGACCGGGCGTGGGACGCCACGGACGACGAATGCATGGAGCCGCACCCGTCGTGCCATGCTGCGCCGGGGTACTCCCACATGCACTGCGTGGTGGTCTACGAGCCCTGCGATCCGCCCATGCATTCCTAAGGGCTCTCCACCGCGGTCCTCGCGGCGTCGGCCGCCTTGGGTCGGGCGGTTTGACCTGCGGGGCGGACGGTTTGATGGGCAGCGCGGGCGGTTTGGCCTGCTCCGTGGGACACAAACGGCGACGAACGGGCGGTTGGTGGCGGTTCACAAACCGCCCGCGGACGCTCATGGGCGGTTTGACCTGCAGGTCCAACCGCCCGCCCTGTCCCACGGGCGGTTTGCCCTGTGGGGCAGAGCGTCCGCCCCAGAGGGCAAACCGCCCATGAATCAGGTCAAACCGCCCATAGACCAGGTCGAACCGTCCGCCCTGGCTCAGCGGAGGGGGTGAGACCAGGTCCAACCGCCCGACCTGCAGGTCAACAACCATCCGGACCAGGTCGAACCGACCGCGCCGGTTCAGCGGAGGGGCATGGGCGAGGTCGAACCGGCCGCGATCCGGGATCGCCGTCCGCCAGTTCAGGTCGAAAACAGCTTATACGACCACCTGTCGGACGCATAAGCCACCTCGCCCGGGGGAGGTCGCAACCCACAAGTGCAACGCGCGCAAGGACTTCTGGTCCGGATACCTCCGCATCCCGGGCTGCCTTACCGACAAAGTTCTGGCCGGATAAGCATCCGGATCCCTCGGTTGCCGGCTGGAAGGAGTGATCTTTCCCTCTGCTCTTGGCCTGTCTGGCACGCGGAAGGTATTGTCCAGCAAGCGGTTGCGCTCCTTCGCCCCTTCACTCCCGGATTGGTTCTCCCCGTCGCTTAAGCAGGAACCCTTTTGGCGGCTTATACGACCGCCACGGCCTCGAATTGACGTTCTTCAAGAATAGGTGTAAGATGGGTCAAGTTGTTCAACTAGAGGAAGTTAGGGTGCGAGGGAGAGAATCTTCGTGGTGGCTCAAAATCTTGGAAATTGGTCGGATAAGCCAAACGTCGAAGCAGCGGTTGAACAAAACCGCTCCGCGGTAGCTCCTTCCGAAAAACCTTTCCATCCTGCACTCCAGGCCGTAGTTCTCCAATCCGGGTACCCTTTCGGGTCGAACTTCCCGAAAGGAGATACGTCATGGGAGAGATGCGTCGTCGGATGGACAAGGAGTTGAAGCTGCGGGGACTGAGCCCACGGACCTGCCAAGCCTACCTGCGTGC
>DASWME010000059.1:0-11974 GCA_036399915.1 Thermoanaerobaculia bacterium
GCTTGGTCACGAAGTTACAAACCTCCCAAGGCTGAGTTCAGAGTTCCTGCTTCTCAATGGAATGAACTCTTCTCGGGTGGTTCGGCGCCGTTGGTGCGAATCGTTGTGGACATCCAGGAGTAGGAGAGCCATGCAAAGCAAGCCTGGCGTTCGGCAGCCAACCCCGAGCGGACCGGCGAGGAACCGACTCGCTCTTTGGAGGCTCCAGTGGTCGCCGGCCGCTCATGCTCATAGCGTTGGGCGGACAAGGACACGAGCCCGGTGACAGACCTGATTCAATTGCCCGAGGTGCTCACAGCGGCGGCGAGAGGCCGCGGTGTCGCAAGCGTGGCCGTCATCCAGAGTGCCGGAGCTGCAGCGCATGCATTCTGGGTCCCAGAATCGGAGCAGGAACCGGCGTTCCTTGCGTACAGCATCACGAAGACCTTCACCGCTGCGTTGATCCTCAAGCTGCGCGAAGAAGGGCAGCTCCGCCTCGATGATCGGCTGGTGAGATGGTTTCCTCGCATCGCCCACGCGGATCGAATCTCCCTTCGCCAACTTCTCAACCACACCGCCGGCATTCCCGATTACGGTGGTATTCGCGCATATCACGAGGGCGTGAAATCCTCACCGTCGACACCCTGGCCGTTCCAGCGGTTCGCCACCGAGACATTCGACAAGGGACTCTGGTTCGAACCTGGTCAGGGCTGGGCCTATTCCAATCCCGGCTACATGCTCCTCAAACGAGTCGCCGAGGAAGTGACTGGAACTTCCTATAGAGCGCTCATTTCGGAGCACATCGCTCGGCGCTTGGGATTGCAGAGAACTTTCGTCGCGGAGTCGATCGACGATCTCGCCGCGCTTGCTCCGGGCACATCGTCCGCGCTTTCACCGGACGGCGCTCCGCGCGAGGTGCGGGCGCACTACCATCCCGGCTGGGTCTCGCATGGCGTAGTCGCGTCCACTGCTTCCGAGTTAGTTTGCTTCCTCGACGGTCTCTTTCGCGGCGAGTTACTATCGCGGCATTCTCTCGCCCAGATGACGGATTTGGTCGTTGTCCCGACGGATCCAGACGCTTCGTCCGAGCACGATCTCGCTTCTCGTCGCGGGAAGCCGAGCTATGGACTTGGTCTCATGGGCGACCCGGGATCACCGTGGGGCCTGGTTGTGGGCCATAGCGGCGGTGGTCCATGCTACAGCGCGAGCGCCTTCCATGCATTCGATCTCAGCGGTGCTTCCGTGTGCGCGATGGGAGCGATCGAGGAAGGCTTCAGCACCGAAGACGTGGTCTTCGATGTTCTTGATCATTTGGCTGCCTCTGGTGATGCGCGCGCCTCCCAACACCGGCGGTCGAGCGGACGGAAACCGTAAGGGGAACTGATGGAGGTGCGGGCTTGGGATGTCGGAAGAAGCGAATGCCGTCTTGTAATGAGGCGGATACGGGTTTCAACGTTACCCGGCACGAAAGTGAGCCCACGTCCGACGGGTACCTCTTTGCGAGAACGTATGGAGAACACCTTAAACGGGGAAAGCCAGGTGAGCTGGAGGTGGTTCGACCACCCGGCGGAGCGCCCCCTCCTCTGGCCAGTCCAGAGCCTGGTGCCTACCATGATAGTATCGCAAGGTTGCCCGGCTGTATCAGGCAACCGGGTTCAATCAAGGGATCGGCCTTTGAGGTGCTTGAGCCGTATGCGGGGAAACTCGCACGTACGGTTCTTGGAGGGGGCTGGGGGCCGTAAGGCCTACTCGGCGCGTCCAGGGAGACAATCGTGAGTATCGGAACTCTTCTCAACAGCAGTGACCGCGCGTTGATACTAGAGCGTCTGCGCCGAGTCCGGCCGGAAACCAGACCGGGGTGGGGGAGCCTCGACGCGTCGAGGATGCTCTGTCACGTCGCCGACCAGATGCGCGTTGCGTTGGGCGACCTTCCGGCTAGCCCCAAGCATTCATTCCTCTCGCGCACTCTCCTGAAGTCCCTCGTCGTAAACACGGGTCTGAAACCTCCCCGCGGCAAGATACAAACCGCTCCCGAGATGCTCATTTCGCGCCCGAGCTCATGGGAAGCAGACCTCGCCGCCTGCGTAGAGCTCGTTGGCCGCGTTGCCGACGGAACTGCCAATGCGGTCCACCCGACCTTTGGCCCGCTTTCGCCAGAGGAGTGGGGCAGGCTCTGCTGGAAGCATCTCAATCATCACTTAATCCAGTTCGGTGTCTGACGGGTCTGGGATCGAACGCCTCCATCGCGAAAGTTGGTTACCCCAGCGTAATCTCTCGCCGCCCCGTGCGTAAGACAGGCAGGCCGCAACGCGGCATGAGACTCGTATCTTCTGCGGAGAGCCGACCATGACAAGAGCCACGATCGCCGGCGGAGCGTTCGCCACCGTGCTCGTCCTCCTCGCCGTCGCCGCCGGCTACCGGGCCCTCGACCAGGACGTCCAGCCTGCCGCGGCGCCGTCGCCCGAGATCACACCCACAACCCCGCCGGCGGCGGCGGAGACCCACCCGGCGGCGGTGACCCACCAGGGGTTCCTCTACGGCCGCATCACCAGCGTCGTCGGCGCCATCTACGAGGGGCGGCTGCGCTGGGGACGCGGCGACCAGGAGGCGTTCTGGGGCGACTCCTTCAACGGCACCAAGCGCGAGAACCCCTGGCTCGCCCACGTGCCGCCAGAGCGGCGGCCCAAGGAGGGCCGCCCGTTCAAGATCTTCGGGATCGAGATCGGCCACTCGGAGCGCCAGAGGGACCTCCACGGGCTTTTCATGGTGCCCTTCGGCGAGATCGCGCGCATCGAGGCGCGCGGCCGCGAGGTACGGGTGACTCTCAAGAGCGGGACCGTGTTCGACCTCGACCGTCTCGACGCCAGCGACTTCGACGACGGCGTGCGGGTGTGGGACGGCAAGCGGGGCGTCGTCGACCTCGACAGTGGGCTGATCCGCACGATCGAGTTCCTCCCCACCGCCCGGCTCGGCGCCGCCCCCTACCGGCTGCACGGTACGGTGCGCACGCGGCTGGGCGACTTCACCGGCTTCGTCGGGTGGGACCGGGAGGAGTGCGTCGGCTCCGACGAGCTCGACGGCCACACCGCCGACGGCGAGCTCAGCCTGCGTTTCGACACCATCCGTTCCATCGCGCGCCGCTCGCGCGACAGCTCCCTGGTGACGCTGCTCGACGGCCGCGAGATCGTGCTCTCCGGCGCCCGCGAAGTCGGCCACGGCAACCGCGGGATCTACGTCGACGACCGTCGCTACGGCCGGGTGCTGATCTCCTGGGACGCCTTCGAGCGCGTCGACTTCAGCCCCGGCGCCCCCGGCGATACCGGCCCCGCCTACGGCGACTTCCCGCCGGGGCGCCCGCTCAGGGGCAGCGTCACCACCCGCGCCGGCCGCCGCCTCGCCGGCCGGCTGGTCTACGACCTCGACGAGAGCGAGACGATCGAGACGCTCGACGCCCCCTCCCAGGGCGTGGACTACACCATCCCCTTCGGCCTGATCGCCTCGATCGTGCCCGCCGGCCGCGAAGAGCGCGGCGCCGGGCGCGCCAGGGTGACCCTCCATAGCGGCGAGGAGCTGCAGCTCGAGCGCACCGGCGACCTCGGCGAGGGGAATGCCGGCATGCTGATCTTCGTCGACGGCCGTCAGCGCCCCGAGTACGTGCCCTGGACCGACGTCGAGCAGGTCGACCTCGACCGCCCGCCGGCGATGTACCCGCCGCTCGGCGGGCGCTAGATCACGGACGCTCGGCGAACAGCTCGGAGGGCGGGATCGAAGACCTTGTCGCGCCAGCCGGTCAGCCGCGTGACCTCGCGGGCGAGCTTGGAGAGGAAGAAGCCCATGAAGCGGGCGAGTTGCCATGGTAATATTTTGGGTGGCACCTCTCTCTGGGTATACACGGTGGTGTGGGAGGAGGGGGCCCGGTGAGGGCCTCCCTTATCCCGATGAGGTGCCGAGGCTACACTGTGGGCGTGCGAACGCCCGCTGCCAGATTGGAACTGCAGGAGGAACGAACATGAAGCTCAGGACAGCAGCGCTCGCCGCCTTCGCATTGGCACTGGCTTTCCCCTGTTCTTCTGCCTTCGCGAAGACACGAGGCACCCCAGCCGAGGCCAAGGCGATGCTGCAGAAGGCTGTTGCTCATTACAAGTCTGCCGGCCGCAAGCAAGCCCTCTCTGACTTCACCGCTGGAAAGCGCCGTTTCGTGATCGCGACCTGTATGTCGTCTGCGTCACGTCTGACCACACAATGGCTGCCAACGGCGGCTTCCCTGCCTTTGTCGGGTCGTCAGCCGATACTCTTCGCAACGCCGAGGGCAAACCGCTGGGAAAGGCGCTTTGGGACGCGGCTGCCAAGAACGCTGAAGGCTCGCTCAAATATCCGATGGTAAATCCCGTCACCCAAAAGACCGAGACGAAGACGACGTTCTACTCCAGAGTGGCAAAGGACCTTCTCTGCGGTGTGGGCGCCTTCAGCTCACCCTGAACAGTCGCTCCTTCACCATCGCGATCGGTCGCCTATCTCTCACGGCAGCGGACGCCGCCGAGTGAGCTCGGCAATGTCCTCGTCCCTGGCGCATATTGAGAAGGAAGATGAAACGAACGCTGGCCGAGTTGCAAAACAGTTATGACCGTGTGGCGGAAGATTATGCCCAGGAGTTTTGTGACGAGCTGGATAAGAAGCCCTTTGATCGCAAGATGTTGGATTGGTTGGCTGAAAAGGTCGATGGGCGAGGAGCGATCTGCGACTTGGGATGTGGACCCGGGCAGATTGCCCGCTACTTGCACGGTCGTGGAGTCAAGGCTTGCGGCGTCGATCTGTCTTCGGAGATGGTGAAGCAGGCACAACGCTTGAGCCCGGACATCCCGTTCCAGCAAGGAAACATGCTGGCCCTGACCGATGTGGCGGATGATTCTTATGGCGGGATCGCTGCTTTTTATTCGATCATCCACATTCCGCGTCCGTCTGTGGTTGACGCTTTGCGAGAGTTGAGGCGGGTGTTGCGTCCCGCAGGTGTGCTCTTGCTGACGTTCCATGTCGGACAACAGATCATCCACCGCGAAGAGTGGTGGGAGAAGAGGGTGTCGGTGGATTTCATCTTCTTTAAGACGGAAGAGATGAAAGGTTATCTCAGGGAAGCCGGCTTTGAGCTGGAGGAAGTGATCGAAAGAGACCCATACCCGGAAGTGGAATACCAGAGTCGCCGCGCGTACATCTTCGCCAGGAAGTGACCGAACGATGACGAGGCAACGAGCCCTTCCCATTTCGCCCCCGAAGGCTGGCATATCGTGACACCGCGGATCGTGGCTCACGATGCGGTCGCCTAACCAGAGTCTGCATCGTGAAAACTGCTCAACCTTGGACGGAGGTTTCACCCGAAGTTGTTCGCCGCCGGTTCGACCGGTTGGCGAAGCATTACGTCCTGCTTGAGTGGTTGTTGACCCTGCCGCCCGGTATTCGACGCCGTGGCGTCCAAGCGCTGAACCTTCGCATCGGTGACTCGGTGCTCGAGGTCGGTTGCGGGACGGGACGCAACCTGAGCTTGCTTCGTGACGCTGTAGGCGAAGAGGGACGGATCTACGGCATCGATCTTTCAGAAGGCATGCTGGCGGAAGCAAGAGAGCTCATCGCTCGGCATGGTTGGAAGAATGTGGAACTTCTCCACGCTGATGCTCTGACCGCAGAGCTGCCCAGTGCACTCGCAGGAGCACTATTCAGCCTTTCGTACGGCACGATGGCGGAGAGGCGGCGAATCCTCCGGCGCATTTGGACCTGCATACACCCGGAAGGCAGGGTGGTCATTCTTGACGCCAAAGTGCCTGCGGGAATGCTAGGCATCCTCACGCGCAAGCTCATCTTCGCAGTGAGTAGGGCGACGGTCCTCGGCAATCCGGACCACAAGCCATGGGACGACCTCAGCGAGCTGACGCCCAATGTAGAGCTCAGAGAAGAGCTGCTTGGCAGCTACTTTATCTGCGTCGGCGCGAAAGCCCCGAGTGGCGCTGGCTGACTCTTCGCGTGGACGGCACCTTGCCGATCCATTATGCAACCTTCTGGTTGCAGTCAAGGGCGGCGCGGTACAATCCGGGGCAATGGAGCTGATCTCGACTCACCTCGGCGCCGACTTCGACGCCTTCGCGGCCGTGCTGGCGGTGCGCCGGTTCCATCCGGAGGCGCGGATCTTCTTTCCCGGCTCGCGGGAGGGCTCGCTGCGGCGCATGCTGGAGGCGCGCCGCATCGACTTCCCCGAGCTGCGCCAGAAGGACGTCGATCCCACGGCGCTCACGCGGGTGATCCTCTGCGACATCCGCCAGCGTGACCGCATCGGGGTCGTGGCGGAGTGGCTGGAGGCGAACCCCGGGATCGAGGTGTGGGCCTACGACCACCACCCGCCGTCGGTGTCCGACCTCGCGGTGGCGGGCGGGATTGTCGATCCCGCGGTGGGATCGACCTCGACGCTGATCGTCGAGGAGCTGCGGCGGCGCGGCCTCGCCTGCTCGGCCGAGGAGGCGGACCTGCTGCTGATGGGGATCTACGAGGACACGGGCTCGCTCACCTACATGACCACGAGCGCGCGGGACCTCGGGGCCGCCGCCTGGCTGATCGGGCAGGGGGGCGACCTCGCCGCGGTGCGCATCTCGGTGGCGCGGCCGTTGGACCCGGAGCGGCTGGACGTGCTCCACCGGATGACGCAGCGGCTGGAGGTGCACCGCATCCGCGGCCACCGGGTGGGCGTCGTCGAGGTCGAGATCGGGGAATACCTGGAGGAGCTGGCTCCGCTGGTCTCCCGCTGCCTGGAGGTGTTCGAGCTGCCGCTGCTCTTCGCGTTCTTCGGCGAGGGGGACCGGGTGACGCTGATCGCCCGCGGCACCCTGGAGGGGTTCGACCTGGGCGAGGCCCTGGCGGAGTTCGCCGGCGGCGGCGGGCACGCCACCGCGGCCTCGGCGCGGCTCAAGGAGACGACGCTGCTCGAGGCGCGCGAGAAGCTCTTCGAGTTCCTGCGGGGGGCCCTGCCGCCGTACGCCCGGGCGCGCGACCTGATGATTGCGCCGATCTACCTCGTGCCTGCCGGGACCTCGATCGCCGAAGCCAAGGCCGGGCTCAACGCCCGCCGCATCAACGCCGCGCCCGTGGAGCGCGACGGCCGGGTCGTGGGCACGGTCTCGCGACAGATCCTCGACGCCGCCATCCAGCACGGCCTGGGCTCGCGGCCGGTGGCGACGGTGATGTCCCGCGAGCTGGAGTGGGTGCCGCCGGACGCTCCGGCGGAGGAGGTGAGGGAGCGCATGCTCGCCCGCCATCCGCGCTTCGTGCTGGTGGGGGACCCGGCGGCCGGCTTGCCCGCCGGCATCGTGACCCGCATGCAGCTCCTGCGGCACCTGCACGGCCAGCTCTCGGAGCTCGAGGAGCGGATCGACCTGCGGTCCGAGCGGCAGCGCGAGAGGCGGGAGCAGATCGGCAACCTGATGGCGAAGCGGCTGCCGCGCTCGTTCGGCTCGCGCATCGCGACGATCGCCGCCGTGTCGCGCGAGCAGGGCGTGCCGGTCTACCTCGTGGGCGGCTTCGTGCGCGACCTGCTGCTGGAGCGGGAGAACCGCGACCTCGATCTGGTGGTCGAGGGGGACGGGCTCGACTTCGCCGCGCGGCTGGCGGACGCCGTGGGCGGCCGGGTGCGGGCGCACCGGGCGTTCCTGACCGCCGTGGTGGTCGATCCCGAGGGCTTCCGCGTCGACGTGGCGACGGCCCGCAGCGAGTTCTACCGCGCCCCGGCGGCGCTGCCCGAGGTGCAGACCTCGGCGTTGCGGCAGGACCTCTTCCGGCGCGACTTCACGATCAACACGCTGGCGATCCGGTTGGGCCCGGAGGCGACGCCCGAGCTGATCGACTACTTCGGCGGCCGGCGCGACCTCAAGGAGAAGACGCTGCGGGTGCTGCACAGCCTCTCCTTCATCGATGACCCCACGCGCATCCTGCGGGCGGTCCGCCTGGAGCTGCGGCTCGGCTTCCGGATCTCGCCGGAGACCCTGCACCTCGCCGAGGTGGCCCTGTCCGAAGGGGCCTTCGATCACCTCTCGGGCTCGCGCCTGCGGGAGGAGCTGACCCTGCTGCTGGACGATCCGGCGCTGGCCCTGCGCGGCATCGAGCGGCTGGACGAGCTGGGCGTGCTCCGTGCGCTCGACCCGCGCCTCGAGCTCGATGAGGCGGCGCGGGCGCGGTTCCGCGAGGCGCGGGCGGCCCACGACTGGTACCGCCTCGAAGGGATCTCCGATCCGCCCGTCGAGGCGTGGCGGCTGCTGCTGATGGCCCTGGCCGCCGACTTCGACGAGGAGGGCCTCGCGGCGCTCGCCGGCCGCCTCATGCTGGTGGGGGAAGACCGCCGGCTTTTGACCGGCTTCCCGCGGCGGCTGGCCGAAGCCCGCGCCGCGCTCCATGGCCGCGAGGAGCCGCTCCCGCATCAGGTCGTTGAGGCGCTGGAGCCGCTGAGCGGCGAGGACCTCCTGCTCCTGATGGCGGAAGGGGACGAGACGGTGCGCGGCTGGGTGCGGCGGTATCTGACGGAGCTGCGGGGTTTGAAGCTCGGGATCCGCGGCGCGGACCTGCTGGCCGCGGGCGTTCCGGGCGGTCCGCGGATCGGCGAGGCGCTGCGCGTCACCCGGCAGGCGCGCCTCGACGGCCGCATCGACGAGGCGGACGAGCTGCGCTATGCTTTGGCATTCCTGGCGGAGGAGCCGGTGACCGCTCCGGAGGAGAGGGCCGCCGTCGCCGCCATCCAGGGAGAGACCTCCTGATGCGGTTCCGGTTCACGTGGATCGTCCTGCTCGGGCTCGCCGCGTTCCCGGCCGCGGCCGGCGCGGACGACCGTTCCACGGAGGTCGTCCGCTTCGATTGCAAGACCGACACGACCCGCCGAGAGGTGACGCTGTTCGCGAACGGCACGGTGCGGCGGCGGGACGGCCGGATCGGCGACGAGTGGATGGGGCTCGCCGAGTTGGGACCGGACGAGCTGCAGGCCTATCTCAACCGCCTCGGCGGCGAGGACCTCTCGGAGGCGCGGAGCCCGGAGAAGGGGGTCGAAGGGGCCTGGATCGAGCGCTGCGAGCTGCGGCTCCAGCTTCCGAGGCAGTCCCTCAAGACCTACATCTTCGGCCATTACGATCCGCTGCCGCTCAACCTGTCGCGGGTCGTCCGCATCGCCGAGGAGTTGGCGGAGAAAGTCCCGGTCGTCAAGGACCGGGACGAGCTGCCCGCCGATTACGATCCTCATGCCGGCGACGTGCTGAAGCGCGTCGGCGACGGCGCCCTCTTCCGCATCGTGGCCTTCACGGCCGACGGCAAGGGGGTCGAGCTGGAGGGAGTCGATCTGCCCCTCGATATCTACGTCCCGAAGGACCAGATGAGGCAGCACTTCACGGTCCTGGTGACGAGGGGGCGGTGAAGCCGGGCGTCCGCGGTGTCCGCGTGATGGGAGGGGAGTTCCGCGGCCGGCCCCTGGCCGTGCCGCCCGGCGCGAGGCCGACCGAGGGCCGGGTGCGCGAGGCGCTGTTCTCGATCTGGCGGGACCGTCTGGAGGGGGCCCGCGTCCTCGACCTGTTCGCGGGCAGCGGCGTCGTGGCGCTGGAGGCGCTGGGCCGCGGAGCCCTCGCAGCCCTGGCTGTGGACGAGGACCTGCGCGTGGTGAAGACCGTGGAGGCGAACGCCGGCCGGCTGGGGGAGCGCCTCCTGGAGATCCGCCGCCTGACCCTCCCTGCCGGTCTCGCCCGTCTGGTGGCGGAGGGCGCCGGCCCCTTCGACCTCGTCTACGCCGATCCTCCCTACGACTTCAACCTCTACGAGGATCTCCTCCAGGGAGTGGCGCCGCTCCTGGCCGAGGACGCCGAGGTCGCCGTCGAGCACTCCGCGCGCCGGGATCTGCCCATCGAAGCCGGCCCGCTGACCCGGATGAACGTGCGGCGGTATGGGGAGAGCGCGATCAGCTTTTATCGGCGGGGGCCGGGGTAGGGTGTATGCTCTTGGCGCGAGGAGGATACCGAATGAAGGCCCACAAAATGAGCGTGACCATTCCTGAGGACCACCAAGTCGAGATCCGTCTCCCGGAGGATTTCCCCGCGGGACCTGCTGAAGTCATCGTCCTGGCAGATTCCTCTGGCGGTAAGGAGCTTGGCGAGGCTCAGCGGGACATGCTTCGAGCCCTTGAGAGGCTCCGGACTGTCCAGCGGACCCCTGAAGAAGAGCGGATCCTTGACGAATTTGAAGAGTTCCGTCGGCAGCATCCGATCGACTTTTCCAGCCTCACCGAAGAGGAACGATGAGGCTCCTTCCCGACACGAACACCCTCAATTATGTCCTGAAGAGCCATCCGCAAGTCCTTGAGCGCTTCAAAGAAGCTACGAGTAAGGGCGCCCTCTTTCTCCTCAGCTCGGTCGGGCATTACGAGTTGAACGCTATCTGAAACTCAAGAGAGCGCATCAACTGTTGCGGGACTACGAGGAGATCACAGCCTCATGGCCGCGCTGCAGTCTCTCCTTCAGAGACTGGGACGAAGCTGCCCAGCTCTGGGCTGAGCGACATCGGTATGGTAGGTCCATCGCCGATCTCGATCTGTTCCTCGCAGTTCTGGCTCGCCGTGAGAACGCGGTGCTTGTCACAAGCAATGTGAGGCATTTCGAGGGTCTGGGAATTCCCTTCGAAGACTGGACCGCTCTGGCCTGAATCACCCCCGCAGGAAAAACGCCAGCTCCTCCAAATTGATCCGCAAATCTACATTCTTCAGCGGCACGCCGGGGCGGCGCTTGACGCGGACGGGGGCGAAGTTGAGGACCCCCTTGATGCCGGCGTCGGCCAGGGCGTCGTAGTTCTCCTGGGCGGCCTCGGCGGGGACGGCCAGGACGCCGATCTCGGCTCCGGACTCGCGGACGACCTGCTGCAGCTCCGAGGAGGGGCGGACGGTGAAGCTTCCGACCCTGCGGCCGATCTTGCGGGGATCGATGTCGACTCCCGCCACGACCTCGAAGGCGCCCTGGTTGAAGCCCAGATACCGGGCGAGGGCGCTCCCGAGGTTCCCCACGCCCACGATCACCAGGGCGTGCTTGCGGTCGAGACCGAGGAGGGAGTTGAGGTGGTCCGCCAGCGCGTCGACGTCGTAGCCGACGCCGCGGATGCCGAACTCCCCGAACTGGGCGAGGTCCTTGCGGATCTGGGTGGCGGAGAGGTGATAGCGCTGCGCCATCTCCTGCGAGGAGACCCGCTTGATGCCGAGCTCCTGGAGATGGCGCAGGCAGCGCAGGTAGAAGGAGAGCCGGTTGAGGGTGAGAGGCGAGACCTCTTCCGGCTCGATCACTTCGCGGCGGTCGCTGCGGTCAGCCACTGGAGGAGGTTCGTGGGCCAGATGCCGAGCGCCAGGGTGCCGAGCGCGGCGAGCACGGCCGCGGCACGGCCCCAGACGTCGATCAGCAGCCCGTCGGGCTGGCGGATCTCCGGCCGCATGTAGAGGACGTAGATCACGCGCAGGTAGTAGAAGACGCCGACGAGGCTCGCCAGGACGCCCAGGATGGCGAGCCCCACGTGGCCGTCGCCCACGGCGTTGAGGAAGACCAGGTACTTGCCGAGGAATCCCACGGTGGGCGGAATGCCGCCCAGCGACAGCATGCAGACGGCCAGGCACCCGCCGAGCAGAGGATAGCGGTAGCCCCAGCCGTTCAGGTCGGAGATCAGGTGCTGCTCGCCGGGGCGGTTGTAGAGCATGGCCACCACGGCGAAGGCGCCGGCGTTCATCAGCACGTAGGCCAGCAGGTAGACGATGACCGGCGTGAGCGAGGCGCGGTCGAGCGTCACCAGGGCGAGCAGCAGGTAGCCCATGTGGGCCACGCCGGAGTAGGCGAGCATGCGCTTGATGTCGCGCTGCACCAGGGCCAGCAGGTTGCCCACCACCATCGAGAGCGCCGAGAGGATCGCCACCACGGTGGACCACTTGGCGGCGTTCGGACCCGTGCCGCCCTGGACC
>DASWME010000060.1:0-6214 GCA_036399915.1 Thermoanaerobaculia bacterium
TGCTCCCGCGGGGCGAAATCGAGTCTTTCCGGGTGCCGCCGCTGCGGGACGGACAAGGCAAGCCACGTGCCACTCCTTCTCGGCACAGGGGTTGCAGCCCCTGGGTAGGCGGGCGGGCGGAGAGGCCGCGGCAGGAGAGGAGGAGCGATGGCAACCTGTGAAGTCTGTGGCAATGATTACGACAAGTCCTTCGAGATCGTCATGCAGGGCACGTCCCACGTCTTCGACAGCTTCGAATGCGCGATCCACGCCCTGGCGCCGCGGTGCGCGCACTGCGGCTGCCGGATCGTGGGCCACGGCGTCGAGGCCACGGGCGCGATCTACTGCTGCGCCCACTGCGCCGAGGCCGCGGGCGAGAAGGGGCTGACGGACCGCGTCTGAGCCGTCAGCAGGGGAACAGGAGGTACGAGCATGATCAGCGAGCTGGCGGAGAGGAGCTGCAAGCCGTGCGCGGACGGCGGCTCCGCGATCAAAGGAGAGGAGCTCAAGAAGCTCTTCGGGCAGCTCCAGTACGGGTGGACGATGCCGAACGAGCACCACCTGGAGAAGGAGTACCGCTTCAAGGACTTCCGCGAGGCCCTGGAGTTCGTCAACCGCCTCGGCGAGGAGGCCGAGCGGCAGGGGCATCACCCCGACATCCACCTCAGTTGGGGACGGGTGAGGGTGACCCTCTGGACCCACTCCGTGGGAGGCCTCACGGAGAACGACTTCATCCTGGCGGCGAAAGCCGACCGGCTGAGATAGGGGACGGCCCTACAGGGTCACTTCTGGTCGGAGGACCCGGTCCCGGGGACATCCTCCGGGGGAGACGCCTCCTCCGGCGAGGGCTCCCGGGCCTCGCCCCCCCGCCCCCCGCGCTTGAGGTCCTCCCGCAGCCGGCGGGACTCCTCGATGGTCTGGCTCAGGTAGTTGACCAGGACGCCGGTATCGTTCTCGGGATTCAAAAACTTCCCTCCTGCAGAAGAAATTTTCTAAAGCAAGAGGTGTGCCGGTCCCTTCACCCCCTCAGGGCTTCTTGCAGAGCCGTATGTAGAGCCTGGAGGCTCACGGGCTTGGTGACGTGCCTCTCGAAACCGGCGTCCCGGCTCTTCTGGATGTCGTCTTCCATGCCGTAGCCGCTCAGGGCGATCCCGCGCAGGCCGTAGCGGCTGGCCAGCGTGCGCATCAGGTCCAGGCCGCTGCCGTCCGGCAGTCCGAGGTCGCTGACCACCAGGTCGATCCCTCCCCCGGGCCGGCTCTGCGCCTGCTCCGCCGCGGCGAGACCCGCGGCCACGGAAGCCGCCACCGTGACCTCATAGCCCAGGTCGCGCAGCAGGATCGCCATGGCGTCGGCGGTGTCGGCGTGGTCCTCGATGAGCAGGATGTGGGCCGACGCGGGAGCCTGGGCTCCGGGGTCCGCAGAGGTGGATGCCTCCCGGCCGGCGGAAACGGGCAGGTCGCTCGCGGGCAGCCGCACGGTGAACGTCGCGCCCCGGTCCCTGCCGCCGCTGACCGCTTCGAGGGTGCCGCCGTGCCTCTCGACGATCGCCCTGCTGATCGCCAGCCCCAGCCCGAGCCCGCCGTACCGGCGCGCGGTCCCCGGCGCGCCCTGGTCGAAGGCGTCGAAGATGTGCTCCAGGGTGTCCGGCTCGATGCCCATGCCGGTGTCGGAGACCTCGACCACGAGCCAGCCCGGGCCCTCCCCGCTCGCCGGCTCCCTCCTGGAGCGGACGGCGATGGTGCCTCCGTCAGGCGTGAACTTCACCGCGTTGTGGAGCAGGTTCCAGAAGACCTGGGTGAGGCGCGGGGTGTCCGCCAGCAGGAGCGGGCCCTCGCAGGAGAGCTCGGTCACGATCCGCAGCCGCTTCACCAGGAGGTCCCGCTCCGTGGTCTGGAGAGCGTGCTCCAGGATCTGGTCCAGGTCGGCCGCCTGATGCTTCAGCTCCAGCTTGCCCTGGCTGATGCGGGTCAGGTCGAGCATGTCGTCGATCAGGCGCGCTTCGAGCTCCAGGTTGCGCCGCATCATGGCGAGCCGGCCGCGCACGTCCTCCGGCAGGCGCTCGTCCACTTCGAGGCCCGAGACCAGGGCCAGGACCGGCGTCAAGGGGGTGCGCAGCTCGTGGCTCAGGGTGGCGAGGAAGCGGTCCTTGGCCTGGTTGGCCGCCTCGGCCTCGGCGGCCGCCCGCTGCCCCGTCAGGTCGGTGACGACCAGGCAGAGCGCCGGCCCTTCCTCCCGGGAGAGGTCGGTGACGGCGACGTACGCCGGCACCAGGTCTCCGCTCGCGGTCCGCAACTGGATCTCGCCCCGGCCGCTCTCCTGCGTCTCCCCCTGCCGCAGGAGAGCGGCGAACGGCTCCCGGCTCGCCGGCGCCACGAAGGCGTGGACCGAGGCGCCGAGCACGCTCTCGAGCGGCGCCTTGACGAGCGAGGCGAAGCAGCGGTTGGCGTAGAGGATGGTGCCGTCCAGCGCCAGGGTGACCGCCCCCTGCCCCATCTCCTCGATCATGATGCGGTACGGGCGGTCGGCGCTCTTCAGGGTGTAGACCTTCTCGCCGCGCTCCTCGCTCACCACCAGGGCGTCCACCTCGCCGTGGCGGATGGCCCGCAGCGTGTCGTCCGCCTCCTCGAGGCGGGCGCGCAGCTCCTCGACCTCCTCCAGGAGGCGCTCTCGCCGCGGCCCGTCGGGAAACCCGGTGGGCTCTGTCTTCAGGAAGTCCATCACGCTGCGGTCTCCAGGTTGAGACGCAGGAGGACGCGCTGCGGATCGGAGAGGTCTCCGACCAGGCGGCGCAGGGGCAGCGGCTGCCGCTTGACGAGCGTCGGCGCCGCCACGATCTCGTCCTCGTCGGCCAAGTCCGGCTGCTGGTAGATGTCGATCACCTCGAGATCGTAGCGGTCCCGCAGGTGCTCCTCGCAGATCGCTTTGACGTTGGCGATCGCCCGCCCGGAGGAGGGCGTCGCGCCGGTCACGTAGAGACGCAGGGCGTACCGGTCCGCCGGGTGGGTGGCGAGGGACTCCTCGAACCGCGGGGTGGTCTCCTCTTTTCCCATGCCGTCAATCCCGGGGACGCACGTCGAGCCCCACCAGCACCCGCTCCGAGTTCGAGAGGTCGCCGATGATCCGGCGGATCGGCTCGGGCAGCCTGCGGATCAGCGTCGGGATGGCCAGGATCTGGTCGCCCCGCGCGAGCTGCGGGTTCTGCACCAGGTCGATCACCTCGATGCGGTAGCGGCCGGCGAGGTTCTCCTCGCAGAGTCTCTTCAGGTTGGCCAGGGCGGTCACCGACTTCGGAGTCTGTCCGGCCACGTACAGCCGCAGCTCCCAGAAGTCGGAGGCGTCCCCCGGTAGCGGCTTCGGATCGCGAAGCGAGTCGATCATCATGCTTCTCCCTTCTGATTGCCGGGGATCCGCCGCGTGGCCCCACCGGGAGCCTCCACCTTGCGGATGCGCGCCATGTCGTCCCGGTCCTGCAGCAACTGCTCCTCGTGGTCCATGGCCTGCTCGATGGTCCGCCGTACAGCCTCCTCCTCGCTCTCGAACTCCAGCCGCAGGGCGGTGATGCGGGCTTCGAACATCTGGCGCTTGCGCTCCAGCTCCCGCTGCCGGTGCTCCGCCTCCTGGCGGCGCGACAGCTCGGCGGCCTTCTCCTGCGCCTCCTGGGCGGCGCGGGCCACCCCGGTGAGCGCGCCGGCCGGACCGAGGTAGGGGTCCACCAGCTCGACACCGTTCTGCGTCAACCGCATCTCGCGGAGCTGGTTCGAGTGGGCCATGCCGCGCGATTTGATGACGTTCAAGGTGCGGTTGCGCTCGCCGGAGACCTCCACCTCGCGCAGCAGCAGCCAGGTGTCCATCAGCGAGGAGACGCCGACCTCGGTCTGGTCCAGTTGTTCCCCGTGCGTCAGGCTGTTGAACAGCGTCGTGATCTGACGGCCCTTGAAGAAGTCGATCAGGCGCGTCAGCATCGACTTGACCTCCTCGGGGCTGCTCGCGGTCAGGAAGTTGGTGATGGGATCGATGACGACGACCTGCGGCTCGAAGTCGCGCACCGCCTTGTACATCGTCACCAGGTGCCGCTCCAGGCCGTACACCGTGGAGCGCGCGGCCTGGAAGAGCAGCAGTCCCCGGTCCACCCACGGCTGGAGGTCGATGCCGATCGAGCGCATGTTGCGCACCAACTGGGCCCGCGACTCCTCGAAGGCGAAGTAGACGCAGCGCTCGCCGCGCCGGCAGGCCGCGTCCACGAAGTGGGCCGCCAGGCTGGTCTTGCCCGTGCCCGCCTTGCCCGAGACCAGGACGCTGGTGCCGCGGAAGTAGCCCTGGCCGCCCAGCATGCCGTCCAGCGCCGGAATCCCGGAGGAGATCCTCTCGGTCGAGGCCCCGTGGTCGAGCCCCAGCGAGGTGATGGGCAGCACCTCGATGCCGCGCTCGTCGATGAGGAACGGGTACTCGTTGGTGCCGTGCACGCTGCCGCGGTACTTGACGACCCGCAGCCGCCGCGTCGCGAGCTGGTCCTCGACCCGGTGGTCGAGCAGGATCACGCAGTCGGAGATGTACTCCTCGAGGCCGTGGCGGGTCAGCGTGCCCTCCCCCCGCTCGGCCGTGATGACGGCGGTCACCCCCCGGTCCTTGAGCCAGCGGAACAGCCGGCGCAGCTCGGCCCGCAGGATGCCCTCGTTCGACAGGCCGCCGAAGAGGACCTCCAGCGTGTCCAGGACGACCCGCTTCGCCCCGATCGAGTCGATGGCATAGCCCAGCCGGATGAACAGCCCCTCGAGGTCGTACTCGCCCGTCTCCTCGATCTCGCTGCGCTCGACGTGCACGTAGTCGAGCACGAGCTTCTCCTGCCGCGCCAGCTCGTCGAGGTCGAAGCCCAGCGAGCGGACGTTCTCGGTCAGCTCGTTCACCCCTTCTTCGAAGCTCACGAAGACGCCCGGCTCGCCGTATTCCGTGGCGCCCCGCACGAGGAACTCCATGGCCAGCAGCGTCTTGCCGCAGCCGGCCGTGCCGCAGACCAGCGTCGGCCGGCCCCGCGGCAGCCCGCCCAGGGTGATCTCGTCCAGGCCGGTGATGCCGGTCGGAGCCTTCTCGATCCCCACGGCGGTGGGGGCCGTAGCCGTTTCCTGAAGGATCATGCTGAGAGTTACCGCCTTCCAGAGACTTCCAGAGGGGGGTCCATCGGATCTTACTACGAAACGCCGCGGCCGGTCACGGCCTGCCGGCCCGCGGCGCTTTCTACCACGATAAGATCCTCACCGCATGCCCCTCCTGCGCGTCACCGGCGAGGTCTTCCGCCTCTTCCCCGAGACCGTGCTGGGCGTCGTCACCGCTCACGGGATCGACAACGCCCGGCAGGACGACGCGATCCTGGCAGGGCTCCGCCGGGAGGAGGAGCGGGCCCGCGAGCGGCTCGCCGGCGTCCAGGTCTCCGAGCACCCCCACATCGCCCCCTGGCGGGAGGCGTACCGGAAATTCGGAGCGAAGCCCAAGGACCATCCGTCCTCGATCGAGAACCTCGTCCGGCGGGTGCTCAAGGGGCAGTCGCTGCCGCGGATCAATCCCCTGGTGGACCTCTACAACACGACCTCTCTGCGCCACCTGGTGCCGGCCGGTGGCGAGGACCTGGACCGGATCGAAGGGGACGTCCTGCTGACCGTGGCGAGCGATGAGGAGGCGCCGGTCCACCTGCTCGGCGAGCCCGAGGCGCGCCCGCCGAAGCCCGGCGAGGTGATCTATAAGGACGACATTGGCGCGATCTGCCGGCGCTGGAACTGGAAGGAAGCGGAGCGGACCAGGCTGACGGCCGCGACGCGCAACGCCGTCCTGGTCGTCGAGGGGCTGCCGCCGGTGGGCCGCGACCGCGTGGAGCGAGCCGCGGAGGATCTGGCGGCCCTGGTGCGCGAGCATTGCGGCGGCCGCCTGGCCGTGGCCCTGGTGGACCGCGGCCAGCCGCAGATGACCCTTGATGGCCGCGCCGGCTAGCGGCCAGCGGGCTTGGCAGGCGCCTTCGCCTCGCGGATGGCGACGAGGTGAGAGCGGCCGCGGACGAGGATCATGCCGTCCACGATCGCCGGCGTGGCCATCAGCACCTCGCCCATGGGATTGGTGGCGAGCAGCTCGAACTTGGGCCCGGCCTTGACCACGTAGACCTCCCCGTCCTCGCTCGCGAAGTAGAGCTTGCCGTCGGCCGCCACCGGCGAGGCGGTGAAAGCCACGCTCTTCTGGCCGGCGATCCGC
>DASWME010000061.1:0-4453 GCA_036399915.1 Thermoanaerobaculia bacterium
CCGGGCATCGCGGGCTCGCCAATCTCCTGGAACGGCTGGCCGCCGCGGTCGCCGAAGGTAGTGCGCAGCGCCTCGTGGCGCCGCACCATCTCCGCCAGGCAGGCTCGCAGCACACCCACACGCAGCGGGCCGGCGAGCCGAGCGGCCGCCGGGATGTTGTAGAAAGCCGAGCCCGGCTCGAGCTGCTCGAGGAACCAGAGGCGCTCCTGCGCGTAGGAGAGAGGCAGGGGACCGCCGCGAGGCACCGGCTCGAGGGGAGGCGCGCCTGCCCCCGCTTCCGTCCTCAGCGCTGCTTCGACCCGCGCGGCCATCCCGGCGGCCGTCGGCTCCTCGAAGAGCGCGCGCAACAGCACCTCCACCCCGAAAAGGTCGCGCAGGCGCGACAGGGCCTGGATGGCGAGCAGCGAATGGCCACCCAGGGCAAAGAAGTCGTCATGAATGCCGATCTGCTTCAGCCCGAGCAGTCCGGCCCAGGCCTCCGCGATCTGGCGCTCGGCCGGGGTGCGCGGCCTGGCATACTCGCCGGCGCTCGCCAGCGCCTCGCCCGCGGGCGGCGGCAGCCGCAGGAGCGCCCGCCGGTCCACCTTGCCGTTGGGATTGAGCGGCAGCGCGGGGAGGATCACGAAGGCCGCTGGCACCATGTAGGCCGGCAGGCGCGCGGCGAGGAACGCCCGCAGCTCGGCCGGGCTTGCTCCCGAGCGGGGAGCGATTCCCTCCGCGAGAACCAGGTAGACCGCCAGGCGCCGGTCCCCGGGCACATCCTGGCGCGGTACGACCGCGCAGGCGGCTACTGCGGAGTGCTCGAGCAGCGCCGCCTCGACCTCCCCCGGCTCCACGCGGAAGCCGCGGATCTTCACCTGCTGGTCGATCCGCCCGAGGAACTCGAGGGCGCCATCCGTCCGGCGGCGCACCAGGTCGCCCGTGCGATAGACGCGCGCCCCCGACTCGCCCGAGAACGGATCGGGCACGAAGCGCTCGGCGGTGGCGTCCGGCCGGCCGAGATAGCCGCGGGCCAGGCCGTCGCCGCCTGCCAGCAACTCGCCGGCGACCCCGGCCGGCACCGGCTGCAGCCGGCGGTCGGCGATCCAGGCGCGCGTGTTGGCGATCGGGCGGCCGATGGGCACAGAACTGCCTGGCGGCACGAGCTCGCGCACGCGGTGGCAGCAGGTGAAACAGGTGTTCTCGGTGGGGCCGTAGCCGTTGATCAGGGTGCAGCCAGGCAGCTCCGCGAGCACGCGGTTGACGCGCTCCGGCGACAGCACGTCGCCGCCCGCGAGGAGCTGCCGAACCGGCCGCAGCACCCCAATACGGCTCTCTACGACCTGGTGGAAGAGCCCCGCGGTCAGCCAGAGCGTTGTCACTCCGTTTTGGGCGAGCGTCTCGCCCAGTTCCTCGATCGAGGCGGTCCCTCGGGGTGATAGCGCCAGGCGACCCCCGTGGAGCAGCGGTGCCCAGATCTCCATCGTCGAGGGGTCGAAGGAGGCGGACGTGAGCTGGAGGAAGACCTCGTCCGGACCGAACTGGGCGTAGTCGGCGCCGCACACCAGACGGACGACGCTCCGATGCTCGATCCCAACTGGTTTGGGCCGGCCGGTCGAACCCGAGGTGAACATCACATAGGCGAGGTGGCCCGCCTCCGCTCCACCGTCCAAGGGCCCGGCCGCGTAGTGGGCGATGGCGTCCTGCTCACGCTCGAGGCAAAGGAGGCGGCGGTCCCCCATTCCGGCCAGGGATGCGGGCAGCTCCGTCAGCAGAGCCTCCTCGGTGACCACGAACGGCAGGGCGACCTCTTCGGCCATAACGGCCAGGCGCTCGGCCGGGTAGGAGGGATCGAGCGGCACATAGGCGCCACCCGCCTTGAGGATGGCGAGGAAGGCCACCACCATCTCCGGCGATCGCTCCAGGGCCACGCCCACCGGCGTCTCGGGGGCGGCGCCCACCCCGAAGCGGCCGCGCAGATGCCGCGCCAGCCGGTTGGCCCGCGCGTCGAGCTCGGCGTAGGTCATCTCCAATCCGTCCGCCTGCAGCGCGATCCGCCCGGGCGTCCGGTGGGCCTGCTCCTCGAACAGGCGATGGATGGGGATGTCGCGAGGATAGGAGGCCAGCGCCCCGAGCCCCTCGGCCACAAGCTGGGCCCGATCCGCGGCGTCGAGCAGATCGAGATCCGCGATCCGCCGCTCCGGCGCGGCGGCCATCTCGCGCAGGAGCCGGCCCAGGCCCTCTGCCAGCCGCGCTCCGGTAGCGGGATCCAAGACGTCGGCGTTAAGCTCGAGGCCGCCGGTCAGGACGTCGCCGGCGCGGTCGAGCAGCACGGTGAGGTCGAACTTGGCCGTGCCGTTGTGGAGAGCCGCGAGCGGAAGCGGCTGCACCGCGAGGCCCGGCAGGTCCGGTCCCTCCGCGGGGCCGTCCTGCACTGCGAGCATCACCTGGAAGAGCGGGCTGCGCGAGAGGTCGCGCCGCGGCTGTAGCTCTTCGACCAGCCGCTCGAAGGGGACGTCCTGGTGGGACCAGGCGCCGAGCGCGGCGGCGCGCGCCCGGCCGAGCAGCTCGGCGGTAGTGGGGTCGTCCCTCAGGTCGAGGCGCAACGGCAAGGCGTTGGCGAAGACGCCGATCAGCGGCTCGATCTCCTCGCGGTTGCGGCCGGCTACCACGGAGCCGACGACCAGATCGTCCTGTCCGGTGACGCGGTGCAGGAGGGCCGCCCAGCCGGCGAGCAGAGTCAGAAAGAGCGTTGCGCCGCGCCGGCGCGCCAGCTCCTCCAAGCCGTGGACGACCTCCGCCGGCACTGCGAATAGCACCAGCTCGCCGCGGAAGGTCTGCGCCGCCGGCCGCGGCCGGTCGGCCGACAGCTCGACGGAGGCCGGCGCGCCGGCGAGCCGCTCCCGCCACCAGGCGAGCTGGGCATCCAGCGTGCCGCCCGCAAGCCACTGCCGCTGCCAGACCGCGTAGTCGGCGTACTGGACCGTCAGCGCGGGCAGGCCGGGCGCCTTCCCGGGATCCGGCAGGCCGGCGCCGTAGAAGGCGCCGAGCTCGCGGAGCAGCCGCCGCACCGACCAGCCGTCGGCGACGATGTGGTGCAGGCAGAGCAGCAGCCGGTGCTCCTCCAACGCCAAGCGCAGCAAGAGGGCGCGGGCGACCGGCCCTTCGGCGAGGTCGAAGGGGCGCGCCCCCTCAGCGCGGGTCAGGCGGTCCGCCTCGGCCTCGCGCCAGGACGGAGGGAGCGCCGACAAATCGGCGCACGGTAGGGGGAAGGCCGCCGCCGGTCGCACCACCTGGACCGGCCGGCCGTCGGCGTCCTGGAAGACGGTGCGCAGCGCTTCGTGCCGGCGGACGATCTCCGCCAGCGCGCGGGAGACCAGGATGGGCCGGAGAGAGCCCGTGAGGCGCAGGCCGACCGGGATGTTGTAGGCCGCGCTGCCGGGCACCAGCCGGTCGAGCACCCAGAGGCGCTCCTGCGCGAAGGAGAGAGGGATCTCGCCGTCGCGCGGCACCGGCCGCAGCGGCGGTGCCGCGGGGCTCCCGCTCTCCTCCCGGCATGCCCGGTCCACCGCTGCGGCGAATGAGTCCAGGGTAGGGTTCTCAAACAAGGTCCGCAGCGGGAGCTCGAGACCGAAGGGCTCGCGCAGCCGCGCCAAGGCGCGGGCCGCCAGCAGCGAATGGCCGCCGCGGTCGAAGAAGTCGTCGCGGAGCCCGATCCGACCGGCGCCGAGCAGGTCCGCCCACATCGCGGCGACCAGCTCCTCGGTCGGCGTCCGCGGCGCTTCGTAGCCCTCGTTGGAACCGTCCCCGGGTGGTGCCCGGCGGGCGAGGGCTCGGCGGTCCACCTTGCCGTTGGCGGTGCGCGGCAGCGCGGGGAGGAAGCCGACCGCGGCCGGGACCATCTGCGCCGGGAGCCGCTCCGCGAGAGCGGCGCACAGGGCCGCAGCGCCCACCCCGGCCTCCGCCACCACCCAGGCCACCAAGCGGCGGTGCTCCGGCACCTCCTCGTCCACCACGACCGCGGCCTCCCGCACGCCCGGCAGAGAGGCCAGGACCGCCTCCACCTCCCCCGGTTCGACCCGGAAGCCACGGATCTTGACCTGACGGTCGGCGCGACCGAGGCACTCGATGCGGCCGTCGGCCAACCAACGCGCCAGGTCGCCCGTCCGGTACAGGCGCTCGCCGGCCCCCTCGAACGGGTCGGGGAGGAAGACCGCCGCGGTCAGGTCGGGTCGGCCGAGATACCCGCGGCCGAGGTTGGCGCCGGCCAGGCACAGCTCTCCTGTCGCTCCGGGCGGCACGGGCCGCAGCGCCGTATCCAGGATGTAGACCCGCGTGTTGGCCAGCGGGCGGCCGATCGACGGCGGGCGAGCCCCCTCCGGAGAGACCACGGAGGCCACCGTGACCACGGTGGCCTCGGAGGGGCCGTAGATATTGCCGAGCCGGCGCCCGGCCGGCGGCCGGCGCTGCAGCC
>DASWME010000062.1:0-2668 GCA_036399915.1 Thermoanaerobaculia bacterium
TGGTGTTGGTGGGACTGCTTGGCAAGATCTTTGGCCCCATCGGCTTCCTCTCCGCCGTGGTCGGGGGGACGCTTCCCCTCTCCTTCGGCCTGACCATCCTGACCGACGATCTGATCTGGTGGCTCCCCTTCGCCCTGATACTCCTCCGGGCCTACCAGAGCAACAAGACGCCGAATGGGGCAAAGGCGTGAATCCTTGCGATACGCCGGCACTCAAGCTGCCCGCCGTTCCCACCCGAACCCGAAAGAGAGGAAGAGCCCGTGGATAACTCCGCAAACTCGTTTCCCGTACACGTCGTCCTAGGCGCCACCGGCGGCATCGGGAGCACGCTCTGCCGCAGGCTCTCCGAGAGCGGCGCCCAGCTCGTCGTCGGCGCCCGTAGCGAGAACAGCCTGAAGAAGCTCGCCGGGGAGACCGGGGCACACCCCGTCCCACTCGACGCCACGAGAACGGAGGAGGTCGACCGGCTCTTCACAGAAGCGGTCGAGGAGTTCGGGCGGGTGGACGGGGCGGCGAACTGCGTAGGTTCTTTCATGCTGAAGCCGGCCCACCTCACGAGCGACGAGGATCTGGCCCAGACGATCTCGCTGAACCTCAACACCGCGTTCGGAACGGTAAAGGCCGCGGCGAAGCACATGCCGGACGGCGGCTCCGTCGTGCTGCTCTCCTCTGTCGCCGCTCGCGTCGGCCTCGCCAATCACGAGGCCGTAGCCGCCGCCAAGGGTGCCGTCACCGGGTTGGGGCTCTCCGCAGCCGCCTCCTACGCGGGCCGCGGGCTACGCTTCAACATCGTCGCGCCCGGGCTCGTCCAGACCCCGATGACGGAAAAGGTCACGGGGAGCGAGACCGCCCGCCGGGCTTCGACCGACCTACATCCCCTCGGCAGGCTCGGCGAGCCCGAGGACGTGGCGGCCATGATCTCCTGGCTCCTCGACCCCGCCCAGAGCTGGGTGACCGGCCAGACCTTCGGGGTGGACGGCGGCCTCTCCACCCTCCGTCCCCTCCCCCGCCGAACCCCGAGCCCCGCGAAGAGCAGCTCTTGACCAGGAGGACCACCTGAACATGCAATCCTGCATAGTAGTCGGCGCCGGCCTCTCCGGTCTCGTCGCCGCCCGGATCCTCTCCGACGCTGGCGTGCGGGTCACGGTAATCGAAAGTGAGCACAAGGTCGGCGGCCGCATGAGGACCGACCGCGTACGGGACGGCGTTTTCGACCACGGCGCGCAGTTCTTTACTGTCCGCTCCGACCGCTTCGCGGAGATGGTGCAAACCTGGATCTCCGCCGGTGTCGCCGCCGAGTGGACCCTTGGCTTCGCCGACGCCAGCGGCGAGCACCAAGAAGACGGCCACTCCCGCTACAAGGGTACGCGCGGCATGACCGCCATCGCCGAGCACCTCGCCCGCAACCTCGACGTGAAGACCGGTCTGGAAGCCAAGGAGCTGCGCCTGGGCGAAAGTGGCTGGGAAGTTGTCGCCAAAGGCTCGACCTACACAGCCGACGCTCTCGTCCTCACCGCCCCCGCACCCGCCGCGCTCGCACTCGTCGACCGGAACGCCGTGTCGCTGCCTGTCGAGGCGCGGGAGGCGCTGGAGAGCATAAGTTACGAGCCGTGCATCGCGGTGATGGCGCTCCTCGACGGCGAAGGGGCGGTGCCAGATCCGGGCGGCGTCCAGGTCGGCGGAGATTCCCTTTTCTGGGTCGCCGACAACCGCAAGAAAGGAATCTCCAAAGTTCCCGCCGTCACCATCCACGCCGGCCCGGAGTGGAGCCGCGAGCAGATGCCCGAGGACGACGAGAAGGTCGCAGCCCTGCTGCTCGAAGAGGCAAAAGACTATCTCGGGCCGGACGTGAAGGCGACGGAGGTCTACCGCTGGGAGTACAGCATGCCGGCCAGCCCCTACGAGGAGCAGTTCGTCTACGTCGAGGGCCCGTATCCCCTGGTCTTCTGCGGGGATGCCTACGCGGGGCCTAAGGTGGAGGGTGCCGTACTCTCGGGCCTCGCCGCTGCCGAGAGACTGCTGGAGGTCCGGTAGCGAACGTGGCGCCCCTAGCCCGGTGAAGTACGTACTCCTTGTACACCTCTCGGCGACGCTGGTTATGGTCGGCGTGATCTGGTTCGTCCAGATAGTCCACTATCCGCCCTGCTCCAGGGTCGGCTCCGGCGGTTCGCCCTCTACTCCGGCGCTCACTCCCGCCTCACGACCTACGTCGTCGGACCGCCGATGTTGATCGAGGCGGCGATCGCACTGCTCCTCGCCTTCCGCCGCCCCGAGGACATTCCGCTGGCTGCTGCTCTCGTCGGGCTCGCCCTCGTTGGGGTCGTGTGGCTCTCGACCGCGCTGTTGCAGGTACCGCGCCACTCCACGCTCGGCTCCGGATTCGACCATGCGGCCTGGAGCGGTCTCGTCCTCACCAACTGGGTACGCACCGGCGAAAACTTCGATAACGACGTCAACCGCGTGGTCCCGTTCGAGTACTCGGCCAAGCTGGCCGCCGCTTTGAAACTGCACGGCATCGACGATCCTCACACGGCCTGGACCGTCTTCACGGCTAGGGCCGAGGCGCTTTCAGACTTGCGCGATCGGCTTTAGGTTGCGAGCGAGTACCACGCCCGCGGGGAGAGGCCTAGATTAGGTATAGTCGTGGGCGACACGGACCCAGATAGCG